>NZ_FORE01000014.1:0-215918 GCF_900113915.1 Paenibacillus sp. UNC496MF
CTCGGCAGAGAACCTTCGTCAAGCTCACAAGCTATTGGAGAGCAATAAGACGATTGGTAAGGTTGTTCTTGAAGGTTTTGTTTAAATATCCGCTCGCATTGGAAAATACAAGAAGCCGACTGCTAATTACAGTCGGCTTCGGACATTTCCATCTCTCCTCTGGCGATATTCTTCTTCATTCAACTTATTGGGGATTATTCTTCCAATATCTTCTCATGCCTGCCGCACATTCATAACACCCCAAGAACCGGCAACTTGTCTTGTAACATAAACGCCTTGTCAGTTAAAGTTTGCGGTTCTTCGGACGCGATGCCCACGAGACGATCGTCAGGGCTGCAAAACCAATGGTGGTGAGTATATGGTAGCATACGCCCCACAGTCCTCCGCGAATGCATGCGATGCGGTAGCGTCAGTCATTTCAAAGAAAATATCGGCGTATGCCCATTCTTTAATCACGGTCAGAAAGTACGACGGATACCCCAATATCCGCGAAATAACCCGGCCTCCATGAGTCCGTTCGAACGGGGAGTCGGCAAGGAACAAGAGGTTCCCGCCTGCTACGGACAGTAGTTGCTATGTTCATGAACTCATACATCCTACAGATTCAACGTCATGGTCTCGCCAATACTTTTACTTTGTGGACGCTGTAAAGTCATCAGGTAGATCCTAGTCGAAATGACCAAGGAGAATGGGCGTAATTAAAGACGCCAAGGCAGCACATGCCCTGGCGCCAACTACTCATTATCTTCTCGGTTTACCTTCTTGAAGCTTGGAAACTTGAGCACGTAGGGCCACAGTAAACACTTGCCGAGTTTGCCGCTTGTCAAGCCTTAGGAGAAATTAACGCGAAACTATACTCCTCCTCACAACTGTACCAAGGTGTTTCCCCTTCACTTTTAAAGCTCTCGTTGTCACTAGCCTTTTAATGAGCCGACCATAATACCCTTGACAAAGTATTTCTGCAAGAACGGATAGGCGATGAGAATGGGTAACGTCGCTATCACAATGGTCGAATACTGAATGAGCGCTCTATACATGTCCTCCGCTTGACCACTGATTCCGTTTTGTACTTGTAACATGCTGCCTTTATCATTTTGAATAAGGATTTCCCTAAGGATCAGCTGGAGGGGAAAGGTACTTCGATCTCTAAGGAATATTGCCGCATTAAACCATGAATTCCACATGGCTACACCATAGAATAACACCATAACCGCAATAATGGGCATTGATAATGGAAGGATGATTCTAAAAAGAACAGTAAAGTCATTTGCTCCGTCAATCTTAGCAGATTCTTCAAGGCTCTCAGGAATCTGCATAAATGACGTTCTCATGATAATAAGATTCCATGTACTTATTGCGCTTGGGAGAATAATAGCCCATCTCGTATCGTAAATTCCCAAATCCTTAACTAACAAGTAAAACGGAATAAGACCGCCGCTAAAGAACATCGTTATGGTTATTAGAATTAATATATATTTTGAAAATAGAACCCCTTTTCTTGATAGCGCATATCCCCCGAAGCAAGTAAGAATCATGCTAATCAATGTTCCAACCACAACGTAATAAAGGGTATTGTAATATCCAATGCTGATATTAGGATTATTTAACACCAACGAGTAGCCTTTCCATGTAAACCCAAGAGGTTTTAGCAATATTCCTTCATGTTGCATCAATAGCCTCGGATCACTTAATGAAGCGAAAATTACATATAGCATAGGATATATACATGCCATGGAAAGCACAGACAAGAAAATGATATTAAACAAATCGAACGTTTTTTCACTCATTGAACGTTTATGAATTTTTAACACACCCTTTACCACAAGCTATTTTCCGAATATTTCTTTGAAAGCCAATTAGCTCCTATAAGAAACAAGAAATTTATCAATGAATTTAACAGTCCGATTGCCGTACTATAACTATAATCAGCATTTAAAAGACCTCTTCTATAAACATAGGAAGAAATAACATCGGCAGTATCATAGGTTAAAGGATTGTATAGAAGAATGATCTTTTCGAACCCTACGCTCATAATGGAGCCCATTCTGAGGATTAAAAGGATAATGATCGTAGAGGATATGCCCGGTAACGTAATATGAAGTAATTGTTTCCAACGTCCAGCTCCGTCAATCGTAGCCGCTTCATATTGTTGCTGATCAATATTCGTCAAGGCAGCAAGATAGATAATGCTCCCCCAACCTATACCTTGCCAAATTCCGGAACCAACAAATATGGTTCTGAATAGATCCTTATTAGCTAGTAAGTTCGTTTTTTCAAAACCAACATGAGAAAGCAACTGATTAATTAGTCCATTGGTAGAGGTAAAATCGATAATGATACCGCATACAACTACGATTGATATGAAAAAAGGCAGATAGGTCAAGTTTTGAACCGTTTTTTTGAATATCTTACTTCTAACTTCATTCATTAACAAAGCAAGGATAATAGGTGCGGGAAAGCCCCATAAGATGTCATAAATATTGATAAGAAACGTATTTGTAATTACGCGCCGAAAGTTTGGATCAATGAAAAATGATTTGAAATTGTCGAGTCCGACCCATGGACTATTGAGAATTCCACGCCCTGGATTAAAGTCCTTAAAAGCAATAATCACTCCGTACATAGGTATATAGGCAAATATGATATACCACGCAACAACTATAGAAACCATTAAATAAATGTATTTATTTTTTTTGAAGTCTGTTTTTAGAAGGTTCTTTTTCCTGTTATGGGCTTTTACGATCAAAATAAATCATCCTTCCTACCAAATTAAAGCGATATGGGATGGTAATCTGTTGATTTGCCATCCCATAAAATAATATTGGTTATCTATTGTTATACCGGTCAAGCTGATCTTGAGTGATTTTAATCATCTTATCGATACCCAATTTTTTAATTTGCGCGACATACTTATCAAAATCACCGATAGGTTCTTCACCCATTATGAACTTGTAAACCATTTCCTCTCGATACGTATTGATTTGAGTCATAACTTCGGCATTTACTTTGACTTCTTCATCGGTTGATGACAAGGGTGGCATATTGTAATCCTTTTCTGGGGTGCTCCATTTATCCATCGCATCATAAACTTCAGGAGCCATTACATAAGATAGCGGATTTCTAAGATATGCCTCATAAAGGGATTTATATTTATCAATTGCAGTCCAGAAATCCACGCCATCCGGATTCTTCGTTAAAAGATCAGTAAACTCAGGATGCTGCGTTTTAATTCTTTCACTCAGAGCTGGCGGGAAGAATCCGGGGCCGTCCTTCTGCTCCACAGGCCCGTCAACCCAGTTGTATGATACGCCTTCAACTCCATAGTTGAACAACATAAACCCTTCTACCGAATATCGGTAATCAAGCCATCTTAATGCGGCTTCAACGTTTTTGCTTTTTGCGGATATCGCAATATCGCTTCCTTTTGAATACCAATTCTTGTTTCCGACGTGTATGGTCTTAGCAGGGTCATCTCCCGCTTTAAGGACGGGATAAGTCGTCGGCACTAAATTGTATTTGGGGTTTGTTGCTTTACCCGAAGTAGCCCACGGACCAAAGCTTCCGTAAAAAGCAACAGCAACTGCGCCAGCTTTTCCAGATGTAACCTGTGCATCGGCGCTTGTATCATCGCGTGTTGCAAAATCTTTGTCAATTAGACCCTCTTTATACCATTGATTCATTAAGGTAAGGAAGTCTTTGAACCCAGGCTCGATCGGGCCGTAAACTACAGTCCCGTTTTTATTCAAAAATTGGGAATAGGAAGAACCAAAGGTACCGGCAAATGCTTCTGCAGCACCAAATTTGCTCTTTAATTGTAAGAGCATTGGCGTTTCGAGCTTTTTCTTATCCTTAAGCGCTCTAAGAACATTGGTCCAATCGTCAATCGTCTTAGGTATCTGCAGTCCCAATTCGTCAAGATAATCTTTTCTGATTGCTGGACCTGCCCATGACGGCTCTTCATCTGTCTGCAGCATCTTGAAGCTCCATATCGTACCATCATCTTCTTTGGCCTGTTTAGCGAAATCAGAATTCTGAGCCAACACCGCCGCATAGTTTGGAGCGTACTTCGGAATAAGGTCATTTAATTTTAGATATACGCCATCCTGTACAGCTTTGAGTCCGCCACCTTTATATCCCTGATCGGGAATAATATCCGGAAGCTCTCCGGAGGCAATCATTAAGTTAAATGCATCTGATTCTTGTCCAGAAGGTGGCGTAATATAATCTACCTTAATCCCCGTTCTTTTTTCCATTTCCTGAACAACCATGTTATCATTTATGCTTTTGATATAGGTTGAACTAAACGGGTGCCAATACGTGAGCTTCGTGCCTTGGAATTTTGCAAAATCCTCTAACGACCCCGCCCCATTCGTTGCAGTGCTGTCTGGCGTGTTTGCAGTGCTGTCTGGTGTGTTTTCGGAATTGTTTGTGTCATTCCCACAAGCAGCAAGAGATAGAACCATTGAAGCGACAAGTATGCATGAAGATAGTGTAAGACCTAATTTCTTCATTTTCTTCATTGCCATTCCCCCTCTGGGTTATTGTGTTTCCGATCCAGGTAGCAAGTTAACAGGTCCTAACTTGGTTACCCTAGTTAGACTGTATGTCAGGTAGGGAGGAACCGTAAATCGTCACTTTAATCTTCATCGCCAATAGTCAACTATCGACGTTTAGATGCGCTTTTGAACGCTTCGATAGATTCACAAGCATAAAGGGCACCAAATTTAGTCAATCGTCATTTTTTTACTCGATCACCTAAATTTAACTTCGATCTAAAACATTATTTAGTTCACGATATTTCCCCGGGGTTACCCCTTCATTTTTTTTAAAGGTACGAATAAACATATTGCTGTTCAAGAATCCTGTTAATTCGGCAATATTCTTGATATTCAATTCATCATCCAGCAGGTAAGCTTTTGCCTTCTCTAATCGGGTTTTGTTTATTGTAGACAAGACACCTTCCCCTGTCTGACCCTTGAAAAATCTCGACATATAAACAGGCGTTAGCCCGAACTCAGAAGCAATAGATGCCACGCTTAAAGAACTGTCGCTGTAATGGCGTTCAATATAGGCAATAATCTCCATGCTTTTGCTTGAATTTACGCCCTTATTTTTTTCATTGTAAGCCTGCTCTATTTTCAATAGAATATCCATCATTTGTTTTTGCATTTTAAAAATAGTTTGGCATTCAATTAATTTTCGAAAAGGATTAAGGCTCTCAATAAACTTGCTATCGTATATCAAACCTCTATCATTAAATGCATTTATCATCGTATTTACGATAGCAAACATAAGACATCTAGCCATATCCAACGAAATATTGGGATTCGCAAAATTCTGGTCGAATACATGCTGCATGACTTGTTTTGCATGCGCAAAGTCGCCGGCTCTTATACTATTAATAAATTGTTGCTGAACTTCGATTGGATACGTATTGGTAAAATTAATTCTGTCAGGAGGATAAATGTCGCTATACAGGATGATATTGTTATCGCCTACGACAATTTTATATTCCGCAGCTTCAAGACACTCTTTGTACGCCTCAGGTATACCGCTGATCGTAGAGTGTACATTACTTATTGAGGCAGTTAAAAGGATGCCGTACTTATCGAAAATCAAGTTTTTCCCGCTGATTATTTCATTTTGAATGAAGGCGGTGTCCTCGGGTGATTTATCGATATTCACTATACACACGATAGATTTATCTACTTCGAAAAAAACGCAGTTAAAATGCTTACCAACCAATTCCTCCATTATATTTCGAACGATAAACTGTGCTAGTTCTATGGATTTGTCATCGCTTTCATCACTTTCGGAAAAATGAATTTTACCTACATCCTCTAAGTAGAACCCGATTACCACAAAATGATCACCCTTGAGATCTATGCCATATGTACTGTATCTGTCATCGAGAGGCAGACTGCTTTTAATATATCCCTTTACTAATCTGTTGAGAAAATTATCTTTAAGCGTTTCCTTGTGCTGTTCCCATGTGCTTGTAATGCTTTTATTTTCATCGATAATACTCAACATCGATTTTTCAATCAATTTGAATTCATTTAAGCTATGATCATATTTAATTTTCCCTATTTTTGAAAACATCATCATTATATTATCAATCGGATTATAATTTTTTCTAGCGAACAATAGCGCTACGAATGTCCCTCCAATAAGGCATAAAAACGTGCATACTAACATGACTTTAATAACATCCTTTGCTTGCTTGGAAAAAAACGATCTCGGCACAATGTTTATGTAGCTCCAGTCTACATTTGCAGATTTGATATACGTTAAGTCAACTTTGGAGCTGCCAAGTTTTAATTTTAACGAACCTTGATTTCCATTCAGGTTTAAATCGGGAACATTCAGATCGCTCTGATTATCTAAAGACGCAACTACCTCATTCCGGCTATTTATAATGATGGAGTTCCCCCCTAAACCTTTATTCAAATTACTTAATGAGTTTTCTAGAAATGCACGGTCAAGAATAATCCCAAGCGTTGCGTTACTTTCCTCAACACCATAAGACGGAATCGATTGAAGAAGCACCACGCCACCCAAATTGGGGTATTCCGTATTTCTTGATGTCATTGGATAAAAATCCCTCTTATGCAGCTGTTTTAAAAAGTTTATCCATGCCTCTTCATCATGCACTTCATTCGGATAATATGAATTGAAATATTTCATACCGCTGCTTGTCCCTTTGTCGGACACGATTAGATCTCTTTTAGGAACATAGATGAAAATATCCTTAATATAGCTGTTTGTGACCTTAGAGGTCCCAATGGTACTGATTACTTGCAACATGGATAAACGGTAAGCTGGCTGTATAGGCTCAATAAGATTGCATTGTGCGATAACGTTCTTATCCAGCATAATCGTGTTTATTATTTTGTTGATGTCATTCAGTTTATTATCTATCGTATCCTGTAGTTGTTTTAGCATGGCATGATTGGCTTTATTGATTTCCGTTTGAATGACTCGAACGGATTGTATATAGGCTACGGCGCTTATAATCAACGATACTAAAATTATGGTTAAATACGAAAATAATAACGATATAAATATTTTTCTTTTTTCCTTTATGAATTTTAAAATCATGCTCCCTCAATCCTCCATAGTCACATTCAGAGAAATAGTAGATGACGAGTTGTAAACGAACCGCGACGGTTAAAAAGCAAAAGGCTCATGCCGGTTTCATGTAAAATGGAAGTACTGAAATACCATTTACAAGAGATTTCAACATGAGCTGCTCCTATTTTAAACGAACCGCGGGAAATTGGAGACGTACAATTCAAATCGATCATGACAGGCGGAGTTTTTTCACCTCCCTCTAACTTCGCAGTTGGACCGATCGCAACCACCGTCTGATCCATCCGCTCCCTCTCAGATAAGAATTTAACTCCTTCTTAACTAATCTATCTATATTCACCGTATGGTTCCGCGCACTCTATCTAAGAACTTTGCTACATTTCAGTATGCTCCCGGCAAGGATGTTGAGTTGCTTCTCTTTCAGGCTGCTCTCATCGCCGAAGCTGTTACCTTGGATAAACTGTATGTCAGGTAAGAAGGAATTGTAAATCGTCACTTTTTACAGGATCGACTAAATTTTACATCACTCTATCCATTATTTCGTTCACGGTAAAGATACGAATAACCATATTGCTGTTAAAGCCTGTCAATCTTGAATTGTGTAGGGATCGTGACGGTTTAAATGCAAAAGGCCCATGTTCGGTTTCATGTAAAATGGAAGTAACTGAAATACCATTTACAAGAGAACTGAACATAAGCTACTCTTATATTAATCACGAATACGGGAAATCGAAGACGTTGCATTCCAAATCGATCATGATGAACACTACGGGAAGCGTAAACTTCTCCATGCGGTCACTCGGTCATACGCAGCCCAGGCATTTCACATTGTTCCATCCCCATCTGCACAGCTCTCGGTTTAGAACTTGCGATTTAAATGCGATGGCTGGCCTTCCTTACCAGATTCAATGGCTTGAATTTGCCGTCCACATACCCCTTAATAACGCCTAGATCGAACATTTCCCTAAATAGCGACTGCGGCTCAATCTTCTGGTTTAATAGCATTTCTTACGTCTGCTAACTGGACAGTAGGCATCCCTTGTGAGAAGGATAAAAGCCCCAGCGAGCATTCGCTGGGGCTTTTTTTTGATTGCTGTTCGGTCTCTATATATGGTGATTAGTTTCGCTTTGGTTCACCAATATAACTGCTACCTCACAAGCCAGCTTGTGGTAGCCTGAACAAATCCACGACCTCCGACGACTCCTCCTGGCTTCTACAAGGAAACCGCCCGACGCTTCGTAGCGGACGCCGACATGCACAGGCTGACAGGCCATCATAGGTTTTTGGACTTCATGCAACAGGGGAATTTTCCTTTCTATTGGCGCCTTAATGTCGAACAGTAAATAAAAACAACCATCGCCGGGCGATTGTTGTTTTCGAAAAAAGTAACTTAGTATGGCTGCATCAAATCTAGCACTCCTTCCAGTTCTTGCGAATCTTTATCCGGGTCCGGTTCTTTCCCTTGGACTTAATGAGCGATATGACTTGCACGCCATCGTTACTTAGATAAGCGGCACGCGAATAATTGCTAAGCAGCACGGTCTGATCAATCCCGTAAGCAAATTAGTAAGTTATTCAATTTCACTTTCCAAACGCCATAAGCGAACGATGAAGGCCGCTTTCCTTGCAAGGTCAGCCTCACTTCCTTGAAAGTCGCATACGCATCTCCCTTATACAAGAAATGCGCACCCAAATTGAAGTAAGCTCCTTTTTTCTTATTGGAAATGGCTCTGCCGCCTAAGCGATTCTGTTTTTCGTTGTTGTCCTCTTACAGTTCCCTCTTGACGCGCCCGGCTACAGATATAAAAAAAGCCCTGCAGCATCGTTTGATGTGTCAGAGCTTGAACAGCAGCCGTTGTGATTTTACCATTGGAAACGACGGTGTGCCTATCTGTCCAATTGGTCCGTTGGAAGCGATCTGGTTTTAGTTGAGCCTCTGGCTCATCGTTCTGTTCCTTTCAATCTCATTTGACGGCAGTGGTGAGCGGCTTGTCGTCTGAGTCGACGACGAAAACCGCGAGCAACTTTGCTGGCTTGGTCTTGCTCGCGTTGCGGCTGATTTGGTGGATCGCGTTCGGCGGTTCGAACCAACTCTCGCCGGTCCTGTAGACGCGGGTCTCGCCATTGTTCACCTTCGACTCGATCTCACCCGAAATCACATAGGCGTAAATGAAGGCGGACTTCGCATGCGTGTGCGGCGAGGAAGCCGCGCCTGGTGCATAGTCGACTTCGACAGCGATGAGAGACTTGCTGGGGATGTTCGGAATCGCTTGATCGAATTTAGGCGTGACCGTTTCGGCCTGAACGTGAGCCGGTGCACCTGCTTTAGTATCCGCTTTTTTGCCGTATGCTGTAAAAATAAGCGATACGACTAAAACAAGTACGGCCATTGGATCCATGATTTTTTCAATTTTTATTTCCCCATCTGTTTTGTACTAATTTGTCACTATGAAATATTCTATCCAAAAAAAGGCTGGGTACTCGGCCCTCAACAAATTTTACTCATCGGTTTTTCCATAGTTCCCAAACCAATAAATCCGGTTTTCATCTCTTTAGGCCGCCGGTTATCCAAACGTGCAATTCAATACGTAGCCGAGCATGCGTTTCATACATTTAAAGTAGAATATCCTCAGTATAAGGAAACTCCCTTATCAGCTCATAAGTTACGGCATTCATTTGCAACTAATTTATTGGCTAGTGGACATGTAGATCTTCAAACGCTTCAAGAGCTACTAGGACATGAAGATATTTCGACGACTTAGATATATACACACGTTAGTGATAAAGCAAAGAAGGAGGCTATGGCAGCGGTTCACCCAATTTTACCAATAAATTATTAAGGCATTTCGACACTTTAACCTTCTAAAATTTGTCATGGTTATGGCATTGTAGAGAATGATTTTAATGGATGGAAACCCAGATCCTTATAAATGAGAATAACGTTGATTCATATTCTCCTAATATGGAGTTACCCATTATATGTTCGAGCATAATTTTCGGTAGAATCCGCTATTTACCGACAACGTAGCGGAGTACTAATTTAAGGTCTTTCAACTAATCCGGAAAATCGATATTTTATATTAATTCTATAATTTGATTAGCAGGAATTCATCCTTTTTTGGCGAATTTCTTTATTTAGTATTGGTATTCAAGAGTTCAAAAGTATCAAAGTTGAGAAAAATACTGATGAGGAGTGACAGGATTTGCCTAATACTTATAATAAAATGATTGTTCAAGGATTCTACGATAAAATTGAGTCATTGAAAAAACAAGAAGAACGCGGATTACGTATCGAGAATCAATTTGGATCAGAACATCAATCCTCGCTTATCCGACAAGTTAGTATCGAAGTATATGGAGACATTCTTGAGTTAATTAATGAACACTTTAAACTGTCTGGAGAGGCTGCTCCAAAACGCCGTGGTGGACGTAAACCTGGATCGCGCAATAAGGCAAAAGAAGTAACTGCTTCGGAGGAAATTCTAGAAACCGCAGCTGCAACTGAAGAATAATATCTATTGTCTTAAATGAAAATGAAAATGACCCATGCATTCATGCTTGGGTCATTTTTTTGCTTACTTTCAAGCTTTTGTGATTTAAATTTGAGCTTTAGCCTTCAAGCGAACCTCGGCACTCATGGTATCTCGTGCTTTCTGCAAAACATAATTTAGCTTTGCAATTTCACTCTCTTGCTTTTCCACCTGAGCGCGTAGATCTTTATTCTCAGTCACCAATTGTTCAATTAAGCTTGTTACTTGACTAATTAAATCACCTGAACCAACTGGTATCTCTGAAACTCTGCTTTTTGGCTTGCTTTTTTGAACACCTTTGATCTCTGCCTTACGTTCCTTGGCCAACTTGATTTCTTCCAAATAGCGTTTTCGAACTTCCTTATTCCAACGAAAGCCACAAGCTGCCGCTGTACGCTGAAGAAGTTGTGCCGCCACTTGAAATCCTTCAAGTTGAGTACCGTTATTCTCCAAATTATTGATAATCGTTTGTGCTAAAATTTCATCTTGCTGTTCGGTCCATTGATCGTCTCGACTTTTAGTCATACTCTCACCTTCCTCTAAAAGCAGTTTTGCCAATCTTAAGTAATGTATACTCGTCGTTTTTTATGATTATGAAGTATAGAAATGATTAAGAAATAAGAATCTCAACCCCTATTTTTTCAAATGCTGAGAATGAGCTGGACCTATAAACAAGCAGCCGCTCATATTCAACAATCGTGGAAGCAGTTATACCGTCGGGAACAAACTCGATTCTTGTTGGATACGTCTTGACTAGTCAGATACGTATGTCGTCCTCTGCCTATAACGGCAACAAGCCAGCCTATCACAGGCTGGCTTGCTATCTATTTCGTCAATATGTTCAGCAGACGGTCAACTTCCTGCTTCCAATCCATTCCCATCGTTTTCGCATCCTGAAGTATAAGCCCGCTAACAACCGCAAGGAATAAAATCAGTAGCTTGTAGGCATCGCCGTCTGAGAATACTCCTTCTTGCTGTCCGCGGATAAATATCGGGATAAAGGAGTTTCTTTCTTCTTCTAGTTCCCCCCAATTCGTCCAGGAAAGCTTTACCTTCATGCACGCGACAAACAGCCCCTGCTTCCCGAGAGAAGCGAGAGGCTGCGCGCCTTCCTCGTAAGGCGGGGTCTGCCGATTTGATCGATTAGCCGTTTCGATCCGGTCATCGATTCGCCGGTTCAACCCGAGATCACTTGAATATCGCCTGCTTGACCTCGTCCTTGTTCGTCGTATACGGATGATCGTAAACGTCGGCGATATGCTCGAACGTATTGCTACCCGTCAGCATGTTGCCCCAGCCGAGGAAGTACGTATAGAGCGGCTGCGTCTCCTGAATCAACTCGATATCCGGCAACATGCCGCATTCGCCGATCGCAATCGGCTTGCCGTTCGCGATGCGAAGCGTATCTTCGTAATAGGATGGCTTGAAGCTGTCATAGATGTCTACGGATACCATGTCGACGTACGAGTCGCCGGGGTAGAAATCGTCTACCGGCATGGACCATTCGTTATAGGAGGCCGTATTGTAGTTCCAGATTAGGTTGTTCAGGTGATGCATGTTGGTGAAACGGTCGTACAGGTTGGTCCACAACTGTTTTACGAGCTCCGGCCGGCCGCCCCACCAGAAGAAGCCGGCGTTGTTCTCGTGGTACGGGCGCCAGATGACGGGTACGCCCGCCGCTTGCAGCTGGCTGAGATAGCCGGCGATCTCGTCGGCCTTCTTCTCCCATTGCTTGTATTTCTCCGTGCCTGGCGTGACGACCTCGCGCATCTCGTCCTCCGTGTACCAGCTCTGTACGTCCCACCAGCCGGCATTGTCCGGCGCGTCCGGCTTCTCAGCGTGCCAGCTCAGCGTGACGATCGATCCATGGCGCCAGGCGTCGATGGCGGCGTCGACGACGCCCTGCCGCATGGACGCGACTTCGCCCCATGCGAAATCGTTGCCCCAGACGGCGGGGTATTCGCCCGTGATTTCGGCGGCCTTGTTCGACCAGTCGTTCAGCGCGTCGACGTAATTGTGCTGGCCGGACAGGATGCCCTTGCCCGATTGGTTGTACAGGTACTTCAGGACCTCGCGCGCTTCCTTGGTCATGTTGGGGTTGGCCCAACGCGGGTCTGCGGACGCGGTGGACGGCCCGCGGAAGGCGGAAAGCACGATCGCGAGCGCGGCCAGTGCCAGGAAGCTGCGCTTCATGGCGTTCAGCATGTTGTTCATAACGGGTGAACCTCCTTCAATATGCGTTGCATGGTAGGATTTGCGATGCGTTCGTAACGTTCGCGCTCTCGCGCCAGGGCCTTCTCGCTGGCCGGCAGCACGGGGCGGGGATGGCCTTGAGCGGCCTAGAGAGGGGCCCTATATCGGCCCCGAAGCGGGCTCTAGGAGGTCACGACCGCGCGGTCGGCCGTGATGACCGTCCAGATCGAGGCCGCGTTTTTGTTGCCGGTCACGCGTACCTTCACGATGTGATTGCCCGCGGCCAGCGTCTGGCTGGTCCAGATGAGCGTGTTGTCGATGCGGGAGGCCGCGTAGAAGTCGACGGTCGTCTCCGCGCCGCCGTCGATCGAGACCGCCGCGATGCCGTGATGCGCGTCCTTCGTGCCGTACAGCTCGATGCGCGTGCCGTTGAACCGCAATTGGTAATAGTCGTTCGTGGTGCCCGAATAGTGATCGTCGCCGTTGTACTTGACGGACGAGCCGGTGCTCGTGCTCCAGCCGCTGCCGGCGTACTCGTACTGGTTCAGCCCGGTTCCGGTCGTCGCGTCGTTGATCGTCGTCTGCGTGGCCGCTGTCACCGCGACGCGGTCAGCCGTGACGACCGTCCAGGTCGAGGCAGCGTTCTTCGTGCCGGTCACGCGGACCTTAAGCGTGTGGTTCCCCGCCGCGAGCGTCGGGCTGGTCCAGATTAGCGTATTGTCGGCCCGCGTCGCCGCGTAGAAGTCGACGTTGGTCTCCGCGCCGCCGTCGATCGAGACCGCGGCGATGCCGTGATGCGCGTCCTTCGAGCCGTACAGCTTGATCTTCGTGCCGCTGAACGTGACCTGGTAAACGTCGTTTGTCGTCGCGGAGTAATGGTCGCTGCCGTTGTACTTGGCCGTGCCCGTACTCGTGCTCCACGAGCCGGAGTACATGAACTTGTTCACGCCCGATCCCGTCGCGGTGTCGTCGATGTTCACTTCGCCGGCGGCGGGCGCCGGCGGAATGACGACCTCGTCCCGCGTCAGTGTGTGCGCGTCGTTATACGTCGCCTGAATTTGCGCGGACGAATTCTCGCTGTAGAAATGGTCGCCCCACGTCAGGAAGTACGTATAGAGCGGCTGGTTCGCCAGCGCCGTCGGGTCGGGCATTCCGCCGTTTTCCGTGATTGCGATCGGCTTGCCGTTCGACACCGAGACCAGCTCGTTGTAGTACGACGTCTGGAAGCCGTCGTAGATGTCCTGGCCGAGCACGTCCACGAAGGCGTCGCCCGGATAGTAATCGGCGAGCGGCTCCGCCCAGTCATTATTGGACGCTGTGGACCACACCCAGATCAGGTTGTCGAGATGATGGTAATTCGTGAACCGGTCGTACATGTTTATCCAGAGCTGCTTAAACAGCGCGGGACGGCCGCCCCACCAGAACCAGCCGGCGTTGTTCTCGTGGTACGGGCGCCAGAGCACCGGCACGCCCGCGTTCTTGAGCTGCTGCAGGTAGTCGGCGATCGTGTCGACTTGCGCCAGCCATTGGTTGTAGAGCGTGGTGCCCGGCGTGACGAGTTCGGTCATCTCCTGCTCGGTGTACCAGCCCTGCACGCTGCTCCAGCCGGCATTTGCCGGGTCGTTCGGCTTCTGCTGGTGCCAGCTGATCGTCACGATCGAGCCCTGCTGCCACTGGTTGATGGCTTCGTTCACCATGCCTTGGCGGGCGGAGGCCAGCTCCTCCCAAGCGAAGTCGTTGCCCCAGACAGCGGGTGCCTTGCTCGTGGCCGAGACGACCTGCGCCGACCAGCCGGCCGGATCTTCCGTGTAGTTGTGCTGGCCGGACAGAATATGATTGCCGGATACGCTGTACAAGTAATTGAGCACGGCCTTGGCATTGTCCGTCGCATTCGGGTTGACGGGCGGGCTGGCGTCGGCCGACGCGGGAAATGAAAGCGCGTACAACAGCATGCAGAGCACAAGGGCCGCGGCGAACGGCTTCCGGATTTTGCGGACGGCCTGCCGCGGGGTCTTCAGAGCTTGCGTCATCCATGAATTCCTCCTCGTAAGTAGGGATCGGACTTGCGTTTCTTCCGTAACGTTCCAGCTGCGGTCAAAACGAATCAAGCTTGACGAACCTCCGTCTCGTATGGCTGCGTTGCCTCACCCCCTCTCCGGCCGCCGGCCGGCGACCGGGCCGAGTCACTTCCTAAAAGGGCTTTGCATGTCGCGGTATTCTCCGGGGGCGATGCCCTCCATCTCCCGAAACGCCCGCGTGAAATGCTTCGCGTTGCCGAAGCCGACGCGCTCTCCGACCTCGGCGACCTTCAGGTCCGTCGTCTCGAGGAGCTGCTTGGCGCGGGCGATGCGCACGCGCTTCAGGTAGGTGACAAAATTCTCACCCGTGAATGCCTTAAACGACTGGCTGAAGTAGGTATAGTTCAGCGAGACGTGGTTCGAGACCAGCGTCATGCTGATGTCCTTCGCATAATTGGCCTCGATATAGGCGATGGCCTGCTTCATTTCCTTCTGGTCGACATGCACGCTCTTCATGTCGGCCACGTAATCGTTCAGCTGCTCGAGCAGCCGCTCGACGCCGTGCGCGTAGGCATGGAAGCTGCCGCAGCCGTACATGCTGCCGACCTTCTTGTACATGCGCAGAATCTCGATCGTCTCTTCGCCGTACATCTGGAACACCCGGTCGAAGACGAGCTCGTTGAGTGCGGCGCTCAGCCGCTCGAGGTACGAGATGTCGTACCGGCCGATGACCTCGACGTCCAGCACCTCGTGCAGCAGTGCCTTCATCTCCTTCAGCCGGTTCGTGCCCAGCATGTTGGCGATCTTGCGGATGCGGTCGAGCGGGAGCTGGTAGCTCCGCTCCTTGCGCTCGACGCTTCCGTACGGGATCAGCCGCGCCCCAGGGTAGAGGAAGCCGTACTTGAGCGCCTTGGCCGCCTCCAGATAGTGGATGCGCAGCGCGGCCAGCTCCGACGCGCTGCCGCCGACGCCCATCCGGAAGTCGCCGAGGCCGCTCTCCGCCGCCCGACCATCCAGGCATTCCAGCGCGCCCGCCGTCCGGGTAATGAGGACGAGCCGGCCGTCCTGGTCCAGCGTATGGACGAAGCTGCCCGGCCCGCCGTCCTCGGCGACTCCCGCGCAGGCCTCCATCAGCGTCAGGAGACGGTGCAGCAGCATCTCCTGCTTGACCGACTGGCTGTCCGGCTCGGGCAGCGCGACCAGACCGACGTAATATTCGCCCTGGAAGCTGCCCAGCCCGATACTTTCGCAGAGCTCGCGCACGTCGACCGCTTGCAGCTGACCGTTCAGGAGGATGTTGTTCAGCCGGCTGGAACGGAGCTCCTCCAGCATCCGGTCGGACTGCCGCAGCCGCGACGTGGCCTGCTCGCTGCGGTTAAGCGCCTCCGTGATCCGCCGAACCGCCATGTACAGGTCCTCCCGGACGACCGGCTTCAGCAGGTATTCCTTCACCTCGCACTTGATCGCTTCCTTCGCGTACTGGAAATCGTCGTAGCCGCTCAGGATCATAACCGCCGGCTTCGGATCGCCCGCGTGCAGCTCCTGAATAAGGGCGATGCCGTCCATGCCCGGCATGCGGATGTCTGTAATGACGAGGTCGGCCGGCCGCTCCCGGTGCAGCTCCAGTGCCTCTTCGCCGTCCTCCGCGAGCGCAATCTCGTAGGCGTCCGCGAATTCGCGCCGGATCATCGCCTGGAGCCCGTGGCGAATATGCGGTTCATCATCGACGATCAACAAGTTTCGCATGCTCGGCGTTGCCTCCCGATAAGATGAGATAAGGAACATTCAGCGTCACGGCCGTCCATTCGCCTTCGGCGCAGTCGATCTCGAGACCGTAATCCTTGCCGTAAAAGAGCTGCAGCCGCTGATGCACGTTGCGCAGGCCAATGCCGCTGCCTCCCTGTCTGCTGCCCGAACCGCCAGAAGCGCCGAATCCGGATTCACCGCCCGTGCCGTAGAGGCGCGGAATCCGGCCCCGCTCACGGTCCAGCTCGGCGTCGTCCATCGCCAGCCTGCGCCGGATCGCATCCAGCTTGGCGGCGGTCAGCCGGCCGCCGTCGTCGCGGATCTCGATGCGCGTCGTCCCACCTTCCTCGCGGCAGGAAATGGCGATGACGATGCCGCGCCTCCGGCGGCCCGTCTCCATGCCGTAATGGACAGCGTTCTCCACAATCGGCTGCAGCGACATCTTGAGCACCTCGTGCTCCTCGAAGCGGGGATCGATCGCGAGCTGCAGCCGGATTAGCTGGTTGTACCGGATATTCATGATGGCAACGAAGTTCGCGATGTGCGCGATCTCGTCCTTCAGCCGAATGTAGTCCCCCGACCAGTTCAGGTTGTAGCGCATCAGTCCGCCGAGCGAGGTGAGCGCATCCGAGATCGCGTCCTGCCCTTCCACCTCGGCCATCATCTTAATGTTCTCGAGCGTGTTGTAAAGGAAGTGCGAATCGATCTGGTTGCGGAGCGACTTCAGCTCCACTTCCTTGGTCGCGGCATTCTTGTTGACCGCCTCAGCAATCAGGCCGTTGATTTTCTGCAGCATTTTCCGGAAATGATGGGCCAACTCGCCGACCTCGCCACTGCCCTTGATCGGAATGGCCACGTTGAAATCCCCGCGGTTGACCCGCTTCATGGAATCGCTCAGCGCGCGAAGCTTCTTCAGGATGAAGGCATTGATCAGGTACGTGGCCGCCGTCAGCAGGACCATTAGGATCACGCTCGCGATGATGATCTTGTTGCGAATGCCGCGCACGCCGGAGAGGACGTCGTCCAGCGAGACGACGTGCACGAGACGAACCCCGAGCGTATCGACCGGCGCATAGAGCGCCAAGTACGGCTTGGCGTCGTGCGTAAATTGAAACATTTGCCCGCCCGGCCCAGCATACCGGCGAAGCTGCTCCTGTACGACCTTGGGCGGTAGCTCGGACCGGACCGCGAAATCGCTCTGTTCGTTGAAGTAGACGCGCCCGTCGTCCGTGACGACGTACATCTGCGAATCCGGCTGGCCGATGGGGCTGAACGTCTTGGGGAAAAAATCCGCCATCGACATTTCGACCTCGACGATGCCCAAGTGATGGCCGGCCGGAATGTCCGCCTCTCGGAACAGTGACACGTGAGGGAATGGCAGCGGCGTCTGTTCGGCCGTGGCGAGCGGATTGTTCTCCGTCGCGAACAGCTTCCACACTTCCTTGCCTTCCGGATGCCTAGCCTCCGGATACCACGGCTTCGCGGCGATACGGTCCTCGCGGAAGAAGAAGGGCCAGACCTCGTACAAGCCCGGCTGATCGAAGAACACGCGCAGGTTGCGGATCTGCGGGTTGTTGTACTGCAGTCGCGTCAGGTTCGCAATCGTCGTTCGGTTGAAGGCGATCAACTCCTCCGCCGACGGTTCTCCGGTCCGCGACAGGTAGTCGACCACAGACTGGTCCGACAGCGTCAGCTGCGCCATTCGCTCGAGCGATTCGATATGGTTGCGGATGCTGAGTTGCTCCAGCTGCATTTCCGACTCGCCGGCGCGCGCCAGGCTGTCGATGTTACGTTCGTAGAATTCGTTGAAGACGTAGACCGAGATGACCAGCATCGGAATCAGCATCACGACGAGGTACGCCGCGATCAGCCGGTTCTGGATCGATAGCCGCTCGAGCCGCGCGGTCAGCTTATGCAAGGTGGACATGAAGCGGGCAGGCAAGGGATCACTTCCCTGTTTCGTTGGAATGTAGGACCATCCCTATTCTAGCAGGGGCTTCGGTCGCTTGATAGACTCAAGCGAGGCCGGCGCTGCCGCCGGCCCCCTGGGGCTATTGGAGCGGCTTGCCGAGCGCGTCCCGCCCGGCAGGCCGCTATTGGCCCAGCTTCTTGATGTTCTCCTCGTATCTCGCCTGCCGGTAGGCCATGACCTTCTCGAAGCCAAGCGCGTTCCGCTTTTCGATGAATTCATTGAACACTATATCGAACTCGTCCTCCGACTTGGACAGCAGCATCTTCGGCAGATAGTCGCCCCACAGCATCGCGATCTTGTTTGCGGCGATCCCCTCCTCCGATTGGCCGGACGGATTGATCAGGTCGAACGCCGAGAAATTCGTGATTTTCCCCTGCGTCCAATCCTTCCACTGCTTATCCGGTTCCGTCGGCGGCAGCGCCCACTGAAGGTTCTGGTTGAAGTCATACAGCATCCAATAGCCGCTCTCGAGCCCGTATTCCTTGCCGTACTTGTCCGGGTCCTTCTGCTTAAGCTCCGTGATCGCCGGCAGGAACTGGTCCTTGCCCTCGATCGTGTCGTAGGTGACACCCTTCTCGCCTAGGTAATTATCCTTCTGGCCTTCTTCGCTCAGCATGTAGCTCAGGAAGCGGATGGCGCGCGCCTTGTCCTTGACGTCCTTGGAGATGAGCGTCAGCGTCCAGCCCGCGATCGACGGTCCGCTCAGCGTCGGCGTGTCCAGGTTGGAATTCGCCGGGCCGTCGATGGCGATGTACGCCGAGTTCGGATCCTTCTTGTACCGTTCGCCGTTCGGTCCCGACATATCGCCCGCCTGGTACAGCATGGCGAAGTAGCGGCCTTGGGTGACCTTCTCGTCAATCTGCGGGCGCTTGTCGATGAAGACGTCCTTCGGCAGCAGGCCGTCCTGGTTCGCCTGGCGGAAGACCTTCAGCCACTTGACGAACTCCGGATCGGTCGTGCGGTCGTACAGCTTGCCGCCCTTCTCCATCGGGATGGCGAGGAAGTTCTGCAGCATGGAATCCAGCTTCGTTCCGCCCAGGAACGAATAGCTGCCGTCATCGCCGAATTCCGTCAGTCCGATCGGAATGAGCGGCTGCCCGTTGACCTTCGGGAACTTCTCCTTCGCCGCCTTGAGCGCGTTCAGGAAGCCTTCCGGCGTCCGCATGTCGGGCTTGCCGATCGCCTCGTACATGTCCTTGCGCACGAGGAACGTCTGGTTGGACGTGTAGGACTTGCCGTACGTCTGATAGTCATTCGGCGACGAAGAGAAGTTCGGATATCCGTACGAATTGCCGTCTGGCTGGGCATACCAGGAGAGCTTCTGTTCGTCGGCCACTTTGAAGAAGTAGGGATCGTATTCCTTGCCCAGCTCATTGAGCGGCAGAACGAGCCCGCTCTCGATCAATTGCTTGACGCCGTCGTTGGCCCAGTCCAGCGTGATGAAGTCGGGCATTTTGCCGGAGGCGATCATCGTGTTCAGCTTCTCGTTCTCGTTGCCCGCCGGCACGATGAATTTGATGTTAACGCCCGTCTTTTTGGTGATGTACTTGGAGACCAGGTTTTCGCCCCAGGAGGATGGACCCCAGGAAAAGTTCATGTACCAGTCGAACGTGATGGGCGAGGTGTCCTGTTTCCAGCCCGGCTCGTTCTCGTTCAGAGCCGGCGCGTTGCCGGCATTGCCGGCGTTGGCCGCGTTGTCACCGCCGGCGTTCGCCGCGCCGTCGTTCTTCGCGTTCGCGGCATTGCTGACATTGCCGCCGTCGTTCCCGCCGTTGTTGTCGGACGAGCAGGCCGCCAGCGAAAGCGCGAGCGCCGCCGCCAGGGCGCCCGTCGACCATTTGCGCATTCGGATGTTCATGTGAGAATTCCAGCCCCTTCGTTTCTCTGATTTGGTGATTCCCTTGCCTGGCATGCTATGCCCAAGCGCCGCCGCCCAGGAGGCGAGCGCCGCTTAACGCCTCGGTTCAGCCCTTGATCGAGCCGATCATGAAGCCCTTGACGAAATACCGCTGCAGGAACGGATACACGATGACGATTGGCAGCGTCGTGATGACCATCGTCGCGAGCTTGATCGACTGCATCGTAACGGTGCGGTTGATGCTGCCCGACTGCAACTGCGTGCTGCCGCTTTCCGAGACGATCCGGTACAGGAAGGTCTGGACCGGTTGCAGACTCGGCTCGTTGATGAAGATGACGCCGGTGAAGTAATCGTTCCACTGTCCGACGCCGGTGAACAGCGCGATCGTGGCGATGACGGGCATGGAGACGGGAATGATGATGCGGATGAAGATCATCAGGTCGTTCGCGCCGTCCAGCTTCGCGGCCTCCTCGAGCCCCTCGGGAATCTCCCGGAAGAACGAGAGAAAGATGATCAGGTTAAAGAAGCTGAACAAGGCCGGAATGATATAGACCAGGAAATGATCCAGCAAATGCAGGTCGCGAATGAGCAGGTAATAGGGAATGAGCCCGCCACTGAAGAACAGCGTGAACGTGCCCAGGAACATGTACAGCTTGCGCCCGATCAGCTCCTTGCGTGAGTAAGCATAAGCGACCATCGCCGTAAAGAACACGTGCGTGACCGTGCCGACGACCGTCTTGGCGACGGTGATCCACATCGCGCGCAGGATGCTGTGATCCTCGAACACCACCCGGTAGCTCTGCAGCGAGAACATGCGGGGCCAGAAGTAAATGCCGCCGCGCATGGCGTCGTTGCCGTCATTTAAGGAATTGACGAGCACGTACCAGACGGGGTAAAGCATGAATGCGCACAGCAGGATCATAACGATGACGTTGAACAGGTCGAATGCGGCTTCGCCGGTGGTCCGTCGGTCTCGTGTGAACACGCTTCTATAGCCTCCTTTTGAATCGATGCGTTGAATTAGAAGAGCGACGTATCGTTCAGCTTCCTCGTCGTGTAGTTCGCGACGAGCAGTAGAATAAGCGCGATGATCGACTTGATCAGCCCGATGGCGGCGGAGTAGGAGTACCGCGCCGAGGCGATGCCGGTCTGGTAGACGTAGATGTCGACCACGTTGCTGGCGCTTTCGTTCAGCGAGTTGCGCAGCACGAAGATCTGGTCGAAGTTCGAGTTGAAGATGCCGCTGACCGCTAGGATGAGCAGGATCGACACCGTGCCCTTGATGCATGGCAAGGTGACGTAGCGCATCTTCTGAAACCGGTCTGCGCCGTCGATGGTCGCCGCCTCGTACAGCTCGGGCGAGACGCCGGCGATCGCTGCCAGGTAGATGATGGCCGACCAGCCGAGCTCCTTCCAGATATCCGAACCGATGACGATGGACCAGAAGTAATGCGGTTCCGCCAGGTAGTAAATCGGCTCGGAGATCAGCCCCAGCTTGAGCAGCACGTCGTTGACGATGCCCGTGTCCGCCAGCCAGGTCGCCACGATGCCCCCGAGGACCACCCAAGACAGGAAGTGCGGCAGGTAGGTGATCGTCTGCACCGCTTTCTTGAACCGGACCGAGCGAAGCTCGTTCAGGAACAGGGCGAACAAGATGGGCAGCGGGAACCCGATCAGCAGTTTGAAGAAACTGATGCCGAGCGTGTTCTTGATCATAAGGCCAAGATTATCATCCTCCAGAAACTCCCGGAAGTGCGCCAGCCCCGCCCACGGCGCGGCCGAGATCGGCTTTGCGATCATGTAATCCTTGAAGGCGATGATGACCCCGTACATTGGCACGTAATTAAACACGATCATCCATGCCGCTCCCAGCAGGGCCATGCCCTGCAAATACCGCTGCGCGGCGAGCTTGCGCAGCCAGACGGCCCCCGCGCTGCCGGACCTCGCCTCGCGCTCGCGAGCCTTCGCGTTACTCAGCATGCCTATTTCCTCCAACTCTCGTATAAGCCTTTGACTGCCCTCATCATACCGCGCCTTCCCGCTTTGGCATAAGGTCTCAGATTTAGTATGGGGTGACGTTTTTTCGGATCTTAGCTGGGAGGATTTCGCCGGCGGCTCACTTGCGGTAAGATGCTTCATCTCATGGGACCGCCGGATGCAGAGGGTGCGTGAGAGATGCACAAATTTTGGTGGAATTGCAACTACTAATCCGATGTTATTCGGTGATTCCAAAAATCTATATTGGGAGTCATAAGCGTAATTCATGGAGGGGGAAGCAAGAATGAATCTACTAACGTGGGACAGAAGCTTTATTGGGAGAGCGGGATGGTTACTTGGTGCTGGAGGAATTCCTGGATGCGCGCCAGACCGCCTTCTATACTGAACGGCTGGATACCGCGTTCAGGACCTACGAGAGCAGAGGCGGCTACAATCACGCTTCCCGCCATCTGCAAATTGTGCAGCAGGTGTGCAACATCATCGAGCACGACGACGCGATACTGGAGACTGCTGGAGAACGCCCGGATGATGAATATCCTACGCGACCTGATCGGCGACGCATTCGTCATGAT
Organism: Paenibacillus sp. UNC496MF; assembly: GCF_900113915.1. Lineage (NCBI taxonomy): Bacteria > Bacillati > Bacillota > Bacilli > Caryophanales > Paenibacillaceae > Paenibacillus > Paenibacillus sp. UNC496MF. Next base: position 22,981 of record NZ_FORE01000014.1, read on the forward strand.
CGACAGCGAAGGCCTCATCAAGCCGCCACAGATGGAAGCTCATACCGACTGGCACCGGGACACGAACATGATGCTCAATTATCCAATTGCAACAAAACCCATTCGGATTCGAATGGGTTTTGTTGTTACTTGACCTATGAAAACAGCTTAGCTCCGGACCATACAATGCTGATTAACTTATTGCAAGTGGTCAGGAATATCATGATGGTGCGCACCGGTTTGAACCTCCGTGAATATATTTTCCGGTTTACCGGTTTCCGCAGCAAGTTGTGGAAAATATGTACGTAGCGCTAACTCTAGATCTCTTTTTGTGACCGGTTTGGCGTGAGGATAAAGCTCATAGCCCAACTCCCCATTCGACTCTATGGTTCCGAACCGAATATCGTCAATTGTAGAGATCCCCGCAATTCGGAGACGTTTCTCAAGATCGTCCATCGACATCCTCAGTCTTCGTAAATTTTCTAATATTGGTTTTCCTTCCTGAATGACTGGAACTGCCATTCCCTTGAGTAGCCTCTCCGCACGGTTAGAATGAAGTGTGAGCCATTCGACAACGATGAGAAAGCCGATAAAGGTTCCAAGTGCCAGAATGGTTTTCCAGATCCCTTTACCGCTAACTTCGGTCCCGAGCACCGTACCGACTGCCAATAAAATTAAAATTTGAGGCATGGTCATTTGCGCGATCGATTTTCTGCCTGATAATCGTAAGAACAATAAACCGACGCAAGCAAGAAGGATCGTCAGTCCAAAAATGGTCCACATAGTTACAACCTCGATTCTCATATTAAACATAGTTGAAAGTCACGCCGCTTACCGTTCCGGTATCCAGAAGATCTTTCCAGCTCATTAGGAAGAATTCAATACGGATTACGTCTTCTGTACCATGTATCTTATCCGTTATTTGGAAACTTATGAACGAGGGACGGTCGTCGGCGAACTCGGTCAAAATTTCAATGACGTGTGGGTTAATGCCCCCCATTTTGCAGTAGGCCGACCGGCCCGTGACAATAATTTTATCACTCAAAAGCTTCGTTATACCCTGCCCCACGTTAACACGTGGTTTAGTGTAATACATTTTAATAAGGATATCGGCTTAATGGAATACTCTTTATGAAGATTACGCAGGAGGTGAGCGATAATGAGCACTAAAGCCAAACCGGAAAAAAACACCCCCAAGAAAAGTCCGTCACGCTCTAACGATCCGAGCCATCAAGGAAAACCTAGCGTGCAAAAATAATCGAGGTTAAGTCGATATGCACGGAAGACATGATGAATTCAGTACTTACACCCGGTCTACATGACCGGGTTCTTTTCGCTCCTTCCTTTAAGTTCCACTGTTTATATACAAGGTTGCCTATAGGTGCTTTCGACCCGAAGCTTGCCACTTTTCCGACAGAATAACACGATATCTGCCGGCGCGCCCGGAGACAAACCTGAGGAAACGGGCAATCCCATAAATACTGCAGGTTGTTTGGAGGCCACGGCGTATCTTCGCCTTCGATTTCGTGCCGCAGGGTCAGCGCATGTCCCATGACGCTACGTACCTTCCCAGGACGCCCGATTCGAGGATCCGCCTCGCTTTCAAATCAGCTGATATCCTTGCTAATAAAGTGGAGAGCGTGGAGGGAGGTACATGAAGAATCATGATAGGAATTGCAACTCTGATATGATTAGAAGAAAAAATTCGGGAGAAAATAGTGCATAGTTTATAAAAAGCCGAATACCAGTCCACAGGAGGAAAAAACAAATATGATCAGAATCGGTATCATCATCGGAAGCACCCGTCCGGAACGTAAGGGGGAAACCATTGCCCGCTGGGTTTACGACATTGCACAGAAACGGAGCGATGCGGAGTTCGCGCTCGTAGATCTGCTTGACTATCATTTGCCGCAGCTGGACGAGCCGGTGCCAGGGCAGTACACGAAGGATCATACTAAGCGGTGGGCGAATACGATAGCCTCTTTCGACGGCTTTGTGTTCGTAACACCGGAATACAATCATGCCACTTCAGGGGTGCTCAAGAACGCACTTGATTTCATCTACTACGAATGGAACAACAAGGCAGCCGGATTTGTCGGTTACGGCAGTCTAGGTGGCGCCCGAGCGGTGGAGAACCTGCGGCTGATCGCTGGAGAGTTGCAAATGGCAGACGTGCGTACCCAAGTCGGCTTATCTCTCTACACAGATTTCGTATCCTTCAGTGTGTTTAGACCGGACGATCGTCAAGTAGAAATGGTAAACGGTATGTTAAACCAGGTCATCGCTTGGAGTGGCGCTTTGAAGACATTGAGGGACCGTTAGACTGCGAGGCCATATCGTAAGCGACCTCTTCACTTGATTATACTGTTCTCGTTTCATCTCCAACGAGCAACTTATGGACGAGGTACATCATTATTTTCACTTTTATTACTACTGCTAGTGATTTCAGAAAAAATTAAACAACCTTAGTTCGGTCGAGTACTGAGCTAAGGCTGCATAGAGTCAAATTTATAGCTATCTACTTGATGAGGGTACGTTCAGTGACCCTCTCCCTATAACTAATAACCGGCATTCCCATTCCAATTACATCAATTTCTTACTCTTTGATATCACTAGCACTTTTGCTCTTCCAAATGGCACCTCCACTCATGCTAGCGCTGACCGGAGTCCGGGCCAGTGGCGCATAATCCGCTGGGCTTTATTTATCTGTTCTCGCCGGTTCTTTGTCTTGCATTATTCCAGCTGGGTTCGATCTTCTTTGCCAATGGCATCGATGAAGCATTGAATCCTAGGCTCAGAGGATTGTATTGCCGTCTTCGTCAACCAGGATGAGCGAGCTGTTATACCCGCTGTGCAGCCGCGATACGATATCGTCGATGACGCGGTAATCCATGTCAACACCGAGCAGGCCGAGCGGGCTACCGGTTTGGATGTCCCGGAACAGCCTCGCCATCCGAATCGGTCTGTTCTGCTCGGCGTCCACCACGACTCCCTTCGCTCCTTGATCCGATTTTCCGGCGGATTCGTCTGGCTCCGCCTATCCCGGCACAATCGTAAAATAGCTCTTTCCCCCCTGCTCCGAAGTGGCCCGGTACCAGGCTTGCTTCTTCATCAGTGAAGGCACATGGTCCAGCGGGGACGCCCGATTCGTATTGCTGCTGCTGACGAGGAAATAATCATCGCCGATCAGGAAGACTGACTCGATGCCATCCTGCATGCTTAGCTGCTTTGTGAGCAAAGCTTTGATCTCGTTGACAGCTTGAATCTCCTCTTCGTCGTACCGTCCCGACATTTTACGCAGATTGCTGTTAATCGTGTAATTGAAAATAATGTCGGTAGCCACACTCTCCATGCCGCTCAGATGGAACTCGATATTGTCGAGCACCTGGTCCATCGTTTCTGACGTGTTTAAGGTGACACTGTGCTCAATGATGCCAGATGAAGCGCGGAACATCATGAAGCCGAGAAATGACAGTGGCAGAATGATTATCACGAAAATAAACGTCATCAAACGAGCCTGAATGCTGCGCAAGAACAAATGCCTGAGCCGATTCACGCCTTCCCTCCTCCTATTGTAAACGCATTCAATCACGTCGAGTACCGCCTATTCTAGGCTATAACTGATCAAACCTCAATGAGAAAGGATGTCGATAAATGGAAGATCGTTTCAGGCAGTGGTCTTTCGTAGGAGCGGCTCGGACACATCAATAGCAAGGAGGTTATGAACGTAGTGGGGTGTTGCGATGCGGGGTCGTGCTTCCGGGATTTGTAGACGTTCAAGTCCGCGGCAGGATTCCGGACTGCTTCCGATTCCGTTGAGGAAACGAACTGCCGCCTCTGCACTACCCTCTTCATCCATGCAACCGATATGACTTTTCATTCCGTGTTGTAAGATCATGGATTCATTGCTCAAATAGATAGTTTTCGACTTATTACATGTGTTAATATGAGGAGATAATATTTATGTAACATTGGGATCGGAATTAACAGCACCGCAGTGTTCGAATGACAAAGATAACCGAGTGATCACGCGAGGCTGATGATGGAGCGGATATTTAAGATGAGCAAGTTCAAGAGCGTCAATAAGGCAGGTAAAAACGAAGGCAGGAAAGATAATGCTACCGCGCCAGTCATTAAAAATGATGAGGTCACCGTCGAGATCATTGGCTTGACACATGAAGGCGAAGGGGTAGGCCGCGCGGACGGCTTTACCCTTTTTGTGCAGGGGGCGCTTCCGGGCGAGACCGTGCGCGCGCGCGTCCTGAAGGTCAAGAAGACGTACGGCTACGCGAAGCTGACGGAGATCGTCGCGCCGAGCGCAGACCGCGTCGACGCGCCGTGTCCGATCTACAAGCAGTGCGGCGGCTGCCAGCTGCAGCATATGGACTATGCCGCACAGCTGAAGTGGAAGCGGCAGCACGTAGTGGACAGCCTGGAGCGGATCGGGAAGCTGCGGGTGGCGGGCGAGGCGGTTCGCGGCACCGGCGTCGGCGAGAGCAGCGGAACGGTCGAGGAATCGGGCCAGGAAGCGGCGGTGATCGTGCATCCGACGATCGGGATGGGCGAGCCGTGGCGGTACCGCAACAAGGCGTCCGTGCCGATGGGCATGGCGGTGAACGGGGCGATCCAAGGCAAGGACGGCCTGCCGCAGCCGGATTTGAACGGCGAGCATCTGATTGGCGGCTTCTATGCCCGCGGCAGCCACCGGATCATCGACATGGACGAGTGCTTGATCCAGCACAACAGCAACGACGAGATCGTCGCCCGCGTGAAGCGCATCGGCCGCGAGCTCGGCATCACCGCGTACAACGAGGAGACCGGTCAAGGCCTGCTCCGCCACGTCATGGCCCGCGTCGGGTTCGTGACCGGCGAAGCGATGAACGTGCTCATCACGAACGGCAAGCGGATCCCGAGCGTGGAAGAGTGGATCGCGCGTATCCGCGACACGATTCCAGGCGTGACAAGTATCGTGCAAAATATCAACAAGCGCGACACCAACGTCATCTTCGGCGACGAGACCAGCGTCCTCTGGGGCAGCGAGGTCATCTACGACGAGCTCGACGGCATCCGCTTCGCCATCTCCGCCCGATCGTTCTACCAAGTGAACCCGGTGCAGACGGTGGCGCTGTACCGTAAAGCAGTCGAGTACGCCGCGCTGACCGGCACCGAGCAGGTCATCGACGCCTACTGCGGCATCGGGACGATCTCGCTCTTCCTGGCGCGCCAAGCCGGTCACGTCCACGGCGTCGAGATCGTGCCGGAAGCCATCGAAGACGCCAAGCGCAACGCCGCGCTCAACGGCATCGCCAACGCCGCCTTCGAAGCCGGCCCCGCCGAAGTCGTCATCCCGCGCTGGCGCGAAGAGGGCATCGTCCCCGACGTCATCGTCGTCGACCCCCCGCGCAAAGGCTGCGACGAAGCGCTGCTCGACACGATCCTGGCGATGAAGCCGGAACGCGTAGTGTACGTGTCGTGCAATCAGGCTACCTTGGCGCGCGACCTGCGCGTGCTGGAAGATGGCGGGTACCGGACGGTGGAGGTGCAGCCGGTCGATATGTTTCCACACACTGTGCACGTAGAGTCTGTCGCACTGCTTGTTAGATGAACGTTGAATTAACGGGCTTCTGAATGTTAAGGAACCTGAGCGCTTATTCAGAATATCGCTCAGGTTCTTTTGGCTTTTTACCGGCTAAAAAGGGAAGAGCCAAGTCAAACTTATTCGCAGCTTCTTTGTCTGCTTTCGATAATACATGGCCATATATATTCATGGTTGTCGTGATGCTCGCATGACCCAATCGTTCAGAGATAATTTTTGCATGGACACCTTGATTGATCAGCAGCGTGGCCGATGTATGGCGCAAATCGTGAAATTTAATTTATCATAACTGGTGCTTCTTGAGGAAGCTGCGAAACCATAAATACGGACTTTCCGGATAGTACGCTTGTCCATATTGATTAAAAAAGACAAAGAAATGATTTTGATTCCTAGTTTGTTCTAACAGGCTCCACTTCTGTAATGCGAATGCATAATAATCGCCCAACTGGGCACATACAGCATCAGATAAACTAATTTTGCGAATCGACTTTTTCGTCTTCGGCACTTTAACTACCGGATTGCCATTTATGAAGTCTGTAACACTTTGTTTAACATATACAGTGCCCTGGTTTAAATCAATATGCTTCCATTCCAGCCCCACCAACTCTCCACGCCGAAGACCTGTAGTAAGCGCGAGTGTAATGATCATCCTCCAATGAAAAGGTTCATGCTCCAACGCTTCAAACATCAGCTTGATTTCATCTTCGTTATAGACTTCAGTTTCTTTATAGGTAACCTTAGGTGTCTTAACAGACGCTACGGGATTCGTTTTTAGAATGTTCCATTCGACTGACCGATTAAATACGTTCTTTAATATGCGATACACGATTTGAATCGTTCCGGAAGAGAGCGTACCATCTTTACCATCTTGTCTACTTCCATTTTTAGCCGTATCAGCTAAGAAAGCGGCGATGTGTAAAGGCTGAATCTGTTCTAACCGCAAATGACAAAGTGCTGGCAAAATTCTATTTTTTAATATACGTACATACATGAACCGCGTTTTTCTTTCCAGCTCATTTACTGCGTATTTGTCATGCCATTCCTCGATAAATACTGTCAGTGTGAATTTATATGGTGATATATATGCCGCGGCTTCGACATGGCGGTCGTAATATTCCACTGCTGATTCACGTCGATCATCAGGCCGAGCTCATCGCCGATCGCCTTGCGGACGGCCCGCACGCGGTCGAAGTCCTCCCGGGGATCCGGTTTGCCGACCTTCATCTTCACCGCGGAGAAGCCTTGATACACATTGCTTGTTATATCTTCGATCAATCGTTCCTTGCTCCAATTCAGCCACCCGCCGTTCGTGTTATACGCTTTAATCTTCTCCGGCTTATGTCCGCCTAGATACTGCCATAGCGGCTTGTTCGCCGCCTTCGACACAACATCCCAAAGGCGATATCCACGGCCGCCTGCGCCATATGCGTTACGCCTGCCCGGCCGATCCAGTGCATCGGACCGAACCGGAGCTCGTCCCAGATTTGCTTAATCATGGTCGGATCTTTGCCAACGAGTGCAGGGGCGTAGTATAAGTCGATCGTATCGGCAATCATTTTATCGCCTTTCGCGGTCGTTCCGGTATACCAGTACCCGGTAATTCCTTCGTCCGTTTCGATGCGGACGCCCGTTACGCCCCAGTGGGTCGCGACATTGATTGCGTCGGTTATCGGAGGCGTGATCGGAACATGCAAGATGTTAGCGCCGTGTTCCGTATAGGTGTTCCTCTATAGACTGTTGGCATGAACCAGTACCCACTAACCATTCGCATTGGAGATGTTCTGAACTGGATAAATTTCGAATCAAAATGTGGGATCGATATCGAACGCTTCGTTCTTATCATTGGTTAAGCCTTTCTTTTGATCAGTATTGGTACGAACTTCTTGCCAGGAGTTGTATATCAGAAGGGACCCCTATCCAATACATTAATAATGAAATCTGTAGGGATATGGAGAAGAATATGAGTTCATAACCATAAATGTATCAATGGCTAATACAAAGAAGTGCAGCGCGGGCATCCCTCCTGCTCTTCTTTGTATGTTCGCCCACTTCAGCTGATTCGCATCGGCTACTACGTTGTGGTCCATACTGGTTATTTGCGTGATGTCACTGTTATTCCCAGCTTGCGGGCCACCCAAGACGTTGTACTTGCCTGAAGGACAATGGTCAGCATCACGGCCATAAATGTGACGGATGATATAATATCTGCGTGTTTGACGCCTATTCCCGCTAGCATCCCTGCCAGAGCGGCAGGGATGACTCCCGTTTCTCGCACCCACATCATGAACACCATTTCCTTGAACGTCCAGCGGCTCTTGACGTCCGGAAGCGCAGAGATCAATACGGCAATGGGGCGGGCAATAAACATGAGGATAATAACCGCCAGTAAACTCTGCCACAAGTAATTCGCCATAATCCCGAAATTGACCTGACTCCCCAGCAAAATGAAGATAAGCATGCGCAGAAGCCCGGTTATGTTGTTCAGGAAATGCCCCATTTCTTCTTGTTTATCCCCCATGTGCAAATTGAATGAGCCCGAATTCCCCCAAATCAAGCCTGCAGCGAAAGTCGCCATATAGCCGCTGAAATTCAGCATTTCTCCGATCGCATAAGCGCCAATCGCTGTCCCCAGCATGGCAATGACGGTATAGTCCCGCAAGAGCCCGAATCGAAAGTGCGATACCAGGAATACGACCGCGTATCCAATGGCGCAACCAATACCGATTCCGCCTAAGCCCGTTCTCAGAAAATCGATCGTAATGGCACCAGCGTTCAGCGCGGAATTGCCTGTGGCCGCCGCGAGCAACGCAAAAGTAAGAATCGAGCCCGTAGCATCATTGAACGCCGATTCGCTTTCTACTGTTTCGCGAACGCGTTCTCGAATTCGAACTTGCCGAAAGACCGGAATAATGGAGGCCGGGTCCGTTGAAGCGATAACGGCCGAACATAGATATGCATACAGCCATTCCAACCCAAAAAGCCAATGAATGGCAGCTCCCACGATGCCGACCGTAACAAGAACTCCAGGAACGCTTAATAGCCCTACCGTCCACCCTACCTGCTTCAGTCCATGCAATCGGATGTTGCGTCCGCCGTCGAACAAAATCAATACGGATCCCGTTATTAGAATCAACTGGTTCGTTAATGAGCCGTTGGATTCATGAATCCAATGGAACCCTTGTCCGATCACTATGCCGGCAAGGATGAATAACGCGACGTCCGGCAAATGCAGCTTCTTTGCAACGATTCCTGCAATCATCCCTGTCCCGACCACGATGAGCAGGAGCTGCATGAGATATCCGACAATTTCGGTTGTGGTTGTTTCCATCTTCTAGACACTTCCGATTCTGAAAAGAGATTATTTCGAGCCTCATCGAATATCTGAAGCTTCGAATTGCTCGACTTGATCTTTAGTGCCGATCAAAATCATGACATCTCGCGCATGGAGCGCTTCGCTTGCATCGGGAGCAATGACGATACCTTTATCTTTATGGATGGCAACGATGCTGCAGCCGAAACGTGCCCGGAGGTCTAATTCTTTTAGTGACATCCCGTCAAGTCGATTGGGAACGGCGATCTCCGCGATCGTATAGTCCTTTGACAATTCGATAAAATCCAGTAAATTCGGAGAAACAAGCTGATGCGCCACCCGAATGCCCATTTCCCGCTCGGGAAAAATAACGCGGTCGACGCCGATTTTTCCCAGCACGCGGCCGTGAAGCTCGGTCAACGCTTTGGCGACCACTTGTTTAACGCCTAATTCCTTGAGCAGAAGCGCCGTCAGAATGCTGGCTTGAATATCGTCGCCGATTGCGATGATGCAGCAATCGAAATTACGAATACCGATCGATCGTAGAAATTCCTCATCCGTGCTTTCCGCAATGACAGCAAGGGCTAACACCTGGCTCATTTCTTGAATGACATCTTCATCTTTATCGATTCCGAGCACATCATAACCAAGCTTGGTTAGCTCACTGGCAAGACTGGAACCAAAACGCCCCAATCCGATGATGGCAAACTGACCGCTTTTCATTTGCAAGTCCCCTATCCGATCGTAATCTTTCCTTCGGGATATCTGAATAAATCTTTTTCTTTGCGGGGTCCTAAAGCGTAAGCAAGTGTCAAAGGCCCAAGTCTCCCTGTAAACATCATGAAGATAATTAACACTTTACCGATCGTGGACAGCTCGGGCGTTATGCCTAACGTCAATCCGACCGTGCCGAATGCCGAGGTGGTTTCAAACAAAATTTTCAGGAAGGCTTGATCTTCCGTAGTTGCAAGAACCATCGTAATGATAATGACCAAGGTAAGCGAAAGCATCGTAATCGTCAGCGCCTTGATAATACGTTCCTGCGCAAGCCGAAACCGAAATAATACAGTATCTTCTTTTCCCCTTATCATCGCAAGAACCGCGACTGCCAATACCGTGAACGTTGTTGTCTTAATACCGCCCCCGGTTGATCCCGGCGATGCTCCGATGAACATCAGAATAACCATGAAAAATTGCGTTGCTTGCCGAAGTGACGCCAGATCTACCGTATTGGCGCCTGCGGTTCTCGTTGTAACTGATTGGAAGAAGGAAGCCAGTATTTTCCCACCCCAGTGCATCGAGCCCAGTGTTTTATTATTCGAAAACTCAAAGATAAACATGACTAGCGTGCCTGCAATGACAAGTGCTCCCGTCGTAGTCAATACGACCTTCGAATGAAGCGACAGTCGCCTGGTATTGCGGTATCCCATGACATCTGCAATGACGACAAAGCCGATACCGCCCATTATGATTAACAGCATTGTCACGATATTGACAATGGGATCGTCCGCATAGCTTGTCAAACTGACAAACGGAACGCCGAATTGTCCGAATAAATCAATGCCCGCATTATTGAAGAACGACACGGCATGAAACAGGCCGAAGTATACCGCCTTTCCGATCGGCATATCGAAGGACCAGCGAATGGCAAACAATATCGCTCCTGCGAGTTCGATCGTCAAGGCATATGCAATGACCTTTCGAATTAATCGAACGATGCCTTCCATGCTGTTTTGATTCATCGCTTCCTGCAAAATCAACCGCTCTCGAAATGATATCCGTTTGCGCAGCACCATCGCAAACAATGTTGCCATCGTCATGAATCCAAGCCCGCCAAGCTGAATAAGCAATAAAATAATCACTTGTCCTGCCACCGACCAATGACTTCCGGTATCGACGGTAACCAGCCCCGTAACGCAAGTCGACGTCGTCGCCGTAAACAAAGCATCGATGAAAGGCGTGAACGTATTATTCGAAGATGCGAACGGGAGGGTCAACAGGAAACTGCCGCAAAGAATGATACCCGCAAAGCCTGCAGCCAACACCCGAGGCGGGGACCATTTTAAGATCCGCTTGAAAACCAACATTGTCCGATGCTCCTTTCTATGCTGAGCTTGCTTTGTATCTTTAATATTTATATAAGTTGCAGACATTGGTAATTTGTGTTTTATCTTAGGGATTCATTCATCATTGCATGATTCATCATAGGAGACCCCGTTTTCCAATTCATGGACGAATCAATGATACCAAGGCAAACGCTAGCTGGCAACATTAATGGTATTCATCCCCACTAAATAGGCTGTCCTTTTTCCGGACGAAGCAACATGAACACCTTTTGTCGGTGGGGATCGTAAGCGGTGAATGCTGCAATAAATCGTGTTTTATGCAGGATGTCTATATAGGAACGCTGGTTCTTGTTTGGAATGTAATGCCTTCTTGTCGGTAACAAGAACTTGATGTCATAAATGATAAGAGCTTTATCTCATTTTTTATTTTCGGAGCGAGAAAACGGCAGATACGATGTTGGCTACATGCTCTTGATATATATCAATTAGGATATCTTCTACTTACGTGCACATAAAAAAAGCCGCGGTATACGCGGCTTTCATTGGAAATAGTAGTTATACGGGTTATTGAACGTTCCTTTTTGGGGGAGCCGTCTTTTTGGAGATAAAGTTTTCTCGATTTGTACGGATTGCTGGTTTTAAGACGGTCGAAGGTTTGAAGACCAAGACGGAATACTCCTCGCCACTTGTGGTTGTGCCCTTATGCTGTTTCACTACAGTCGTCATGGCGCTGCTCCTCCTCTCATCTTCATAGTATATTTTACCATATGGATCATCAGCTTGTCCATGTGAGCGATGAGCGGGAGATTCAGCGAGCTGTTATAGAAACGCCGCCGAGTCTCTTCAGTTAATTGCTCGCTTTGCGGTAGCAGGATGACGAATCCGAGACGAAAATAAGCGCCTTGATTGCGAACCAGCCCCACTGCCTTCATATCCGTACCGCGCGCCTTATCCGCTGGAATCGGCTCTAATACATGGGTTTCGGAAAAGCCGGTCAGGACCCAATCTACAATTTCCGCATCTTCTGGTTTTAAAATCATTTGGCGGCCGAGTCTGATCATGACTACCTCGCCATTCTCGTCCTGAGTTAGGAAACAATGCCGTATGTCCCGGTAATCCATGGTCGGAAAACTCTTCGATATACTTCTTCCGATTCCTTCATTAAATCATCAAGCGCGATTTGGACCTGGTCATCCGAAACGTCAGGATGGTCAATTAATTCGATTGTCGAGGCAATTTCCTCGGAATAGGAAGTCACGAGGAGATCATCTTGCAAGCTTTGGTGCTCTGTCGATTCCTTGGAGCCCTTCCATGTATGTACCCCCCAGAAAAATAACTGAATACATCCTTGCAGGAGGTAAAGATAAAGAAGCAGACAAACACCTGCATATAGACCTTTGATAAAGTCAGGGGATTTTTCGCTTGGACGCCATTCAACCGCAAAGAGGTGAAGGGGATAACTAACCCAGGATACGATTGTTTTCAGTTCACCAGCCAGGGCTCCGACGACCAACGCAAGGAGCGAGACCATCAGGAACCCGATGAAGGAATGTAATTAACGCTTAATATCCATATGCTCCTCCTCGTTGATCTACCACTCCCTATTTTAAAGGAAATGGTAAAATCATCAACTGTTCAGAAGGAATTCTACCGTTTTTTTCTTTTCGCCGGGGGAATAGGCTTACTTGGTTTGAAAGACATTATTTCTACCGATGATTTGCTGGTTAGCTCTACGACTTCATGTCGGGTAATCACTGGTTTTGTTCTACTGCTTTTCTTTTTTAGGAACAAGGGATCCACCGCCTATACTTGAATACAATCCAGTATGGCCGAGATCCTTTTGATACCCGCGGGCTTATATTTTTCCCGCCCTCCGATTTCCAAACCGCATAGGCTTGGATTCCGAGTTGTGCCGCAAGTTGTTCTTGCGATAGGTTATTAGATAATCTAATTTCTTTTAGTTGTTTTGCAAAAGGGAATATCATTTTTTCATCTCGCTTTATCGTTATTTCTATCTTTATCGACAATCCGAAAGTAAAAATAAACATAAAAGGAAGAGTTAAATATTGTAAAAAAATTGAGGAGCTGCCCAAAGCAGCTCCTCAACAGGTATCATCAATTGTAATTATTCGTTTCGTTCATTCAACTTTTCGACTAAATGCAGCGAATTACTTTACGGCGGCAATATAGCGCTGCAAACTATCTTTTACACATGAAGCAATTAGATTAATAAAAGGCTCTAGGTTTCCTTTTACACTTGCTTCTTCAAGCGTTTCGTAATATTTCAATCGAAGATTATTCTCTGCCTTGACGATAGCAGGGGGATAACCATACCCCATTAATATTAAATTCATTAGTAAACGAGCTGTACGTCCATTGCCGTCTGTAAACGGATGGATGAAGACAAATTGGAAGTGCGCTCTTGCCGCTAATTCAACCGGATGAATGTGATCCTTAGTTTGATTATACCACTGCATCAAATGTTCCATTTGTTCAGCTACAATCGAATAATTTGGGGGAGTATGGCCAGAACCGGATATCCCCACATTAATCATTCGATAACGTCCTGCGTTTTCGTCATCTATATTTTTGAGAACGAGCTGGTGAATGGATCTTAACACATGTTCCGATAACTCAATCTGTTTATCCACGATCTCCTTTACAAAAGAAATCGCCTCGGAATGATTTATGACTTCAAAGTGTTCCCTTAGTTTTTTCCCACCTATGGTCAACCCATCTTCCAACACAAGCTTGGTTTCTAGAAGAGTCAGTGTATTGCCTTCAATCGCATTGGAGTTATAGGTCCACTCTACACGGTAAATCTCATCCAAGTTTCTAACCGCTGCAGCAGGTAATGGTCTGAGTTCGTCAAGCTGTAATTTTAGTTGATCAATTTCTTTAAAATCCATAGTTACGCCCCTCCAAACCGAATACCTCTTTAACATTATAACACAGCGTCTTTTATTTAGACGAAACAGATTAGATTTCCCTACTTCACGACTCTATATTCGTGTATACCGCTTCATCAATACCGCATTTGCCATGCTTACCACTTAAACACTTCAAAGCCGCCCTCCTGATCCTCTCCGTACCGAAGATTCCCCCATCATTCTCAAAGCTGCCTTCCAGTCCTATCCGTTGCTGCAAGCACATCACACAGAACCTGGTTGGACAAGGCTCGAATTGTTTTTGAAGAAGGCATTTCAAAAACAATTCTCGGCCTTGAAGGGCTGCCCTTGTCCATCCAGAACCTGAATTAATCGGCTTTGGCGGATACGATAACCGGAAGTGCAGCTCTTTGAAAACTTCATACGAAATCAGATACATGATGGATGTGAAGGCACAAATGGTTCCGCTTCACGGCCGCTTGGCGGGGATGCTGCAGTTTGAAACAGCAGGGAATGATTTAATCCAAATCAGAATACATAATAATTATTATGTTTACCGGATTGAGAACAGGAACTATGATCTTCTTACCTAATATAGTGATAAAAGAAAACGAATTAATATGTAGATATGGTATATTAAAGAAGGCCTTGAAGTTAATTCAACTCAAGGCCTTCTTCATGTAGAACACGTTATTTAGTTTGTCGTTTCTTCTTGGGGCCGCCGTATCCTAACTCAACGGCAAACTTTATAGCCTCAGCCAACTCAGCTGTGTAGTTATTTACTGCGATTTTCCCTCGTTTCATAGCCTCTTTAGCATAATCATCCGTGTAATATAGCTTCTCATCTTGAGTATTTACCAAGTAATATTGACGCTCTTGTTCTACTTTTCGGCTTTTAAGTTTTGTATCTACAATTTTCTTTGCCCTGCACAAGCAGGTTCCTTCATGAATATCTATTCCCCAGATTTCCTTGCTGCTGTTATCTAATACCTCATATCCGACGACGACTTTCTTTCCTCGATTGTCCGATAAAAATAGAACCTTTAGAAATGAGTAATCGGTGGATCTGGATAATTTCCGTGAACGCTTAGGACCTGCTTGTTTAGCAGCTCTTTTCTTTTGCCCTGGATTGCTGTTGCTGCCCAAATTAGTATCTTCTTCCGGTTTAGCAATCGTTGTTGTTAATTTTTGAAGGAGATCCTGTTCCATCTCCTGTCTAATCTTCTTCATATCTTCTGTCATTTTCCGGGATAACTCATTTTCTATTTTGTTTAGTTCTTTTGTGACGGGGTTCGGAGAGTTTGGATTTTCAGCTTTTAGGGTCCTCTTTCGTTTTCGTGGAACTCGTTTTGGCGCCGTAAGCGAATGTATTTTCTTCCTCAGTTTTTGCAGGAGGGTCTTTTTGACTTTTCGCTGCCTTTTCATCATCGCCCTCCTTCTGACTATTGATTGGAAGGTTAGGATCATTTTAAGTGGAAAAGCTGCCTTAATGGCGAACTTTGGCAGTAAGATGACATTAGGATTCTCTTAGTAATGAACTCATTGAATAAATAGGCTGCTCTATGGAAACGAATGGCGTTGGCTGATTAATGTACCTCTTAAGGTAAGTATAACATAATCGAAATAGCGATCGCTTCATCTCGCCTCTTCTCAGCACTCGTAAGAAATCTACCAATGTGCCAGAAGGAATCGTAAGAAACGCGGCGAAATCATAAATTATGAACTGCATTAAATACGTGTTTCATGCAATTCGCGTTTTAAGCGGTTCTCTGCCCCGCTTTGGTACAAGAGGAGTGAAGATCAGATGCAGATTGATGAACAGAATGAGGAAGTTTTGGAGACATTTGTTATCTGGCTGAAAGACCGCGGCTATACGAAGGAGACTCAAAACGGCTATTTGCATGATGTACGGCTGTTTTTGCGCAGTTTCCCGGATAAACCAGTCAGCACTATTCGGAAAATTGATGTCATGGGGCATCTTACGAAGATCAGGAATTCGGGGTCTGGGGAGCGTGCACGTAATCGGGCGCTTTCGGCGATAAGGTTGTTCTTTAAAATTATGATTGAGTTTGAGTTCGCAAAATCAAATCCGGCAATTGATGTGCCAAAATCAAAGGTCGAAAAGAATAAAGTGCCTGTCTATATAGAAAAGAATGATCTTGGTGGGCTTCTTGAATTGGTGAACAGCCGGTATTTTATGCGTGATTTAACTATTCTGGCTTTAATGTCGTATTCAGGGCTACGAGTAGGCGAAATTCACCGGCTGAACATTGCTGATTATCATGAACAGAGCGGTCAGCTAGCTATACTCGGTAAGGGTAGAAAGTGGCGGTATATCCCCCTACCTACCGATATAGTTCTTTTATTGAAGAGTTGTCTCGCAAAACGTTTAAATCCACGTCGTAGTCAGGAGAATGCTTTTTTTATTTCTCGTTTTGGTCGTCGCCTTTCCAAAAGGGCAATTCAATATGTTGCAGAGAAGGCATTTGGGGAATTTAAAAAGGCGTATCCTCAATACAAGGATACACATTTATCTTCACATAAATTACGGCATTCGTTTGCAACTAATTTATTGGCGACTGGGCATGTAGATCTTCGCACATTACAGGAGCTATTAGGACATGAAGATATCTCTACTACTCAGATTTATACGCACGTCAGTGATAAAGCAAAGAAAGATGCTATGGCAGCAATTCACCCAGTTTTACCGATTTTTAATATTTAATTGTTATTCTTCGCCGTGCCCGATTTCGTTCGTCAGAATGATTCCAGAAACGTCCCAATCCTTCGTGTATGTAGCACGCGGTCGATATTCAGTATCTTTCAGAATGTAATCCAAAAAAATCAACATTGTTCTCGGGTGCCTTTTTCCTAATTCTTTATGGCTGATTTGGTATATTATATGACCATTTTTCAATCTTACCTGCCTAGATGTAACAACCAAATTTACGAATTCATCAATCACCGTTTCTACATAGGGAACGCATTCGATTATTTCAAGTATCTCATCATCACTGACTCTGACTGGAAGGTTTTGGAGACGGGCTTTGATATATTTACCTAACCAACTTTGCCAAGCAGTCAGTAGAGCTTGTTCATCAAGTTGTTGAAGATTGTTTTTCAACGCCTTGGTCAGAAGGGTTAATTGATACTCATTTCCTGACGTTATAAAGTGTTTTAGTAATGGTTCACGGAAATCAATTGAGAATAACAATATCGAAGAGCACAAACGATAAATGCTTTCTTCAATCTCAGATTCCATTTCATTAGTGAAAGGTATTATCAACAATAATTTTTGGAAAAGACTCTCTAGAATTCGCTCATTCCATCTTCCGCCATATGCGTACCCATTCCAGGCCTTTTTTGCCATTTCTTTATCACGCGTGGGATCAAATAATGGGATTACTTTTTCTTTACTCCATTTCTCATCAACGAATAAGAAAATATGCAATCGGTGAGCGAGAATTATTTGACCGATTTGAGACTTCTCATCATTTTGATTCATCAACTTAGAAAAAACATTTTGTCGGATTAGATTTAAGTTTTGCTTATCAGCCTTGTCATCGTTAAACACTTCTACATAGACAAAGAAGAAAAATTCGGTTAGCTTTCCAATAGGATGATTGATTGCTTGAATATATGAATCATCAACCGTTGAAATATCTGAATTCTGCGTAGCATTAAAGATTTTACTGAAAATCTTTATTATTATGCCGATACTTGGCTGGAAATCCGCCCCAACTGACTTGGTTGCCTTATCAAAAAGATGTGCAATTTCATAATGCAGCGTATTGAGATACCGGTGGTCTAATAACATTTTAGAAAGCTCAAACCACTCTTCATTTGATAGTTTAGTTTCTTTCAAACCGTTAACAATAGACTTCCAGAGATCAGTTTTCCACTTCTTTGGAGGAGTTACCAAACGCCTCAACAATTTCCAACCCCAATCGGATTGAGTGGCTATTGCTGAACTAACAACCTCCAAAAAGCCTTCTCTTTTATCAAAAAGATTATCTTTCTCTTTGTAAGTCAAAAGCCAGTTTAAATTGCTTGGATCATCAGGGTCTTTTGATAATACTTCATCTACAGTTACTTTGCTGATTAATGGTACAAAACCACCAGTAGAACTCCAATGAGTAAAATCGAGATATTCACCTCGCACCTTAAATTGCTTATTATTCTTCTTTGCATTTATAAAGGCTCTTCTAGCTAATCGGCAATTTTCGTCCGATAAGGTCAACCAGTAATATAAATTGAACTCTTCGTAATCTATACTTTCCTTTTTCGAATCTTCTACCGCCGCTCTTTTCTTTTCAAATTCATACTTAATATTTTTCAAAAATAGCCTCTTACTTTTTTTAGTCACCTGTGAATATACATGTTTAATTAACTGATATACCTCATGCTTAAGATCTGAATTATACAATAGCTCATTATCTAGTATCCATTGTATCTTTCCATCAAATGGGACAGTGTCAAGTAACTTAAATGAATGGATAGCAATTCGTTTTAATATTTTGCTTTCACTCATAAAACATTGGTTTACAAACGATGCTGCAAGATTCACATCATGTTTAATTAGGTATTCTAGTACGTCTCTACATCCATCAATAACAGTATCCATACTATCTGGATATCGGTCTTGTTCATGCGGCTCAATTGCAGAACGTGAGAAACAAATAGGATCCCAATTTTCATGCCCTGTTGATTTTAGAAGGTATGTTACCATTTGAAGTTGATGAATTAATAGTTTCGTAATAGGAAGTGCAAAGTAATCAAAGTTAGGTACGATATACTTTGTCCATATTTGACCTAACCAGTAAGTATCACCTTGAATATCAATTTCAACATCAACTAACTCATTATTGATATCAGAAAGTGAAAATTTCTTTGTGTACTTTGTTATTGGGGTCGTTAGGTACTCAAAAAACACAAGAATTTGATCCCTATTTTTCGGATATTCCAAATCGTGGCTAATATATTCTATTTGATTTTCATTCTTGATAAAGTTTGCATGATCTAAAATAACAGGTAACCATTTACCAAAATCATTTGCAGAAAGTTGTGTTTTTTTCTGATCTAGCGCTCTCATAAGATGGTTTTTAAGAAAATTACTTACTGCTTTCTTTTCCATAATGATTTTCAACATTTTTTCCGAGTCATCCCCAAGAAAACTTGAAAACCACATTGCTTGCATATGTTTAATAGGAGTTAATACTGTATCTATCTTAAAAAGGGAATCTAAGTTCTTGTAGCTATCCATCCACTCAACCCATTGAAAATCCTTGGAGAACTCAAAAAAATGTTGTGCTCCCAACTGGTCCTTTAATTGATATTTGATATAACTTTCATCGACTGCATTCAATCCTGGAGGGTTTTCAGCAATATCTTTTATTAACTTCCTTTGTTCAAATACACCCATTTGAGTCCGAACTACCCAAGCCTCAATTGCTTCTTCTAATAAATCATGCCTAGAACGAGGGTATTCTATGTATTTGATCTGTAAGTGTTTCCAATGTTCGTGTTGTCCTTCTTCTGTAAACGCATATCTATTACGATTGTTTGATCCCAATCCACGTGCAATGTATTGAATTACGGGATCATTTGCACTAAATCCAATGAAAAGAACTACATAGTTAGAGAACATACCTCTTAAAAACGTAGTAGCCCATCCATCTGTAAAATATGCTCTTCCAAAATCGCTGTCTGTTAACACTAAATCCTGTGGTCTCTTTGTGACATTTCCATGTAAATGAATAATTCCAGTAAAATCACGACCTAAAGGTAGTGCTGGGGCTGAATAAAATGGTATTTCAAGACTATTGGCTGCACTTCTAAAATGATCGTCAAAATTCGTTGTAACAATTTTTACATCATCTTTATCGAATAGATTTATAATGTTTTTGTGATAAGTACAAGGTTTAGAGTCTGGAGAAGTCAGTAGCTCAATAGCTTTTTCATGCACCCTTACCCCTATATTTAGTAATTTCCCCAAAAAAGTATCTATTGAACTGTCTTTATTATATGGAATATAACCTTGTGCAATCGCATTAGCTAATTTTTCGAAATTCGGTAAACTAGATGGAGGTGGCGTTGAAACACCTGCTCCAGCGAAAATTACAAGTTCACCTTTTTTCTGAGCTTCAATAATTTCATCAGGAAGATCGATGTGTTTCGTTATCCACATTACACAGTACTCCTTTTAAGATTTGCACTAGTGGTTTAAGAATTTCTAGTATAATCTTCTTCAATTTTTCTCATCTCGAAGTATTCATAAGACTCCATTTCCCTAGAGATTGTGCCTTGTAGTTTTCTTCACTCTTGGTGCTGCTCATCACTGTATTCAACAACGATTACACCGCTTTCTTGTACTCAAAGTCTAATGTTTAAATAGGATTTTTTCCAAATTTATTCTCATAGCTTATTGTAGTCGTGTAAGTTACGAAGAAATAATCTGTGGATTTGATCTGACTACCCTTATTAAGGGAACAAGTTGTCCTCACTATAAAACTCAATATGTTACCAAGTGTTTCGGTAAAAAATGACATACTCCTCCTCGAATTCGACTTTTTATTTTAGAATCATGAATCGCAATATACCCGCTGACGAAAAGAAACCAACCGATTAGTCTAAAATCCCCCTTGTTCGTTTATGGAGAAAGGAACTTAAAATGATTCTAAATGTCCATATACTTATTCGGGAATTAACTCCACGTCGCACAAGCGTTTATCGCAACTCTCCGGAATTAAGGGGTCTAACCGAGTTGGAAACATCTTATTAAACTATAGACGAAAGTAAGTTTGTGAAAGGTTGTACTAAAGTAACAGATGCTTTGGTTGAATAAGAATTAAACAACTTTATTATTCATTTTTGAGTGTAAACACATTTGAATGGATAGAAATTAAACAACTTTAAAGAGCCTTACGACAATAAAATGTATTAAGGCTCTTATATTTTTAATAACTTATTATCATGATAGTTCAATCCAAGACTAGGCCTGACATGGATCGGCAGCCTAGCTCCGCCTTTGACCATTGACGTAAATAACCCGACACGACAATTATAACTTTACTCCAAATGTTTGCGAGTGGGAACTCCAAGTATCATTTATTCGGATTTAGAAAGGCTTCCTGAATCTCGCTCGGGATTTTCCGTTTATAATGATTCGGAATGTGCTCAAAGCAATAGGTCATCCGTTCGCGGCTCAGATTCGGAATATGACCAAGCAGTTCCCATTCATCCCGGGTAAGCTTCCGTCCGCAGTTTGCAAACACACATTTCCGTTCTATGACGGCTGCCGGTTGTTTCGTAAAGTCGATCTCCCCGGGCGGTTCACCATGAAGAAGATGCCCAAGCGCGGGATTGCCGCCCCAGTCTTTTGAATTATATGGTGCTAGATCCCGCCAGCCAATTTGCCATGTATCAAGCGCATCGCGGACCGCTTCGTTTGCGGCTTGGTCCACAGCGGTTGAAAGCTGTTTGACTTTCCCGCTCCCGTCGGCATGAATTTCCGAAAAGCCGATTCCATCCCGGTGGTGCGGCCCAATCGTCACCCGTGCAATGACCTTTACAAAGCGGTGGGGGATGTTGACTTCCACATCCCGGATTTCCCGGTCCCATCTGCTCCCTGTGGCCGATTCCACGCGGTCGGTATAAATCTGATTGGGGATGTATGCCCGGCCGTTGTCCTCCCGCTGCCTGACGGTCCCCTGAGGGAAGCGGGCTTTAATCCGCTCAATGACGTCCTGGTAATTTAGTTCTTCCATACTCCCGCTCCCTCCCTATTTCAAATGCATGCTGCCAAACTTCTGAATATAGGTTTCGAACCGGTCATATACCCGTTTGGCCCGTTTCACCCGATCCGGAAGCTCACGCAGCATCAGCTTAAAGTACGTCACGCCGGAATCTGTAATTTGGTAATACCGGTTGTACCGGTTGTCGCCGTCCCAGTGACGCGTGACATGCCCGCTCTCCGCAAGTGCCTTCAGCCGGCTGCTGAAATAGGCATCATTCACCCCGACGCCTTCGAACGTCTGCGTAATAAACTGCTCCATTTCACTGTGGTACCGCTGACCGTTCAGCAGATCAGAGAGCACCATAAAATCAATGACCTGCTGCACCTTCAGAACCTGGCCGAAAGATTCCGTCTTTTCGATGGGATGTTGATTCCTCGGCATTGAGACTACCTCCTCGAAATCCAGCTTTATAAAATTAGGACCTCAACAGACAGCGGACGCAGCGCGGCGTCAGAACCCCGGCACTTCAAGCAGTGGAAGCATCGTCTGCTTCCGGTTCAATCCCGCCGGCCTGAAGGACTCCAAGTTCATCCAAATACACATAATGACGGGTCACGCTGTGCTTATACGCATAAACGCCGTTCTCCAGATACATGAATACATATTGGCTAGTCAGCCTCTCCCGCTCCGCCGCAGATAGCCCCAGCTTAGCAACCGCCCGGAACAGCGGTTCAAACTCAGCATTTTTCATCTAACCAGCTCCCTTATTAATAGCCGCACAGCGAACAGACATTCCTGTTTCTATCCATATCGTACCACAATATGGGTTTCTTTGATATACTTGTTTTCACCCTTATAGCCATCTCTCGTCCCCGCTTTTCTTCTGCCTCTTTAGCCCCTTTATACCCGATCTTCCCCTACTGGCTGTATCTAGATCCGTATCTAGCTGCAGATTTTTCTCTGCACCTTTATCCGTATTTATTTTCTGCTATTTTCGAGTCCAGTTGCAGACCTCTCCCCTGCTCCTTTATTCGAACCTAGTTGCAGTCACCGACCGGGCGAGGGGCCGCCGCGCGCTGCGCGAAAACCGGGTTAGAAAAGGACACCCAAAATGATGTGAAATAGTATGGAAATAATGCAGAGGGACGTCGCAGAAATCAAGAGCGGGTCAAAGGAAGCGGGGCGTATAACAGTAGCAGCTAGGGAGCAATCAAGAAGTAGGGCCGAGAGACGAATCAAAGGAAGACCAGACGAACGATCGAGAAAAGAACCCCAGGCGCATCGCGGTGGCAGACATGAACATTCGTACCAAAAGTCGGCGGCGGCGGGTGGAATAAGAGTGAAAACAAGTATATTGAAAAAGAAGTTATGTAATGGTTCATTTAAGTGGATTGTCTGGTGATATGGCCGGTAGCCGGCTTGCTCGGCGTGATGCCTCGCGAGGAGCGATCAGCGCAATTATTTCGGATACGATTACATATTAAATCCCCTCTCGCGTGAAGAAAAGTGGCCAAAAGCGTTGTATGAAAGAATTAAGAAGCAGTCATGTGTCCGTATTTCATTCAAGCAAAAAGCTATAGCTGACGCAGTTTCACAATTCAGCATACAAAATAAAGAAAACCAATTGACATCATCTTTGCATTATTACAAAGAGAGTGCGTATAAAGAATGGGGTTATAAAAATTAATCTGAATGTGTGTTGTGAGAACCTCTGGCTTGTTCTCGTACCAATTGTTATTCATGACTATGATAAAATCGAGCTGCTTCTTTGTTGCGTTTATGGGTACCCATCTTTCTCTTCAATAATAAAAGGCCACCTCTTTTTGAGATGACCCCACGTCGTGTTAACTGGCATCGTTACGTTTTAATTAGAAGGTTACGCCAGTCGGTTGTAATTTTTCCATCACGAACTACAGGTCGGGCAAATTTTCACTCCGTATGATCGCTTACGATATTGCTTTTCCGACAAATTGGAATATCGCTTTAAACATTTGACCACAGTGACCAGGAGTGCCGGTTCAAATCTCCATATTGTATCCGTCCAGATCAGCTTGGGTAAACTATCCAGTGTAAGCGTGTGATTGAACGGTCAAACGGCTAAGCAGCTTCCGTAGTGCATCCGTATAACAGCATTGTTGTCCTCCAACATGTTCATCCTCGCTCCACATAAAAAGAAGCCTGACAATTGTCAGACTCCCAGCAAAATTCAATCCATAATGTAAACCCCAAATATATCTTTGTCGTCAATCGGACTTCTAGTTTTAAAAAAGTTTATTAAAACTAATTTTTCAAATCATCTAAATTTATTTTTCCATTTATTTTTCGCTATCTCTCCAATCCTTAATTGTCAATAACTTACCTTTAGATAATTGGATTACTTTTTTCTCCTCTAATATCTTTTGTGTTTCCTTGTTGTACAAATCAATAATATCAATAGCAATAAACACTTGTTTTGACATTGTGTTGTAAAAATTGATTATTTGTTCAACAGTTTCTTTTTCAATATTCTTGAATAAGAAAGAGTCATGTATAATAAAAGGTAGTTTAGTTAGTGTTAAAATAGCAAGGTCAAAAATCAATAAGTTTGTATATGCTTTACCTGTCCCTGTGTTATCAACAATTTCATAGTCATATTTACTGTAAGTTAAATTCAATTGAGGTGCAGTCCTTTTGTCCTCATGGATTAAGTCATTAATTTCTTTTAATTTTGTATTGATTGCTTTATTAATTTCTTCAACAATTTTTTCCTTTAACTCTTCAAGCTCACCTTTTTTAGTGTCAATATCTCCTTTTATTCCTGACAACTTTCTGTAATACTGATTTTCTAATTGAAGGCTCTTTAGCCCTGATGACAATTCAATTAAGCTGTCAATAAATACATTAAGTTCTTCATCAGGATTTAATAACTGCTCTTGCTTTTCAATAACTTTATTAATTTCCTGCTCTAATTCATCTATTTTACTTGCTAACTCTTTTTTTGCATTTTCTAACTCATCACTAAGAATAGAACTGATTCCCTGATGGAATGATTCTATATTCTGCAATTTTTCTACATTTACATTTGGGAAAAATTCAAAAAGATTTTCAAACCCAGCACCTGCAGAATTTTTTATAGTTCTAGTTGTCCTATTTAATCTAGAGATATAATATTCTCTCTCATCTATAAGCTTTTTCTTCATTTCTCTAAGGGAAATCATTTCATCAGAAACAATCTCACTAATATCACCTGAGGGGCTATATGCACTTTTTCCTAGCCTTTCAATGTCTTTAGTAAGAGATTCTATTTCTTTGATATTTTTGTTAAACTTTGTTTTATTTATTTTGGGGATCAATTTGTAAGTGCCTGCTTTATTTAAGACTTGCCTTTGATCTTCAAGTCTTTTTAGTTCCTTATCCTGTAATTCTATAGCATTATACTTGTTAAAAAGCTTAATCAAGTTTGTTACAGTTTGATTGAATTTATCTTGAGCAAAACTATGGAGCGGTTTTTTAACATTATTGTTTTCTTTACCCCAAACTCTTGAATAGGTACTAACAGCAGTTCTAAAGTTTAATTGGTCTGATTCCAATTCATAAAGATTCTTTAGTTCCTTTGTAAAATCATTAACTTTAATTTCTTTTAGCTTTTCATATTTATTGTTGCTCTTAAATACTGCATCTGGATTTTCTGTTCCTCTAACAAAATGATATTTAGTCTTGTTAAATTTAAAAGTAAACCCAAACTCATGATGTTCAAGGTTTGCTACAACATCACTATTATGAGAAATATATGTATTACCACCAAAGACAAAATCTACTATCATAAGTAAAGTTGATTTACCTATAGAGTTAGAGCCTTTATTATCACCTAATACAACATTCAAGCCCTCATGGAAATCTATAACTCCCTCTGCAAATATTGCACTTTTAATCCTTTCTAACATAGGTAACTACCCCTTTATCAAAATCTACTTTGATTGCATTAAGTAGAAATAAAACATCAAGTGAATAAATAAACTCATCAATTTCCTCAAAGTAATCTTGTGTTGTAAAGAATAATTCCTTTACTGTCATATCTTGCTTTGATAAACGCCTAATAATAATTGGCATTTTCCCAATAATTGACTCACTAAAACTAATTACCTTGTTAGGCACTATCATGAAAACACCTCACAATTCTGAACAAAAAAAGAAATAATAATTCCACAAGCACCTAAATTGCTGTTGCCAGTCTTTTTTGAGAGCCACTCAGTAAGTTGCCCATAAATCACTTCTTGTGATGTCTCAATCCTGCTTAAACTGTTATAAAATGCACTAATCTGTGAGGCTATTGCATTAAATGACCTAGGATATTGGCTATCTAGTTGAGCAAATTGCTCTTTAATATAATAATAATATTCGGTTATTTCATTTCTTATCCTCATCTTTGTTACTCTTGTCAATGTTTCATTTGCTTTTTCATTCAATTTTAATGCTTGCATTTCTAACTGTTTAAGAGCACTCTCATTAAATTCCTCTACAAGCATTATAATGACTTCTTTTATTTCTGATTCAATTTGATAATCAGCATACTTTGCTCTAGTCTCACTCTTAGACAATATGTTTTTCTTTATGCTTAATAACCATCTATATTCCTCAACAGTTCTAGGGTTATCAAACTTCTTGTGGCAATCACCACATAAAGCAATAAAATTTCTTATGTTATTTACATCCTCATGCAATCTCTCTTCATCCTTTAATAATTTAATCTCTAATTCTGTAGGATTAAGAGGATATATATGTGCACCTTCCCATAGCTTATGCTGTCTACCATTTTTCTCATACATAAGTGGTTTTACACATAAAGGGCACATATTTTCAACCTCTGAAAGTAATATTGAATTCTCATGAGGAGTTAGATCTCTTCTTTTGTTAGGCATTTAAATTACACCACCACCTTTATTATGTCTCCTTATGTCAATACTTTCTTTATTTCCATATCAATTAGTCATTTCTTTTTCTATTCCATCAACAATCTTCTCCATATTATGATTCTTCATGAGCTCCTCCCCTGTTGGCTTACTTTACCAATTATAGTGCCCTTGCAGCATTTGGTAAATGGCAATATAAACGCCCTGTTGACAAAAAAGAACCCCAGCTAAAACTGCTGAGGAATGTTGTGCCTACTTATGTTGCAAAGGGAATGCCTGAGAACCTAATTTCATCAATCCGGAATTTATTTATCGCTAACAACATTCCAATTGATTTCCTTGTAAGATCCGATTGTAGTGTTGGCCCACATGTAATATTCTCAATAGGTAAGTTACCTTGATTAACTCCTACCTTTGCATACAACGGCAGCGCTACATAAGGTATAATTTTATTGTTCCCCACACGAAATTTTAAATTAGGTTGCTTTACATTCTCATCAAAAGTTCTATAGGGGTCCTTGTCTATATAAACTGATCGCCATTCCTTTTCTTCTGAGAAGGTAGGATGTTTGAACGAAATTATTAATTCTGTTACAACTTTATTAATAAGTCCGAGAAATAACCGTTTTACCTCCTCAAGCTCATCCCCAGAATAACGGCTTATATGGTGATCAATTTTTGGAATTATTTTGCCAACTGTTTCCCTTATTAATTTTTTCTGTTCTGCTTCATTGTATATCACTTTACGGAAAATTATATTTTCGAATACTTTTTGGGTCTCCCTCTTAGATATGTCGCTTTCGGGTCCGTAAACAGAGAAAGCCGACCAATGACGGAACATTGCAGTATGGATACCTAAGGAGAACCCTCCACCATTATTTGCGTAACCTCGCCATTGACTTAAGAGGTTACTTTCTTCACAGAAACATGTTATATACATCTCATATCGACTTCCAAAATGTTCGCGGCTTGTCTCCAATAAATTTATTACAAGGGGATTTTGAGTTTCACTAATTATTTCTGTTACAGTATCCTTAAATATTTGAATGCCATATTTAAATTCTGAAGAGTCATTTAGATAGTTATAATTAGTAGCCCACATTAATTTTGACTCAATAATACCGATTAAACCATGCATAGAGGTATAATGGTATACATGTTCTGGCAATTGACCTTGATTTTTCGCAAAATAATCAGTCAGTTCTTTTTCTATCCCAGCAATGATATTCTCGATATAATAATTCTGCATGAGCTTCCCCTCCCCTGTTGGCTTACTTTGCCAATTATAGTACGCTATCAGCATTTGGTAAATTGCAAAATAAAAGGTATGTACTGTTTTCGGATGAATAGTGAAGTGTGCGTGAGGCTTTCGTTTTGGCCGTTTCCTACCTTATTTCAACTTCAAGTGCCCTGTATATTAAAATCTGATTCACGCAGCGCAAATGCCTCCTTAGGACGTATACCGGTGTCCAACAAGAAGAGCATAAGTGCATGGTCGCGTAAGCCTGTATAAGTACTTGTATCCGGACTCATAAGTAACTCACGGATAACATTTTCATCAAGATTGACAATCCGCCCCTCAGCTTTCCTCTTCTTAAAGTTGGTCAATGGGTTATTTTCAATCATGCCAGCGCACCAGTTAAAGAAAGTGCTTAGATATACAAGTCGATTATTATAAGTAGCTGGTTTAATTTCTCCCTCGCCTAAATAATCATATCCACTCTTTTCCAAAGCTTGTTCAGCTAGGGGATCATTCGCTTCGGGATATCGCCTAAAAAATCGGTTTACATGTTCTCTGTAGTCCTTCATCGTTTGCACCGATATCCCCTGTGCCTTTTTCCAAAGCAGAAATTGTTCCAGTGCAACCTCATACGTTTCGGGGCTCGACTTCTTTATCTTCGTCATTCGTCCAGCCAAATCGAACAGCAACGATCTTACCGTCTTTATGTAAGAACAGATCAGCTCCAAAAAATCTCCTGCCGCTTTCATTTTAGTAACCTTAAATTCAATCCTAGTGAAAAATGCACTAAAATAATCCTCTGATTGACTACCACTCATCTTGACAATCTAATTGAGTCCCGATCTAGAAACTTCAAGATATGTCCTATGTTTAATTTGCTTTTTAAATAAGATAAAAGAATGCTACCAAACTTTTTGCACAATGATCCTCATCCATCTTCACATCACTTTTAACATGTGGTTGATGTTGTCATCATTAAAATGTAAATTAGATAAATAAAATCAAATTTTGGAGGGCATATGCCGAAACTACGCCCAATTATTACTCATGCGGATTTTGAACGAATGCGAATCTTCACACGCCCTATAGACGTATGGCAGCAAGGGGAGTTCGTGGATCGAGGAATCATTATTAAGTCACACGACGAGAACAGAGTCGTATCAACTAAGAACGAGCATTATGTAAAGTCAGCTTATCAGTTCTTTTATGGATCGACTCATCCTAAATGAGATGCTGCCAATTGGTGCCGTAAATAATCCGTGAGTGTGACCAACCATCCTCAGTACATAAGCGCACAGCTTCTCGTTTTAGTGATTCCGAGTAATGATTAAACTTCTGTCCCTTTACCGCCAATTGAAAAGCACCCCCTAAAGTATTCATTGGTTTACACCATTGGTGTTTCCAATGTCTACTTTAAGGGGTGCACTTCAGACTTCGAAGTATGCCCCTTTATTTTATTTATCGATCCTTACCGTCTTCGTCTTTCCATCCCAGTTTACCTTCGCCCCGAATGCTTCGCTTACCACTCGAACTGGTACCTATGTAATTCCAGCCTTAGCACTGTATAATCCATCATTGACCTTCTTACCGTTAACCATTACAGTGGCCTTATTCATATCGTCATTTTCCTTTGTTTCTGGGTTGATATAGTTTATACCAACTTGATCTTTAACGCTTTATCTTTTTAAAAGGCTTATTTCGTATGTCTACACTTGCGCTTATGTAGAAAGCAAGCGGCCAGTCGCAATGAACAAGCCCGACTTCGGTACGCCATGCAACATTTCCGCATCCGCTCCGTCAAAAAAAGGGAGGAGGTGTTTCACATGAGTTTGGCAAGAAAAATGATGTTGACACTGGGGATCGCTGCAATGGTGCTGGCGCTTGCCGCATGCTCGGGGAATAACGCCGTGAACTCGGGAAACGATGAAGCGCCTGTCGTGACCGGAACCGACCAACCCACAAATGATACTGCAGACTTGGCATCCGGGTCAAAGGAGCCGTCTGCCGAACAGCCGTTACCACCACAGGAAGCCGGGGATCCGGTGCTTCCTCCGATCGCCGGTGGAAAAGAAACGGGCAGCGGCACAGTTACGGACCGGCTGCCTGCCGAAAAAACGTTCGAGCTGGAACTGGAAGGCATGCAGGAAGAAAAGACGGCGATGCTTGCCGAAGGCAACGGATATTCCCTCTATGTATACGATATTTTCAACTATGATGCAGCCAACGGCAAGCTCATGATGGATTTCGATGAAAATTACAATGTGGAAATTGAGAAACTGCCAGCGGACTATAATTTGGATGAATTAAAAACGGAAGCGGAAGCCGAACTGTCGGAACTGGGCGAGGTTAGCGAGCTCCAGGATAGCGAAATTCATCCGATGATGCAGGATGCCCGGCTTGTGCTGAAAGCCGGCGCCAGTGACCTGACCAAGCAATATATTGTCAAAGACATCGGAGGCAGCGCTTATGCGTTCAAAGTCAACAAGCCGCAAGGAGAAGCGAGCGACGGATTCGAGACTCACGCCTATTTGATGCTGAATTCTATCGTAACGCGATAATGCCTGCGTAAGGCGATCCTCCAGTCCTCTTATTGGCAGGACCGGGCAGCCCAGGAACCTCGGATTCGCATGAGACCGATCATCCTCAGTTCCCGCCCCAGGGCTCGGAACGCGATGCCAATTGGATGGTCCATATGCCCGTCCTCAGCGGTTTCGGTCCTCTCCTGCTGGATCGGCGCCGGCGGCAGTGAGCCGATGAATTGAATTTGGTAGGGATGATTTTGAAACACATAGCTGACCGTTTCCAGTCCCCAGTCGGAGCGGCTTGCGGTGAAGGTGATCTGCTGTTCTGTGCATTGGATGCGGAGTGTTTCCTCTCCTTCTAAACCAATCTGCACCATATAAACCATTGTGTCACATCAATTAGACTTGATAATATATCGTATTGTCGGAAAAACAGCAACCCGTTTATACCAGTATAACGCTAGTTTCGGCTTCTATTGTACAACTTTGTGCCGCATTGTTGTTACTCGAGTCCAAAGAACACCCGGAGGCGCTATGCCGGGGGCATCGGCGTCTGGTAACAGGAAGTTTATTTAGCAATGTGGAAGCGATACTCTGATTGTGAGGCGTTCCATGGTTGCCGCATTGTCTTCAGGAAGGCTTTTGCCCATCTGAAGACGCGACTCGATTTCCATTTGTAGCAGTTCGGTGGCATTCGTGCGAACTTCCTCTAACGTTTCGCCTTGAACGCCAAGGCGGACAGCCGGGATATATCCGATAAAGTCGCCTTGAATCTTGTCCTCTTCAATCAAAAGTTGAAAACTTAGTTCTTGGTTCATCATGTTGGGTTCCTCCCAGGATCTTTTATTAGGACTACACGGGCAGTCTAGTCGGAGAACCGAAGCTAAGGCTTCAGAACCCCTCAAGACGTCCGTATCTTAAATTGCGCTGGCAAGCAACCTTTGAAAAAGGTTGGTTTCAGTTTTAAATTCCATTACACGGCGGATATCGCCAGTACGTGCGTTGAGAACATTTCCGAGGATTTCCTCCCTTCCAAGGACTTCATTCCTCCAAGCCATTCACCTTGAAATTCAAGAACGGCATTAATATTTTTAAGCAGCATGAGGTGCGTTCCATAATCGTGATCATACCAGACACAGATGCTGGGATGCTGATCGAGCACAGCCAGGTCGATTACTTCAAAATCCGATCTGAATTTGGAGTAAGCAACAACACCTTCGACGATTTTACGCATTGTGGCAATAAGGTTGTCTAGCGCCTTACGCCTGGATGATTCTTTAAAATCGACATGATATTACCCAGACACGATGACGAATTGGCCTTGATAGCAACATGATTTCATGTGAATGCTCCAACATTTCTTCTGCAGGTAGTAATGAATAATTACTTACTTTGTACCCCGCTGCAGTAGCCATACGAATTCCTCCTCTGTTTTGAGCAAAAAAAATAGCCCTGAAAACACAAAAAACACCAATAAAAGGTGTTTTGCATCTCCATGGCAAATAAAGCCCAATATGAATGTACCGTGAACCGGCGAACCCCTTCTCCGTCGAAACATTAGCGACAAAGAAAACAAATAGCATAATTCCTAATAAGTCTATAATAGTACAACCAACATTTTCCGTCAACCACGCGAGGGAGCTTTAAAAAGCTTCTCCAGGTGTCAACTACGGCACCCTTGCTCATCAAACTCTTCAACGCGGTCATTGTAGACCTGGTTCGGGATTTAGGCGTGACCGTCTTTTCTTTAAGGTACCTTCCCGGAAAGCGAGCCTTGAGTTTGGCGATCGCTTCCTGGTAGTTAAACTCGTTACTGAACTAGCCATCGTTACACCAATCTCACTATGCTGGTCGTTTTTTAGGATAACACCATGAAGTCGATAACTCGCTGTACCTTAACCAAATGACCGAGAGATTCTGCTTTCTCAATAGGGCTTTCATTACGAGGCATTGAAGACCCCACTTTTGGAAGTGATCACCTACTAAAGAAGCAGAGAGCGATAGATCGCTTGCATGACTTCAAAGGTTGCTCTCGTATCCGCCCAGGCACGGTGCGGCCGTTCGTTGTGGATGCCTAAGGTGTTACTGAGTGTCGTTAAATCATAGTTGTCGATCGCTAGATCCAATTGCCGGGCGAGCTTCATGGTGCAAAGCAGTTTACCGGTCCACACCGGAATATGAGCTTTCACACATACCGCCTTTAGCACCCGATAGTCATATTGAATGTTCTGGCCAACAAGAACAGGCGCACCAGCTAGAAACTTGCCTAGTTGCTTCATCGCCTGAAACGAGCTGGGCTTATCCGCGACGTCTACATCGGTAATGCCGGTGAGTTCTCGTACTTGCTTCGGAATCTTGCATTTGGGATTGCAAAGCGTCTCAAAACGGTCGATAATCTCCCCATTTCGGAACTTTAGCGCACTGATTTCGATAATTTTGGCATAGTCCACAATCGGTGAAGTCGTTTCAAAGTCGAGGACAATTCCCTCTTGCGGCATGGCGAGATCGCTATAATAATCGAATGCGTTTGGCTTCTTCCCTTTGACAACCACTGGCGGGGAGGCTTCCGCGGTATGGATCGACTCGAGTGAATAACCCTTCAGTTCACCCCGCTCAATATGATCGACTACAGAGAGATTATTGACCCTATCGAGATGCTTTAGATAAGGATCGCATGAACGTTGCGTATAGGATGCAAACGTACCAAGCAGACGCATGACTTGATCTTTTTCAGCATGGCGTCCATCCAGCGTCAATGTCGCATTGTGAATGGCAAGTTGCAAGCCAAAGTCCTTATAAGAGCGATGAAGGATGCCAAGCACGCGAAGCAGGCCTGTCCAAAACGCGTGGTCTGCGCGTCCCCCTCCAACGTTCAGGGCCATATAGCCTTCCTTCACGTCAGGGATCAGACAATAAAACGTTAAACGGGTTTCGCGGTTGTACTCATACAGATTCGCAGCCAGTAAAATCGTCTTTTCCATCGGATCACCTACAAGTAGAGGATCATCGACAAGCGATGTTGGTGCGCCTTCCTATACGACAAGAATAACTCTACCTTCCGAATACGAGACTTTTATGTATGGAAGCCGGATGATAATCCCCTCATCACTCCACCAAATGTGGTCTTAAATCCTACCGTCAAATGGCCTCAGATCGATTTTCTTTTTCAATGAAAGATAAGAAGCACAGAAAAAACGGTTTACAGAAAGACACTTTTCTTCCCTAGACCATGGATCATTTCGGCTCTGGCTCTGAGAGGCATCAACGAGTTCCATTTCGGTTTCCAAGTAGAGACGCTTCACTACTTCCAGTTTCTTTGTAAATTTCGGCAGGGAAGGGGCCATGTCAGCTCCTCGAAGCAACTATAATAGTCGACATCGTTTAGCCCTATCATCCTTTTCGAAAAGCTATAATCGCTTATATTCAGTATACCATCTTGGATGGCACCGATTTCATCCCAAATAAACTTAGTGCTGCGTCCAAAGATGTTTATACGCAACAACATGCTTCACAGTACATAAACCTGTAATTCAAAAGCATCCGCCCCCGCTCCATGGCCGTCTAGCCCTGCTTCGCGATCGCGCGTTCCAAGGGTTCAAAATTAGCTGATGAGCCCCTTAAATTAGCATTCATTAAACCCCTATTATACTTTCATTATAACGAACGTATATTCTTACTAATATTCACATTATACCACTCCATTCGCTCACTTATCACCAAGTTCCCCCACCCCATTCGTCGCTTGCTCTCTTTTTTATCATTTGCCTTCGACCGCATCTATACTTAGGTTCGAATCTAGTCACTCCGACCATTTCTGCATCGAAAGACGTGTTTATTCTTTTGTCTTTATCGAATTTATTTGCAGACTTCCTCCCTGTCCCTAGATCCGGATCCAGTTACAGGTTTCGCCCTCCCGGGGGGCCGGCGCGACGCGCAAAACCGGGTTGAAAAGGGAAACTAACCAATCTCAGTGGGCAGGTCAAGGACGCGTTGAAGGGAACGGGCTATACGTGGAAGGTACGCCCGCCGGCGCCGATCGTTTATTAAGGAGCGGGACGTCGCAGGTAGCCGAAGCGAGGTCTAGGTAGCGGTAGCTATCTGTGTAGCTAAGAAAGCGGGTCTGTAGAAGTCTGGCCGATCGATTCAAAGGAAGCGCAGACCATCAGACGAAGAAACGGAGCACCAATTGCGGCGCAGCGGCAGGGTGGCACGAACGTGCCGAATGGTGGGGGCGATGGATGAAATAAGAGTGCTAACAAGTATATTGTTAAAGAGTATATAGTATGTGAAGCGGCAGATTCAGACGCCTTCCACAAGCGCCTGCGATCTGTTCCTTACCGCTGCAGTCACGGACATGGAGGAGAAGTAAAGGGTCATGTTCTCAGGAACAGAGTGTATACGAAAAAGAGCACCTCTCGGCGCCCAATGGGATAAGTGCTATAGAATGAGACACCGGCGATCGCAGCATGCCGTTACGTGTCCAGTTGCACGTCTTCGTGCATGCTCGGATTAGCAGTTTGAACTTTAATGCGAACCGTTCTTCCTTCGCGACTCTGCATACACCGCGGAGCGCCCTCTTTGTATACCGAATTCGATGATGCCGGCCGGCCGCAACCGAACGACGTCGCCGACGCGGTCGGTCATTAAGAATCTGTGTTCAGTGATTATTAGACTGGATACTCACATATACGAAAACCTTCTTAGTCGGACTGTAATCTTGGGCCGTATGTCCTTTCACGCTCCACGATGCGGTGTACCCTTCGGGTAGTTCGGCAGCGCTATACGCGGTACCATCCGGGAGTTCCTTCGCCGTAATCGGTAATTGGTGACCGTCACCCGCGATCTCCATGCTCAGGTCATAATTTTTTCCTGCCGGTGAAATCATGGAGACGTTAACCGTTCCATGTTCGCCTTTAGGGAAGCTCCAAGATCCGCGCAACACTTGCCCGGAAGATGAAATGTACCCGTAATATAACGAAACCCTGTACGTATGCTGGTCATCTGAGTACGTTTTAGAATCGATGACGAGCAGGTTGCCTAATAATAGACGTCTAACTTTGTGGGGTCACTTCATCTTCAGTTCAGCTGCCTTCGTAACTCGTTCTTATGGCAATGAAGCTGCCGATCATATCGGCAGCTTCATCGCCTCTCCTAGGATTATCCCTTTAAACCCGTCGTGGCAATCCCCTCTACGAAATGCTTCTGCGCCAGGAAGAAAACGACAAGCTGAGGCACGATCGATACGAGCGACATCGCCAGCACCTGTCCCCAGGAAACGGCAGATTGCGTATCGATAAACATTTTCACGGCGAGCGGTACCGTATACTTGTCAACCGAGTTCAAATAGATAAGCGGTCCGAGATAATCTTCCCAGTGCCAGAGAAAGGAAAAAATCATCACTGTAATGAGCGCGGGCTTGGTTAAGGGCATAATAACTCTCCAATAAATCCCGAACCAAGTGCAGCCGTCGATCTTAGCCGATTCATCCAGCTCAACGGGAATGCCCCGAATGAATTGAACCAGCAGGAAGATGAAGAAAGCGCCACCCATCATACTTGGCACGATAAACGGTAAATAGGTGTTAATCCAGTTGAATTTGTGGAACATGACGTATTGCGGGATCATGGTAACTTGACCCGGCAGCATGATAGTGACAAGCAACAGGGAAAATAGCCATTTCTTCAGCGGGAAATGGATCCGGCCGAAACCGAACGCCACGAGGCTGCTCGATACGACTGTCAAGACGGTCGTGGTGATGTTAAGTTTGAAACTATTGATATAAAAATAGGTGAACGTATATTTGGGTAACGCCACCCATCCGTCGAGAAAGTTGCTCCACATCGGTTTTACCGGAAAGATCGCAGGGGAGCTAAGCTCCACGTTCGTTTTCAGCGATGCTCCGATCCACCATAACACGGGATAAAACATGACTGCGCTAAACAAGAGAAGCGAAACGTGAATTGGCCACTTCTTTTTTGACATACTTAGCCCCTCCCCCCTGCTTCATTTTCGTAATAAACCCAGTATTTGGAGGCTGTAAAATTAATCGCTGTAGCGATGGCCACTATGACTAGCAGAATCCATGCCAATGCGGATGCGTACCCCATATGCAAGGAGGCAAACCCTTTCTGGTACAAATAGAGCGCATACATTTCAGTCGAATTCAAGGGTCCACCTTTCGTGACGACAAAGGCTGACGTAAAGCTTTGAAACGACCCGATCACGCCCATAATCAGGTTGAAAAAAATGACCGGAGACAGCATGGGCAGCGTGACGGCTATGAATTGGCGGAACTTGCCGGCTCCGTCCACCGACGCAGCTTCGTACAGATCCCTTGGCACCTGCTTTAATCCTGCCAGGAAGATGATCATGGCGGATCCGAACTGCCAAACGCTAAGCGTGATCAAGGTTCCCAACGCCGTCTCGGGCGAACCGATCCAGTTTTTGGCTTGTATGCCGAAGAAAGACGCCAAATGATTAATAAACCCGTCGATACCGAATATATTTCTCCACAACACGGCAACCGCGACGCTTCCGCCGATTAAGGAAGGCAGGTAGATGATCGTTCGATAAAAAGAGATCCCGCGAATATCCCGATTCAGCAGCATTGCTACCATTAATGCGAACAACAGTCGCAATGGGACCGAAATGAGAACGAAGACAAAGGTAACGCGCAAGGAATTGTAGAAATAGTGGTCCCCTGTAATATCCATGAAATTCTGAAGCCCGATCCACTTGGGCGGGGACAATAATGAGAAGTCCGTTAACGAATAATAGAATGACATTAGCATAGGCCATAAGTTCAGAAAGAGAAACCCGATAAGCCACGGAGAAATAAATAGGAAGCCGGCTAAAGCATTAGAACGAAGTTTCCGGTTCATAGAATCCCCCATTTATTTCTCGTATTTTTTTGCGGCTTTGGCCAGCTCGTCGTAAGCTTGTTCCGGCGTGATTTTTCCAAACATGAGTTGCTGTTTAATATCGCCTTCTTCTTTGCCAAAGTCCGCCCATCCTGGCGCGCCCGGATTGAAGGCTTGCGAACTCTTGGCTGTCTTGTCGATCATCGCTACCGTCAGTTGATCGCCTTGGTTGAACTTCGGCTTCATCTCAGACACGATTTTGTTGGAAATGGGAATGCCCCTGGTCGTTCCGTCGATCGCCGTGGCCTCGGGATCGTTAATGAACCAGTCGATAAATTTCTTTGCCTCTTCATTATTTTTCGAATCTTGATTAACAGAGAAGTAGAAGGTTGCTTTCAGCCATCCTCCCGGCTGTTCGTCTTTTGGAATCGCCGCGACCCCGATGCTGTTCGGCTTCAGACTCTCGTAAGCTGAGACTTGCGCCGCATGCATGCCCTTGAATAACAGTTGTCCTTTAATCAACATGTCCTGGGTCGGGTCCAGATCGATATCGGCAAGCTGTACGTCCGGAGGCGGCACGACTCCTTTCTTCCGCAGGTCGACGAATTTATTCGCGTATTCCAACCAAGTTGCTTTATCATAGTTGAATTTCCCGTCTTGCGTAATTGGCCAGCCCTTGCCCTTGCTAAGTTGATAATTCGCATACAAGGTGCTATCCGCCGTGCCATCTTTAAAAGGATATTGGTCTTTACCGAGCATCGGTTTGATCTTTTCGCCCATGCTGAAATAGTCATCCCACGTCCACCCGTCGTTCGGCGGGGCGATGCCAAGCTTCTCGAGCGCCGATTTATCGTAAATCATGCCCCATGCATTGCCTCCGAGTGGAAT
Source organism: Paenibacillus sp. UNC496MF (assembly GCF_900113915.1). Lineage (NCBI taxonomy): Bacteria > Bacillati > Bacillota > Bacilli > Caryophanales > Paenibacillaceae > Paenibacillus > Paenibacillus sp. UNC496MF. Next base: position 60,955 of record NZ_FORE01000014.1, read on the forward strand.
CGCTGTCAATTTCCCGTTATATTTACCGGTTTCCAATAGTTTCGGATCGATATCATCAATATTGATGCCCGAGGACAGATCGGATAGTTGGCCACGCGCATTCCAATCGGCGAGCCAAGCGGCGTCCATTTGAATAATATCCGGCGCGCTTTTGGAAGCGGCCTCGGTCGATAATTTATCGAGGTAGCCATCGAATCCGGAGTACTCGGGTTCGAACGTAACATTCGGATGCTCTTTCGTATACAAATCCAACATTTTCAGCGTCGCGTCATGTCTGGCCTGCGAACCCCACCACATAATGCGAAGCTTGACGGACTCGGTACCGTTCGAAGCGGAAGGTGCTGTCGTGTTGGTATTCGGCGTCGCCTCGTCTTTCACTCCCAGGGAGCCGCAGGCGGTAGAAAACAAGGTTAACAACAGCAACGTCGTTCCGAGCCGCAGAAATTCCTTCTTCATGGTTTCACCTCTTATTGGGATTGGTAAAGCGCTTTCTTAACTAAAATGTTACCAATCGCCTTTTCGAGCGTCTAGGTAAGAAATGTCCGATTATTGTTTAAAAAGTTCAGAAAGTGAGCGTTTATTGATGTCCGTCGGACTGACCCCGCTGAAGTGTTTTTTGAACGCGGTGCTAAAATACGATACGTTTTTATATCCTACCTTCTGGGCAATTTCGTATATATGAAGCTTTCCTGCTAAAATGAGCTGCTTCGCCTTTTCCATTCGCACGCGCGTCAAGTAACCGTGAAATGTTTCGCCGGTTGTTTTTTTAAAAATATCGCATAGGTAATTTCGCGATATGAATACTTTTTCGGCCAGCTCCGTTAGTGTGATCTCCTCAAAATAGTGCTGTTGGATGTATTGGATGATAAAGTCCACGGCTTCCTTATGTTTCTCGCTGCTGCATCGGCTTTTGCAAATCGAAGAGATCTTATCGGCGATCCAGCAGCGGAAATCGTCAGGCTTCATGAAGGCGTTTATTTCTTCCTGAATCAGCGCCGGCGGAAACGTCTCATCGAGCGGGAGGCCGGCTTCATTCAGCGCATACGTGAGCATCGTCCAGCACTCGATGCCGAACCTCCGAATCGCTGGCAGGGCCAAGACGCCTTGTTCATCCAGTTGGCGCAGGAAATCGTCGATAATAAGCGTCGCCTTTCTTTCCTGCGAGGTCAAAATCGCCTCGCCCAACTGCCGGTGCCATTTCACCAAGCCAATGGAAGGACTCGGAAGGCGCGTAAGCTTCAGGTCGCGAATGGCTCTTGCGAGAACAGCATGCAGCGTTTGCAGTGAGATGGGCTTGGATAGATAATCCTCCACATTCAAACGCAGCGCCTGACGAGCGTATTCGAAGTCGTTATAGCCGCTGTGGATAATAATCTTTCCTTCGTACCCATCGCTACGGAGTGAATGAATCATCTCGATACCGTCCATGTCAGGCATGTAGATATCGGTTACGATAATATCGGGCCGACTCACGCGGACAATTTCCAACCCCTCCTGGCCATCCATTCCTTCTCCCACTAACTCGGCGCCAAGCTCGACCCACGGAATCATGCTTTTTAACCCTTTGAGCACCGATCTGTCGTCATCGATAATCGCTATTTTCCACATGGTTTGTTCTCCTCCCGTATCATTTTCCTTGAAGAATCACGACGAAGCCGTCGGCTGGGCCAATAGCGGAATTGAGACCGAAACAACCGTCCCTTTACTAAGGGTGCTTTCAATTGTTACGCCGTACAAACTGCCAAATAAAGCGTCAATTCGCTCGCGTACATTTCGAATCCCGTACCCTCCTTTTACCTTTTTGCGGTTATCCGGCCCATTGACTTGAAACCCTCGTCCGTCATCCGTTATCCGGATCGTGATTCCTCTATCGAATCCAAAGGCTTCAATAAGAATGAAGCCAGCGCTGCGCCCGTGGAAGCCGTGAAGGATGGCATTCTCCACGAATGGCTGCAAGGTGATTTTGGGGATCAGACAAGTCGTTAAACGATCCGGAACTCGGACTTCATAATCAAGCCCATTCTCCCATCGAAGCTGTTGAATCCGAAGATAGCACTCCACGTGCCGAAGCTCGTCGGCGATCGGAATAAGGCTCTCTCCATTGGAAAGCCCGATTCGAAACATTTGTCCTGTCAGCTCGAGGATGTTACTGATTTTATATTGTCCTTCCTGCATCGCCATCCAATTGATTTGATCCAAGGTGTTATACAGAAAATGCGGATTAATATTGGCTTGAAGCGCTTTAACCTCAGCCTCGCGCTGCCGGCGGAGCTGTACTTCAAGCGTCCTGTACAATTCGTCGATGCGTTCCATTTGCCTGCGGTAGCTGTTAAACAAATAGCCGAATTCATTTCGGTAATCATCGGGAAGGGACACTTTACTGCTGTCGAATGCGTATTTCCCCATCGCCTTAACGAGGATCCCGAGAGGCTTATGAAGTTGCCTTGAAATCGATAGGCTAATGGCGATTGCAATGAGAATCGTGGAGAGGCCGATGATCAGTAATAGTTCCGCCAGTTTGAGACTTCCATTGGTCACTTTCCTCCATGGCGTAATTTCGGTTAACGTCCAATCCGAATTGAACATTTTGGACCAGGCAAGCAAATAACGTTGGTGATTCTTCACATCGATTCGTAAGCTCCCTGCTCCGCTTATCGGATTTTTGACATAAGCGGAGACGTTATCAGCCGCGATCGGCTGGCCTACCCCAACAAGAAGATTCCCCCCGGAATCAAACAGCATGCGGTTAGCAGAACCCGAACCGGCCTGAATCAGGCTGCGGATCGCAGACGCCTTCACGTTAATCAGAATTAACCCTTTATATTCATTTGAGCTGGAGTAGATTTTTCTGGCGAAACTCAAGACGGACATTCGTCCTTGGAACGTGTCGATGGTATGCTCTCCGATCCAGGCGAAGTCAGTCGTCTTAACCTCCGGGTACCAGCTCTCTTTTTGCAAACGCGAAAAATCGTAAAATTGCACGGTTCTTTGGCGGTCGGAACGAACCGGATGCTCGATATAAAGATGAATGGAGAAGATGTTTGAAACGCTATTTGCAATATTGGTCAAATATTGCAGCGTATCGTTATATTTTTTGTTGTGGGTATAATCGTCGTCTCCGTTATACGAAAGATAATCGAGAAAATCCATGTTGAGCGTCGTGGAAAGCGAGGTTTGCTCGATCGCATCCAATTGGATCATCGTTTTTTTGTTTAATTCGGTCAGCAGCCCTTGTTGATAGTAGGAAGTGGTTTGCAATAATGCCTTAGAGGAAACAGTGTATGAAATCCACGTAATCGTAAGTGTCAGTATGAAAATGGACCCCGCTAAGCAGGCAAAAAATATACGATCCCAGCGATGAATTTTTAACGGGTTGTACATGTTCTCTGTCCTCCGGTTCTGTAAAGTGCTTTTCAAGAACATGTCGATGAGAGTCGGGTGCTAACGGATCAACTATCAGCTTCTTCAAAACGACCACTCCTTATTTTATGTATTTCTTATGGTATGACGTTGAAAGTGTTGATCAGGTTTGAGGATTATTCAACAGCAATAATTAATTATACCTGTATGTAGCACAACAAGATCGCCAAACGATATTGGCGACCTTTAATTATTATTATCGTGTCCCGTTAGTCATAATGAACGAGGCGGCCCCATTCGCTTAACGTAGGTTGCGTGTGGTTACAATGTGTAGTGAATTCTACCTCAAACCACATGCAGGGCTACACTCGAACCATTAGATTCGATAATCGCCTAATCGACTCAAGAGGCTTTTGTTGTAGTTAGCGTAATAATTTCCCATATCGCCAACTATGGAGCGAGGTAGGTTCTCTCCTTCTCGGGCGCCCCTGCCCTTTCTAGGAATGCTGCCCGATAGTTCAATAAAGAAAGAGCGGTCGCCGTAGTGGCAGACTGCTCTTAGATGGCTTCGAACTAACGTTCTCCGTTAGCTCAATCAATATCGTCAACTTGCTCCCCATCTTCATCAATTTGAACGCTACCGCCTCCAAATTGCCATCCCTTACTCTGGATGAATTCAATAAAAGCATCTGTGAATTCGTGATGTCCGAGATCCCCTTCTGTTGCAAAAACAGTCCCTTCGATATGAATCCCAATAGGTCTCTTCAGGTAAATCACCCCAGTCCTTTCGTTGAACAATCGTGTCCCGTTAGTTGAACAATTAGTTTAGCCGACGGCCCTCGTGATATGTGTTTCTATTTACTTTGAAATCTGGCGACCCCATCCAAAAAGGGATTAACTGATAGATATTGGGGATAGTAGTGAATTTCACAATTGCTATCAAGGTGACCAATAGTATTCCCAAGATAAACTATGGCTATCTCATCACCAAATCGAGTTGCATAACTGAATTGTGGTTCCAATATGATACTACCACTTCGATCTATAAAACCCCATAATCCACCAACCTTTACAGGTGCGATATTAGTTCCAAAAGGTTCAGCGTCCTTATAGATTGGATCAATAACAATTTCACCGTCTCTATTTATGTATCCATATTTACCGTTTCTCTGAAAGACAGCTAAGCCCTCAGAAAAACTACTAAGATATTTATATCTTGGTGGAACTTGAACATTACCATCGCTATTTATAACCCCATATTTATCGTTTGATTGTACAATCGCCAATTTTTCTGAAAATTCATACGCCTCATCCCAAGCGCCCTCAATGACTACATCATTCGTCGGATTAATGTAACCATACTTTTTTCCATATGCTTTAAATGGTGCTAAATTATCTTTAAACGACCCCAGTCGTTCATACTGGAAAGGGATAATTAATAGCCCGGAAGTATCAATAACTCCAAAACCGGATTGTATGGATACAATAGCTTTTCCCTCCGAATAACCAGACGCCCCTGGATATTGTGGCGGACATGCCATGCTTCCATCTAATGCAATGTATCCAAACTTACCTTCCTTAGCAATTAAGGCAAAACCTTCAACAAAGTCGGTTGCACTATCAATATCTAAGTAAGTAATAGTTTCGTTTCTCTTATTTATGACCCTGAATCTTGTGCCATCAGATACTATTGCTCTGTCCTCAATGAAGTTTGTCGCTTTATGGTATACGGCTTCGATTAAGACCTGGTTATTCCGATCAAGATATCCATAGAGTTCTGAAATGATTAACACTCCTCATCCAATGAATTAGGTCTTAATATTAGACATTTCTATTCAACTATCCTCCCTCTATGGAGAATCACTTTTCTCTTAAATGCTCTCGTTTTCTTAGATTTTGACCAAGTACACTCCTTCACAGATAACATCTAGATGGAACGAAGTTGTAGATGAAGAAATTTATGGGGCTGGTAAAGGCGCAAAAAAGCCTCTACCTAGACCACTCGCCAAAAAAGTGGTTGCTTCGGTAAAATATGGTTGCACCTTTGGATCTCCACATAAGCTCATGACGGTCAACCCTCCCACATCTCGCAGAGTCTACGCTCCCACATTCCTTCATTCAACCTGTCCATGAGGTGGAGGTCAGATATGCTGCCCGGCAGGATCTTCGTCCGTAAGGATAGTGCCGTTCCGACTCATCCGTGCTTCTTGTTATCTGTTTTCTTCACTAACTAGACCCTTAACAAAGGCATATATTCACTTAAGCTACTTGTGGTAATGCTGCGAATCGAGGGATATCCTGGATCATTTCTCTTCGCTGAACTCATGTCCCTTCTGCAGTATCCCGAACAGGATCCGTATGAGTTTGTTACACAATGCGATGAGAGATTGCATCTTTTTGAGCTGATTTATCGGCCGTTTTGTGTAGTAATCGTGCAAAGCCCGGAAGGCTGCGTTCTTAGCGACTAACGGCATCATCACTCGAAAAAGCAAAGCACGAAGACGCTTCCGGCCTCTCTTTGTTATCTTGGTCTGTCCTGTGTGTGTGCCCGATGAATTTGTTTTTAAATTCAATCCAGCGAGCTTTGAAATCTGTTTGGGGTAATGGTACTGGCTAATGTCTCCTACCTCAGCAAGGAATTCTGCGATGGTATCTCTTCCAATCCCTTTCATGGCCAGCAATTGCGGCACATGTGGAATCTGTATGAGCAATTCATTCAATCTGGCTCCCAGCTCTTCGAGCTTGTTACAAACCATTCATACTGGGTCAGCAGTATCTTCAACTCCATTTTAGCTAACTCGGAACCTTGTTGGATGCCGACAGAACGGCTGGCCGCTGCCTTCAGGCGCTGTATCCGAGCTAAACCAAGTCCTCGTTTTGCAGCTTCTCTTAGGTGCTGCAGCAAAGTCTCATCCGACACATGGACTAGCTAGTGCGGTAGTAAATAAAAGCTCAGCATTTGAATGGCAGATTTGCATTCCCAACTTCATCGCTTCCCTCAGTTCTGCATAAATGCCCTGTGGAAGGCTAGGTACGGCGTATCTCCCATCTTTGACCAGCTGTGCAATGACCTTCGCATCTTTGATGTCATTTTTAGTTGGGGAATTGTCGTCCAACTCTTTGCTCTTCTTCACGTGCATCACTTGCTTTTCTCTAAGAAATGAGCAAGGTTCAGCCAGTAATGACCGGTTGGTTCCATGCCAACAATAACGTCTAGGAAACCTTGCTCCCCTAAGATTTTACGATACCAGCTCACAAACAATTCGAATCCTGCTTGGGTGTTTTCAAACGTAATTGGCTTCCCGAACTCGACTCCGCGGTTGTCTTGTGCGCGAGCCACATGTTTGAATTTTGCGATGTCTACACCGACAATTAAGGTAGAAGATGTGATTTGATTAATACGCTCATTTTGATTAGAATTCATGATGTAGTCTCCTTGGTTTGTTTTTGGATCCGGTCGCTGGCGAGCATCTGGGACCCATAAACATCTTACCAAGGAGTCTTTTCATTTCTCAAACCTCGTATTTCTTTATAATAGGAATGCTGCCCGTTAGCGTAACAACGGCAACCGATCGATCTGTGGCCGGCTGCCGTCGTGACATGATTGAACTATCGAATTCAGTTAGCTCAATAGCGACTCGTAATATCTACCTTCTCAATTTGAGCCTTAATTTTCTTGAACATATGAAAACAAGAAGCGATAACAGTAAACTAGCAATAAATGAGACTATAGCAATTATATATTTCCCTAGAAGTAAATAAAAAAACAGTGCATATAAACTACACACAGCAAAAATAAACACAAATAGTATTAACATGAATTTTTGAGATACCAAATAATAGAAATATAGCCTTCTCAAATATATTCTCACCCTGGCATTTTTAACATAAGTATCATGTACTTCAAGTCAAATCGTCAACTACTCTACCCTGTATGCGTGCTTTGATCGCTTTAATTGCGATAAAACCGATTTCGGCAGTTTGCAAACTACGCTGTAGGCGGGGTTAAACGTGTTGGCAATTTCATATTCCACTACTTGTCCCAGCAACAAGCTGACTTCCGAAGATGTTAAGTCGAAATCTTCCTGCAGCAGCCGATACATTTCGGTCGTTGCATGTTGAAGCGCCTGGTCAAGCGGCCGTGCATTGCCTATACAAAACCAATGTGTATCGGTTTCACCTCTCGGCCAGCCTATAGTTTTTCCTTTTTGAACGCTAACTGTGAACTGAACATCCATAGATATTTCGAGACCTGTACCGATGATTTCCCCATCGCCTTGCAAGGCATGACCATCACCCAAATAAAACAATGCACCTTTGGATGACACCGGAAAATAAACAGTAGTGCCTGCGATCAGTCCTTTATAGTCCATATTACCGCCATACTCGCCGCTCGTAGCAGTTGAGATGAACTGACCATTGGGAGGTGCTACACCAAAACAGCCTAGAAAAGGCTGCAAAGGCAGTTTCAATTCAGCAAGCCCCGGTGATGGCTCCTTGAGATAAGCAACCCCCTGTGAAACTTCCACCGTCCAGCGTACAATGTCCGATGCCGGCAATGAAGCAGCAACATATGGTTCGATAACTGCTGGGGCAAGCATGTTGGTTGTCCAAGCCCAATTGCGGTTCGGAGTAATTGATTCGAATTTAACCGCAAGCGTATCACCGGGCATCGCTTCTTCCACATAGAAAGGTCCTGTCATTGGATTCCCGCTAGTAGCTGCACTTTCGCCGTTGATGTCCCAGCCTCTCGCATCGATTGTCGTCGTAATGACCGTATCCCCATCCCCAATTGTCAATATAGGTGGATGCTGGCCTATCGTATTATAATAAAGCTGCGGTATGAACTGATAAATCATGACTACTCCCCCTTGTCAATTGGATAGTCTATTGTTTCGACAACTGTTATAAATTCCCTACCCAGCTTAACAGTGAATAAGGAAAAGCGATTGATTGGATCTATTGCTGTGCTCTCGTTCCTCGTTAGCAGAGTAGCCTAGTAGATTCAGATTTTTTGTGTGAAGAGATTTTACCACGTTTTGAAAAATATGTTTTCCAGTTCAACAAGTGGTCGAAATAAAAAATCCTCCTATAACTATAGGAGGAACGTAGCCCCTTTTGCCTGGCGACCGCATGATTATATGTGTAGGTTGCCTTTCCAAGCACAAATGAGTGTCGCTTAGCTTAGAATTTCAAAAGTTGGTCGATTTTTGCCATGTGACAACCGGGGTATTTATCTTTAACCCTCATCAAGAAGTTCAACTTTTCAATGCGCTCGCCGGAACGAGGACAGCCGTTTTTGATAAAAGGGATCTGCAGTCCGACTGCCATATCCATGACAACATCGTCGACGACGCCGCCGGAACGCCCGGAAGTGATCGAGAGCAGCCCGTGGGCCTCTGCAAAGTTGTGAGCTTCAAGCGCTTCACTGATTGTACCAACCTGGTTAGGCTTTAAAATGAAGCCATCGATGGAATTAGCCTTATGAGCACGCAAAATACGGGCTTTGTTTGAAACGGTAAGATCGTCTGCAATGATAAGTGCACGAGTAATTTCCTTATGCGCTTTTTCATAACCTTCCCAATCGTTCTCATCCAATATGTCTTCAATGAATACAAAATTATATTTTTCCGTAAGGTCCTTCATATAGCTGATAACCTCGTCACTGGTCGCATACTTTCCGTTCAGGTAATAGCGGTTGGTTTTTACATCATACATTTCGCTCAATGCACAATCCAGTGCAAATGCACATTTGTTGGTATAACCGCATAGGTCGATGGCCGTTTGGATCAGGTCAAGGCATACTTCAGGGTCTTCGGAGGGGGCTACCCAGCCGTAAGACTGCCCGACGGCAGGTTCGGCGCCGGTGTATTCCCTTATAACATGGCCGAGTTTCTGAAATACTTTGACTGCGATTTCCACAGCTTCCTCGATGTCGTCAGCGCGATAAGGCATGACGATGAATTCGTTGAAGGCCTGAGTAATGCCGCCGTTTTGGCCACCGTTAATCACGTTAAATGATGGAATAGGGACGGTTTTCACATTGCCTCCGGAAATACAATCATAAAGCGGACGGTGTTGGGTCGCTGCCGCCGCACGGTAGCAGGCGACGGAAACACTGTAAATAGCGTTGCCGCCAAGTACCTGCTTATCAGGAGTGCCATCAAGTTCGATCATAACCTGATCAAGCATCTTTTGGTCAGTTACATTCAACCCTATCAAATTGGGGGCGATTATTTCATTGATGTTCGAAACAGCCTTGTGAACACTGAGACCATCGTACTCGTTCGGGTTGCCGTCACGAAGTACCCAGGACTCGTACATCCCCACGGAACTGCCGGTGGGAGCGGCACCGGTGCCCATTGATCCGTTTTCCGTAACAACATCAACCTCGACCATGGGTCGACACTTGCAGTCTATAAGCTGACGAGCATGAACTGATCTGATCCGGTTGCCATGTTTTTCCATGGTCTTTCCGGGAAGGGCGGGAACATACATAATGTGCAAATCACATAGATTGGTTCCGGTGTTTCCCGTAAAGATAGTATCTCCAATCTCTTCAAGCGCTTCAAAGCATGCGTGGCCGCGCAAGGATTCATAAACATCAATTCCTTTTCCGCAGGCAACCGCAAAGCTTTGGGAATCCGTAATGCCTCCGGCTACCTTGGTTGTTCCGTCGGTTCCCTCCGAGTCGATGGAAAGAAGGGCGCAGCCGGGTATCTTCTGAGCGGCAATAGCAAAACTGAGCGTAAGTTCCTGACCAGGACCACCATGCCCCTTAATTTGAGAATTGTCGAGAATTTTTGTGTTCACTTCTCCGGAGCTCAACACTACGCAAGGAGCAGCGACGGGATTGCCGCGATTCTGGATTTCCCGGGCAATGGATGCAAAAACCGTTCCCACATCTTTGCTTTCACCCTCGATGAAGGAGGAAAGAATGACAGCTGGAATACCCATCTCCTCTGCTGCTTTCTTTGCATATAGGCAGGAATCGGGCAGACTGTTAATGAGAAAGTAGGTATTTTCAGGAAATGCCTTCGGCGTTTCTCCTTCGGGACCCACATTCATGATGTAGTTAACAACTGCTTTAGGTAGCCGGTCTTTAACATCGTAATCGTGTATGATCCGCCTTGCTTCTTCAAGCGTGGTCTGATCCGGTCCCATGGGGGTGCCTTTATAATCCTTATATGGTTCACCTATATTATGGGTCGCAGGTGTACCTACTGCGTCGCTGATTCCGAAACCGATCAGCTCGGCGCCGCGGGCTTGGATACGTTTGGCCAGCATGCCGCCGTTCATCTGGCTTATGTGCCTGCGAATAGCGTTTATTTCGTATATGCTGCATCCCGACTTCAACATAATATCGGAAGTGTCACTCTCATCTTGAAGCGTAATCCCGTCAATCGGGCAGCTCATAAGAGCTGAGCTTCCGCCGCTCATCACAACAATAAAGAGGTCATCGGAAGTTGCATGATCAACGATTTTTAATATTTCCTGGCAGGCGCGTAATCCTTCTTCGTTAGGAAGCGGATGACCACCCACATATACTTTTGTCTTTTGAAAAACATCTGTTTCCTCGGAAATCTTCACTATCGCAATACCAAGAGTAAGATGATCACCGAGAATCTCATCCACTGCCATTGCCATGTGATTGCAGGCTTTCCCCGCACCGATAAGATAGACGTTGCGTTTTTGGGAGAGGTCCCATTTGCGGCTTCCAATACACAGGATATCGCCCTCCATACGAGCGATACTTTTGATTCGTTCGTAAGCATCAAGATACTGCAGTGTCTTATCCGCAATATCAAGAACAATTCTTCTACTTTCGACGTCGCCATGTGACAGCAAGACGTGTCTGTTTTTTATTTTGGGCTTCATTTTGAATCTCCTTATCAACATCAATCAGCGTAGCCGTTTATGCTTCTTCACTTTGTTTCGGACTCTCCCAGAGCAGCAGTTTCTTACCGATTCCCTTCTCGAGCGCAGTCATATAAAGATCATATCCGAGACCTAAATCAAATACAGACATACCGCATGAAACAAAGCAAATAATTTGCTTATCGCTGATACGGCCTTGATTTTTACCGATAATGACCTGGCCGATGCTGACGGAATCATCAATAGCCGGTTTCTTGCCAGCATCAATAAGGCGATAAATTGGCCCGCCGATTACGCCGCTGTAATAGGCTTCCTTGTCACCGGATTCGATTGCATCTTCTACATAGGCATGGTGCAAGCCGATATGGTCATAAACGATATCCGTGTCCATCCAGAGAGATTCATCGCACTGGAGAGGACCGGAGGCAAGTATTGTACAACCCTGCTTTATCCATTCGTGTCTGAAATGCAGGGGAGCGGTACGGGAGGCGGCGACAGAAATCACATCAGCTTCACGGGCGGCAGACTCAAGACTGTTTTCAACGACGGCATTCAGGGCATAGTTTTTCTTGATATAGGTTGCAAGTGAAACGGCTTTTGCTTCAGAGCGGTTATTGCAGATAACCTTTTCAACATTCGGAAGTTCAGTAATGATCGAATCGAAGCAGGCTTTGCCAATAGGGCCGCAGCCAACAAGTGTGAGCACCTTGGAATCCTTTCGCGTGAGATAACGGGCGCCTACGGCAGGGACCGCGCCGGTACGGGCAGCACTGATCAGATTTGCGCTCATGTAGGCTAAAGGCTCGCCAGTGCTTTTATTATTCAGAGTAAGCATAAGGACAGATCGGGGGAGACCCACTATTTTATTTTCTGCATTTGAGCCGTACCATTTCTGTCCGCATATATCAAAGCGTCCGCCAAGATAAGCAGGCATGGCTACAAAGCGGCGATCAGGCCCGGCAACAGGCATGTTGGGAAATGGCGTCTCTTTAGGGAAAACGATATACATTCCGTGATTGTTATGATTGTTTCCTCCCATCAGATAGTCGCCCTGCACTAAAAGCTTGAACACCTCTTCTGCACTATTCACGCACATTTTAACATCCAGAACACCAGCTTCAATGACGTCCGGTTCGGACATATAAAGGAACTCGGTTCTCTTGCCCAAATTCTTTTCTCCTTTCGAGCCTTAAAAGATTGATGAATGGCGGCGTGTTTCCCCTATTGCGGTTTGTTGTGGCCGATGATGTAATCCCACTTGGCGAAAATGCCGTATTAATACCGGTCAAACGACCATCACAAGGTGAAAGCGCTTTCTAATAGTTAGATACGACTCGGATTCCTTTGCATCTCCTTTATAATTTGAACACTATTTTCAAGCGATTTTATTGTAAAGAATGAATCTTTGTAATTACTTGTATTGTAGAATCAGACATAACTTTGGAGATCTATATTAATTAGAAACAGGGCAAACTATGAAAAATTGCCCTGCTCCTCTTGTTACCCAACTATTGATTTTCGATTCTTTTTTATCCTACCGACTCCGCATCTCCGATATCCCGGAAAAGCTTCCGTTCGGTGCAGCAACGCTCAAGCGTTTCCATAACGCCCACGGGAATACCCTGCGGATAAGTGCGATCCAGTTCCATTAACAGCGCGCCGATTACCGGTTCAAACCGCGCGTTTATACAGTATGCTCCGGGTATTTTTTCCTTGAGGCGTTTTTCAATAAGTTCCTGTATGATGTTGTCGCCCTTACACACGCCTCCCGAAATGACCACAGGCAGCGGCCTGTCAACGATATTCAGTTTTTTTGCGGCAACCACCACATAATTAGCCAAATCGGCGCAAAATAGTTCAATGTACTTCAGCGACACAGCGTCCCCGAGCCGTATGGCTTCAAAAAGCAACGGGCAGAAATCTTTATACAGCGGCTGTTTGGGAGACTCGTCTTCGGTTCGTCCCGTCGTACAAAGCATATAAAACTCCTCTACGGATGAAAAACCCGTAAAATCCAGCAACAGGCGCGTTAGTTCGGTCGCCGGCGCAAGACCGACGCTGGCGTCCACCACAGCGTCCACAATGAAGCGGCCTATGGCTTCGCCTCCCTGATGTACGTTCTTTAAGTAGTAGCCATACTCGTAACTCTGTCCGTCCTTGTTATAGACCGCGCAGTTGGCGCCTGTGCCCAAGCAGATGACAGCGCAATCGTGTCCGATCATCTCCGTGCCGCCCCGAAGCGCGCCAATGCAATCATTAAAGTAAGAAACATTCTGGACGCCCAACGTCTCGCGAAGCTGTCTGACTCCAATAGGTAATTCAAACGGCCAATCCGCACCGGAACAGCTTGCAGATACCCGATCAATATTTGACGTGGACAATCCTGCGTCGGCGAGAGCTTTGTCTGTAGCGAAACGGATACGCACCATTTTATATATCCGTCTTTCCAGCGCTTGATAGACCCATTCTTTGTCATCTCCAAAGCCCAAAATATTGCCTTGGTAATCGGCGATGATAGTATGTGCTTTCGTGCCGCCTAGATCAACAGCTAATATCAATGACATGATTAACACTCCATTTTATGTACTGAACAAGTTCAGCAGGTATGAGGCGATCAGATGATCGAATTCAGGGTCGGCGCTTACATCGAATCCACTGGGATCTTGGCGATGACGGCGCTCCTTACGTCATCTTGCTCCTGCAAGGTAACGGCGATATACAGGATTCCTTCCTGCTCGCAGGCGCAGGGATAAAACCAAACTCCCCCCCGGTCATCGAATTCCGGAACCGTGTCTTCGAATAACTTATAGACTTTTGTGTATTCTACCTCTCCCGGTTCGGTGAGAGCTATACAGAGCAGACCTCGTTTAAAGTATCCCCGGTCATTGTTGTAAATCAAGTAACGCCTGCCATCGGACAGGATGCCTGCAAACATTTTAGAGTTTCCGACCGGCATGGTGGTAATTCTGGCCGGCTTTGACCAGCTCTCGCCGTAATCCTCGCTCGTAAAGACAAAAGACGGTCCGCATGTGAGATCGCCAAACTTGCCCTCGTCATTACGGACATAGGCAGTGACGGCGCTTCCCTGCACGACCAAAGTAATTTCGGGACATCTGATCTTCATGGCGTCTGGAGCGAGCGGATCGTACAAGAAAGAGCAGCGCCACGGCTTCGCGATATCCGCGCCCTGACTGATGAGCACTGCCGGAAAGGCGGGAGTGTCCCCTTTCAGGGGCATCCAGACGCCGGCAATATAATCACCCGTGTCCATCAGAATGGGGGCAGAATTGCTCAGGAACCCCCCGGATATGACGGAGACTCTTTCCCAACCGTTAAGAGAAGACTCCGCAGCCTGGAACAGGTCAAGCGAAATCGACAAATTTTTGCCGCCCATCTCGGTGATCAGAGAAAACAGTTTGCCTTCATGCACAAAGAAGCTCGCCGGCACAAAGTGCTCCTCGGCGCTGCCAATCTCGCCCACCACGTTGAATACCTCCGACCAGTTCTCCCCTCCGTCCTCGGAATAGCGCCCGCGGATCAAAGAAGATCCGCAGATTTCCGCGTCGGTAGAGTTATACCAGCCCAAATACAATCTGCCTTCATGCGAAGCGATCGTGCAATCGTGAAGAAAGGGCAGCAGATCGTGATGTCCATCGTGCGCGATTAGCCTTGTCATACCGCTGGGATAGGACATTTCGGATGAGTGGGGGTAAAGGAGCCCTTCCTTCCAGACGGGTAGTTTCATGCCTTTCCCTCCTCCGGCCGATTTGTCCAGAAGCCCGGATCCGGCTCACCCTCGGCGATGGCCTGCCATACGGCGTCAAATGCACGCCCGGAGTTGCTCATCCAACCGGAGCATATTTTTTTCGCGGTGTCGATATCCCTAACGATAATATTAATTTTGAGAACAATCCTTGCACCCTCGCGGATGGAAAGGAATACGGGAACCACCCCCGTGGATGACTCGGTGTACTGGGCAATGTAGTCTTTCTCCTGCTCAAAGACACGCTTGTACTCCGCGCTCTTGGCCGCTACGTCCGCTGTTATCGGTTCAAGTGCCGCGTCGCCGTTCACCAAAGTCCGGCCCGCTTCCGTGATTTGATAGACGATGCCACGCAAATTGATAGCCTGGCAAACAAGTCCCTGCTCCTTGAGAGAGGTAAGCGGCAGCTTGAGATCGGATTCCGCGACAAGGCCTGTTTCAAATAAAAAACGTGAAAGCTCACCCACACTCAACTGATCCATCTGCGCCAATGCGCACAGGGCATACGATTCTTGGCTCAACATGACGATCCATCCTTTCTTAGTTGATAACGGCAGGAGCAATCATACTGTTCCTCCCCCTATTGCCGCAATTATAGGCATATACGCCCGTGCAGTCGAGAATGAATAAATTCACTTCCATCGCAAAAAAACCGATTTAGTAGGATTTTTTATCATCTTTATTATCTGAAAACGCTTAGTTAAAATGTAAAAATGAGGTATGCCCCATTCCGGAATTGCCGGAAAAATGCTCATTACATAATCAACAACATTGGAGGAATTTACGGATGGTTAAGACACTGCTTGTCATGATGACCTTTTTACCTGAATTTCGCGCTAAACTGGAGGCGCTTGCACCCGAGCTCGATATCGTTTACTGCGAGGAGCAGGCTCCTTCGGAAGAAGATCTCAAACGAGCCTCCTATATCTGGGGGAACCCCAGCGAAGAGCAGCTTTCCATATGTGAGAGATTGGAATGGCTGCAACTCCAGACAGCCGGGCATGACCGGTATGTGCAGCCGGGCGTGTTGCCGAAGGGCGCTTTGCTGTGTAACTGCTCCGGTGCTTACGGGCTTGCCATCTCCGAATTTCTGCTTGCCCATACGTTCGTCCTCATGCGCAAGCTCCACCTGTACCGCGATCTTCAGCATGAGCGCAGTTGGCGTCATCTGGGGCGCATTGGGATTGTAGCGCGCTCTTCCGTGCTAGTTGTCGGCATTGGCGATATCGGCGCCCGTTATGCTCAAAAAATGAATGCGTTGGGCGCAAAGGTTTTCGGCATTCGCCGGCAAGTCGACAATAAACCCGATTATCTGGAAGCCCTGTATCGTATGGATCAAATGGACGACATTCTGCCGCATTGCGACATTGTCGCTCTGTGTCTGCCGAACAACCCGGAAACGGAGGGCTTATTCAGTCGCGAACGCATCGCGAAGATGAAGCATGGAGCGTTCCTGCTTAATGTGGGACGAGGTTCCGCCGTCGACACCGAGGCGCTCTGCGACGCGTTGGAATGTGGCGCGCTGGCGGGCGCTGGCCTCGACGTGATGGATCCGGAGCCTCTTCCTGAAAGCCATCGCCTGTGGAATATCAAAACGGCAATGATTACGCCCCATTGCGCCGGCGGTGACCAATTCGGAGAGATCTATCCTTCCATTATCGAGATCTGGTGCGAAAATCTGCGCCGTCTGCAAGCGGACGAACCCCTGCTTAACCGTGTTGACACTGAAACCGGATATCGCGTGTAACAAAAGCCGAAACAGCCCCTGCCTCTAAATGGCAGGGGCTGTTTCGGCTTGCATTTATGGCGGAAATGAGGAATCAGATCCCCTTGTAAACCTCTGCAATACTCCACATCACGCGCGCAGTGCTGCACACCCATACTTCCTTATAGGTGCAGTTGTTTTGCATAGGCATATAGGGCTCGTCTTCATTTTCGAAAGTCTCGAAGCCGACAGGCACCGCGCCGACAGGTTGGCCTGCAAAGCCACCGTAGAGCAGAGGATAATCATAGCCTTCTCCATACATGGTGCTCATGGCGAAAGGGTTGAAGCCCAAAACATATTCCAGTTGCCTGGCCGCTATGTCATAAAGCTCGCGGTCGCCAAGGAACCTTGCCAGGGTAAAAACATTTTTGGCCTTGCTCAGCAAGGTCGCATGAAAGCCACGGAACTGGTAGGATACCGGAAATCTGCGCAGATAGGTATTATCGTTCAGCTTGATCCCGTTTTTCACCTGCGCATTATATTCTTCGATCGTCGGACTGCCAATGTCCTTCGCCCCCTCGTGCGACATCTTGGAATAATCGGTGTTGCCGACTTCGTAAACGCCTGCCGGCAATATGCCGTAGGGCTCCATGACGTGTGCGGTTTCCTTGATGTAGTCGGTGTAAGCATCCACGCACTGTCTCCACAATCTCGAATCCGGATGATCCGGCGCGTCTTCGAGCAGCAGTGTGAAGCCCTTCATGAAGAAATGCTCATAACTGCGGTGATAAAAGCTGATAGGCCTTGTTTTATCGCGATCTTCGTAGAAGTAGCCGTGTAGCGGAATGGAATAGTCCGTCCTGCGTTCCAACTGTTGACATTGGGCCAGCTGCCGAGCACGGTTCGCCGCCGCGTCAAGAAAGCGTGTCTCGCCGGTCACTCGGTAAAGCATGGCAGCGGCGGAAGTGGCCACTGCGATACGCTCAGACATCAAGCTGTTATCGTTCGAAGCTACAATCGTTTCTTCCGCAAAGAAAAAGTCTTCACTGGCGCACTTGACACACCAGTCATAGTAATTCCGGTCCCATTTGTAAAACGGCGCGCCGTAGGCGCAGGTATAAGCGGCGGTGTAGTTATGAATGGCGGTATTCTTTGCCTCCCCCGTCATGTCGTCCTTATCGCCGCGGTAATTCTTGGTCCAGATGCCCTTTGTGAGGCTGGTATGGCGGTAGCCGTCGCCAAACCGGGTGCGCATCGCCCAGTTCAGTCCCCAACGGGCTTCCTCTAGTACGCGATCGGAAAGATCCGGCTGCGTTTCACGGGTCGCGTCGCCGAGGTCCAACATGGCGACAATGACATCTGCGGTTTTATCTATAGCCTGCGATAAATCCGCAGCATCATGCCAGCCGCCATGTATAGGTATAGTGTGCCCGTCAGGGTGTTTGCAGAAGGTATCGAGGTGGCATTCGATGTGAAGCTCCGGTACTTCGAAACCACAGCGCTCGGTGAAGAAGAAGCTCAGGCTCTTCCAGGCGGCGGCGAGAAAGGCGTCCGAACCGATGGGAAAGGCTTTGGACGTGCAATCTCCTGCAATAATAGTATAGAAGCCGGGTGTGTTAAAACCGGAGAAATCCAAGAGGCTAAAGCCGTTTTCGCAAGTCGTTACCTTGCCGGTATACACGGTGTTACCCTTATCATCGGCCAGCGAAAAGGTTTCCGCATCGGAACTCTGGACCAGCGCCTGTTTGCGCGCATCGCTCAGATAGCCGCTGTGGCAGTATGCTATGGAACGTTCTGGGAGGTCCCAGCCACGGCTCTTTTCGGGCTCAACCGTTTCAATCCGTAAATCGTCCATATAAAGGGTCATGCTATCCGAGGCATTCATGGGAGAGCCGAGCATGAACGTGAATACCGAGATGCCGATGACATTGTCGCGGTAGATATCGGGAAGCTCCCAGATAATCTGTGTCCACTGTCCAGGCTTCATGTCAGCGTGATGCATGCCCTCGAAACGGCCGGGCACGGGCATAATGTGCTCACCCTCATTGTGCACGGCCAGCACGACAAATTGGCTGGAAAAACCGGGAGAGTCCACATAAGCCCATAGTGAGATGCGGTTGTACTCATAGAGGTTTTCGTGCTGCATCGGAAAAAATATGCCAGGCTCGTCATATCTGCGGTTGTTTGGTCTTTTGACGGCGGTTGATGTGGGTGTGTCCAGCCGGATGCTTCCCTTGCCGGATATGGTGTTTGTAAAATCCCTGTGTATGGTACCTGGGCCCTTTTGGATCAGGGTGTCAAAATTTTCGCACAGTTGAAGCTCACGGGACTTCAAAATGGGCTTCTTTCGCCAGCGTTCATAAGCGGAATCCGATTCGTCCACTTTCATGGATCTGCGGATGTACCGGCTCTCCTTGAGCTGATCGAGTAGCGGTTGATACATGGAAAAACCTCCTTCTTATTTTGGTATAATCCGATCGTACATTTCAGAAAGGCGATCGATCGGGCAGGTCGCGAGAAAAACGGCCCATTGATTCGGCTAAATCGGATCATTGCGATATGGTTGCACAACAACGGCGTTAATCCGGTCCCACTGGTTAGAATGATGTATTCAAAATTCAGGCTGTTCCATCCCCATATCGCGCTTCAAATATCGAATGAGCTCCTGCTCCCGAGCCTTGGTCATTTGTGCGGAAAACGCTTCGTCCCACTCGTAAAAGCCGGCACCTGTTTTTAGCCCGTACTTGCCGCAGTCAACCAGCGCGCGCATAGCGTCGAGCGATTGATCGGCCTTGCTCAAATCGGCGAACAAATAGTTGGAAATGGCGTCAAACACTTCAAGACCGCCCATGTCGGCCGTCATGAACGGACCGGTTATGGGGAGCCGGCGCCCGAGGCTGTACGTCACGGCGGCGTCAATATCCTCCATGCTGGCGATCCCCCGCTCCAAAATATACTGCGCCTCCCGGAACAGCGCATACTGAAGCCGGTTACCAACCGATCCGAACACATCTTTTTTCACGAGAATCGGTTTTTTGTCCATAGCCCTTAGCAGCTGCATCGCCCGATCCGCCGTCTTGTCATCGGTTTTCTTCCCGCGTACAACCTCGACGAGCGGCAGCAAATGTGCAGGATTCCAAAAGTGTGTGACGACCATCCGCTCCGGGCGCTTCATCCGCTCGGCAATCGCCGTCGGGCTCAGCCCGGACGTATTGCTCGCCAATACCACGTTTTCATCGCACCATGCATCCAGCTGCTCGTAAAGTTGCCGCTTCAGCTCCATCTGCTCGGGAATCGACTCGATAACGAAGCTGGCGTTCGCTACAGCGTCCGGCACCGAAACCGTTGTGCGGATGCGCCTGCGCATCGTCGCAATGTCCTCCTGTTTGATCAGACCGTTGTCGGCCAGCAGCGCCAGCTTATCGCAAATTCCTTTGTCGGCGCGCGCCAGACTGGCTTCACTGTTCCCCTGCAAAACGACCGAAAGACCGGCCCATGCTGCCGTCAGCGCGATGGAATGGCCCATCAGCCCTGCCCCCAGCACGCTTAAGGTTTCTCTCAAACCGTTCTCCCTCCTTGTTTCTTCCAAATACTACAGACTCCTGGTCGGTGAACAGGAAGAGAAGCTGAAAGCCAAGCCCGTCCATTCCACGGCGCGCATGGAATGGATTTCGTACGAATCATGCGCATGGGATTTCGGTTATCAACCTAACAGTTCCTTCCGTGCATCTGCAATCGATGTCGCCAGGATGTCTATGAGCGACTCCACCTGATCCTTCTGAATGGTCAAAGGAGGACATAGGGCTATAATATCCGTATTATCAATCGTGATCGCGCGCGTGATCAGACCTCTTTCCTTCGCCTTGTCGAATACGAGCTGCGCAGCCTTTTTAGCTGCCGGAAACGCCCGTTTATCCGCCTTGTCTTCGACGAGCTCAACCGAAGCGAGCAGCCCCCGGTACGTGACGTTGCCTACAATATCCGAATCCCGCTTCAGTTGCTCGAGTCCCGCGCCAAGAACTTGGCCCATGGCGGCAGCATTCGCGACCAGATTTTCCCGTTCGATGATCTCCAGATTTTTAAGCGCCACTGCGCAAGCGGTCGGATGTCCGCTGTAGGTATATCCATGAGGCAATACCGCGGTGGACAGCTCCGCAAGTTCCCTATGCAAGCGGTCGTTCAACATCACGCCGCCAAGCGGTACGTACCCGCTCGTAATCCCTTTCGCGAACGTCATCAGGTCGGCAACCACACCCTCGTGCTCCATGCCGAACCATTTCCCCGTTCGTCCGAAGCCGGTAATGACCTCGTCGGCGATCATCAGTATGCCGTACTTGTCGCAAAGACGGCGGATTTCTTTCATGTAGCCGGGCGGCGGAACGATGACCCCGCCTGCTCCCTGAATCGGTTCGACAATAACCGCCGCCACTGTGTCAGGACCTTCCCGGAGAATCGCCTCCTCCATACTTTGCACCGCGCAGGCTGCGCCGCCTTCGGCGCAAGATTCGCACTTTCCGCAGCGATAGCTGTATGGGGCGCCCGCTTGCACGAATCCATCGGCGAGCGGTCCGCCCGTCTGGCGGAATACCGGGATGCCGGTGGCGCTCGTCGCGCCCAGCGTCACGCCATGGTAAGCGCGATAGCGGGCGATGATTTTATAGCGGTTCGTCTCGCCCTTCAATTTGAAATAATGGCGAACCAATTTAAATACAGTATCGTTCGATTCCGAGCCGCCCGATGTGAATTGGCAGACGTTCAAGTCGGCGGGCGCAAGAGACGCCACTTTCTCGGCCAGTAGGATGGCGGGCTCATGAGAAAACCGGTTGAAGGAGTGGCTGTAGGCTAACTTGCTCATTTGCTCCATAGCCGCTTGAGCCAGTTCCTGCCTCCCGTGGCCCACATTGACGTTCCAGAGGGAGGATAACCCGTCGAGATACTGTTTTCCTTCGGTATCGTACACATAAATGCCTTCGCCTCGCTGCATGATGACAGACGGTCCCTGTTCGTAATGATCCTTAATCGGGCTGGTCGGATGCAAAATATGCTTACGGTCCAATTCCCTCAATCGTTGATAATCAGCCATTATTTTCGCCTCGCATCGAATTTGTAATGAAAAGGTACAATTTAGCCGTTACGACTCTCTTTAATTCAAATGATGCAGCTTTTCCCGAATCGCGTCCCCGACTTCTTGCGTCGATGCCGTTCCGCCGACATCCGCCGTACGAATCCCGCTTTCCATGACATCTTCAATGACCTGAAGAAGCGCGGTTCCGAGTTCCTCTTCGCCAAAATAATCGAGCATCATCTTCGCCGTCCAAATCTGGCCGACGGGATTTGCGATGCCTTTGCCGTATATATCAGGCGCGGAACCGTGTACCGGCTCGAACATGGATGGATATTTGCCATCCAAATTGAGATTGATGGAAGGGGCAATTCCGATGCTTCCCATAATGGCTCCTCCAAGATCGGTCAAAATATCGCCGAACAAGTTGCTGGCCACCACCACATCGAACAGCTGCGGACGGCTGACAAAAAACGCGGCAAGCGCATCGATATGATACGAGCTGGTTTTCACTTCGGGATAGTCGGTCTGCACTTCCTTGAAAATCTGATCCCAGAACGGCATCGTATGATAAATCCCGTTCGACTTGGTCGCGCTCGTCACATGTCCTCTTCTTTTCTGTGCTAGCTCAAAGGCAAAACGCATCGCCGCTTCGGACCCTTTGCGCGTAAATACCGCGTTCTGGATCGCGATTTCATCCTCGCCTTGATGCATTCTCCCGCCAATCTCGCTGTATTCTCCTTCGCTGTTCTCCCGAACGACAATAAGGTCGAAGTTTTTGGGATTCACCAGCGGTGATGCGACGCCTTTTAATTGCTTGGCCGGGCGGAGATTGATCGTCTGGCGGAAGCCTTTGCGGATTTTCAGCAGCAATCCCCAGAGCGAGATGTGATCCGGCACGAGCCGCGGATCACCTACGGCACCGAGAAAAACGCCGTTGAAGCCCGCAAGTATGTCCAACCCGTCATCCGGCATCATTTTGCCCGTCTCGCAGTAGAATTCGCAGTTCCAAGGAAACTCGACAAAACCGAAACGAAGACCGCCGTGAATCTGTGCGATGCAGCGCAGCACTTCGAGCGCTTCCGGCATCACTTCCTTGCCGATGCCGTCGCCCGGTAGGACGGCGATTTCTAATACTTTCACGTTGTTAGCCCTCCATTCATTGACGGGCGTGCGTTACATTATGGTTAATCACGATCAACTTCATTTCCGTCATTTCCTGGGTGGCATATTTGACTCCCTCGCGGCCCATGCCGCTGTCTTTCACGCCGCCGTAAGGCATTTGGTCCACCCGAAAAGAAGGCGTATCGTTGAGCATCACACCTCCGACATGCAGTGTTTTTGCCGCGCTGAAAGCATTATGCATATTCGAGGTATAAATGCCGGCTTGCAGTCCGAAGCGCGAGTCGTTGACGTAATTCACGGCCTCCTCAACGGATTTCACCTTATTGATTAGCACCACCGGCGCAAAAGCTTCCTGGCAGGAAATTCTCGTCTCCGGATTGACTCCGAGCAACACCGTAGGCAGAACAATATTGCGTTCCGCGGTTCCCCCAGTGGCGATCACCGCACCGTTCTGTTTGGCTTCCTCAATCCAGCTCAACGTTCGCTCGACGTCTTTCCGACTGATCAAGGCGGAAAGATCGGTCTTTTCGTCCAGCGGGTCTCCGATGGTCAACTTGTGTGTCCCCTCTACGAACTTGCTGACAAACGTGTCGTAAATCGCTTCATGAACGTAAATCCGCTGTAGTGAAATGCACACCTGACCCTGGAAACTGAACGAGCTCATAACGCAACGGGCAATTATTTCGTCAATGTCAACGTCCCGATCGACGATCAACGCCGAATTCGAACCGAGTTCCAAGGTCGCCCGTTTTAACCCCGCTCGACTGCGAATTTCCATTCCGACTTCCGGACTTCCCGTAAACGTCACGGCTTTGATACGCGGGTCCGTCACGATCTTGTCCCCAACTGTCCTTCCACTTCCCGTCACAACATTTAATGCGCCGGCGGGAAGACCGGCTTCAGCAAACAATTCCGCCACGAAAAACGAACTTAGCGGGGTTTGCGAAGCGGGTTTCAAAACGACCGAGTTCCCGGCTGCAATCGCAGGCCCGACCTTATGGGCGACAAGATTCATCGGAAAGTTGAATGGCGTAATGGCGCCGACGGCTCCCAGCGGCTCCCTGACGGTGTAGGCTGTCCGGTTCTCCCCGCCAGGCGCGGCGTCAATCGCAATTTGCTCACCGTGAATGCGCCTAGCTTCCTCCGAGGAAAACTTATAGGTCGTGATCGAACGCTGCACTTCCGCGCGGGCCATGGCAATCGGCTTGGCGGCTTCCGCGGCGATCAGCCTGGCCGCCTCCTCGGCTCGCTCAGTCAGGAGCGATGTGACTTTATCCAAAATTCCAGCTCTCTGATGGCTTGGCATCGCAGCCATGACCTTAGCGGCACGATCAGCGGCGGCGATAGCAGTTTCGGTCTCCTGTATTGTAGCTTGAGGAATTTCAGCGATCGTCTCCTCTGAGTAGGGTGATTTCAGATTCTCGTAGTTGTGAGCTTCAACCCACTCGCCATCAATGAATAACTTCTTTCTTCCGCTCATTCCACATCATCCCTTCGGGGTAGTTGGCCGTTCCTCCATTCATAGCAACAATTTTCATGCCAATAATAACCCCAGTTGCAGATTTGTTATCCTGCAACTGGGGACTTCTTGTCTTTTAATTTTTTACCGGATCAATCCAACAGCCTATTTTTTCTTCAGCGCGGTAAGCTCATCTAGAACAGGCTGAATCAGTGGCATCTTTGCTTTGACCCAAGCGTTCCAGTTGGCCTCTACATCCGGTCCCTTCAAAACAATTCCAGCTAATTCTGCAGGAATGTCCATGACAGCGCGGGTACGCGCGGGTGAAGTATAGAAGTATACTTCCGGGTCAAGTTTCGCAAAAATCTTGGGATTATTGGGATCAGTGAGCTTGGTTTTCTCCACATACTGATTGCGGGCCTTATCACGCCAAATCTGCGGCAATGTTGGATTAACCAACTGATAATTGTCGCGCAGTTGGAGCAGGGAAGGCCATAAGTCGGGGATACTCTTGTATTTCTCGGAAACTTGGAGGTTCCCGTTCAAGTTAACAACCGTGCCGTCGGCATTTTTCTTCCAGTCTTTTCCCTCAATACCCAAGTTAATTAAGTCCTGCCCTTCTTTAGAGACGGACTCGTCGAGAATGTCGAGTATGCGTTCAAACTTGGCATCGTCCAGCTTCGGATTGAATATAAGAGTACCGGCGAAGTTGGGGATTTCATTAGCCCGATAAGTGCCATCATTATCCGTTAAAAACGCATAGCTCAACGCCTGGTTAGGATCAACCCCTAAATCCGAGCTCATAAAGCTGGCCTGCCGGGTGCCCACGGAGGCCATACCCGCGGCTTGATTCATCCCAGAAATGCCGGCGGTATACATTTGCGCTTCTGTTTGCTTTCCGTCTGGCAGATTGTAGAACTCAGGGTTCAACAGCCCCTCGTCATAAGCCTGCCGCCACTCCTTCAACCCCTCCAGAATATCCGGATCGGCGAGGCCCCAATGAAACACGCCGTCAGCGTCCTGGTAGAACTGAGAGACCTCCTGGTAATGCGTAGCGTTGGGCCATATAAACATCACCCAAAGCCCGACTGTGGGAACGTCAATAGGAATCAGCTTATCGCCAACTTTGCCGGGATCCTGTTCCTTGATCTTCCGCGCGATATCCATGATTTCAGGAACCGTGTAATGATCCTTTATTTCGGCGCCAACGGCACGGACCCAATCCGCACGGAACCAAATGCCATCGTGATTGATCAGTTTGTCAACCGGATAGTTGTCACCCATGATAGGCTTAAACAGAATATTGTCACTTCCCACTTGATCCGACACATATTTGGCAATGCCTGTCCTATCTTGGGTAGCGGCAATATTCGGCCACTTCTCACGCCAGCCTTTAGGCAATTCCTTAAGAAGTCCCTGCTTTACATAGGATGCATACTCGGAAGGATTATAGTTCCAGCTCCCCATATCGGCCATATCGCCGGAGTTTATCCAAATGCGAAATGTTTCACTGTTGTTATTAGATGCTACCGGCCTGATTTCCCAATCAAAGTTAAACTTATCCTTCCAGATTTTCGCAAAATCGTCGTTGTTTACGTCAAGATTGTTGTTGCCGGCCGCATACGAAATTGTCATATGCTTGGCATACTTATTTTGTTCTTGTCCCGTGGTTCCCGACGACGCCGGTGCGGATGCGGCCGGGGATTTGATCGAATTGGTCTCCTTGGTCTCATTCGATGACGAACATGCTGAGACAATACCAGCCAGCATCACCGTCACAAGCAGAGGCGCTAGCGTTTTTGTTTTGTTCATTAAAATTATCCTCCCTTTTTTCACACCATTTATATTATAAATCGACGTAATTTTGTTATTTTACCGCGCCGACCATAATACCTTTCACAAAGTGTTTTTGCAGAAACGGGAAGAACAGCATAACTGGAAGCATGGTACATATGATAGCAGCCGTTTTTACGCCCATCGCAAAATTTGATGCCAGTTCGATGGTGTCTCCGGTTTTCAACGTGTCTATTTGCGCATCGATTACAATGCTTCGCAGCACCAGTTGCAGCGGATGAAGATACCCTTTTTGAAGAAAAATCATCGGGTTAAACCATTCATTCCAGCGGTCCACTGTGTAGAACAAGGTTATCGTGGCAATTACGGGCGCGGATAGCGGTAAAACAATTCTTGTAAGAATACGCCATTCCCCCGCTCCGTCTATCCTCGCTGATTCCATAAGCGAGTCAGGCAGGGCTTTGAAGAAATTGTGCATGAGAATCATGTAAAAGGTGCTTACTGTGTTTGCCAGAACAACAGCCCACAAATTATTGGGCACCAGGTGTATATCCTTCATTAGCATATACAAGGGGATTATTCCGCCGTCAAAAATCATCGCGATCAACACAAAATAAAAGATAAACTTGCGACCAGGGAAATTTTTGCGGCTCATCCCGTAAGCAAAACTGGTGGTAAGAAATAAACTGAGCGGCAATGACATGGCCAGGAGCTTAAATGTAGTAAAATAACCGCTCGCGATGCGCCCGTCCTCAAATATCTGTCTATACGATGCCAGCGTCGGTTCCTTTGGGAAAAAAAGCAAAGGGGTTTTAATGTATTCGCTCTCGGATGTAAAGGAAATTACGATAACGCTGAAAAACGGAAACAAAACGATTAATCCCCAAATAATCAGAATAGTAGGAATGAGATAATCGCCGATCGTCTTTCTTTTCAAGCTTTTAGTTGATTTCATAAGCCCCCCGCCTCCTTTCTAGCCCATCAAGCCGTCTTTACCCATCAGCTTTGCAATGCGGTCCGCCACCAATAAAAAGGCCATATTAATTACGGAACGGAAAAGGCTTACCGCCGTTGAATACGAAAAATCCGGCGCGCTTTGGAATGAGATTTTATAAATATACATATCCAAAGTTTCAGCTACGTCGCGTACCGCCGCATTGCTCAGGTTGAAGATCTGATCAAATCCGGTGGACATCAGACCGCCCATGGTGAGGATAAACATAACAATGATCGTGGGTAAAATACTGGGTAGCGTAATGTGAAATATTCTTTGAAACCGGTTTACCCCATCAATAGCCGCGGCTTCGTATTGCTCGGCATCAATGCCAGATATGGCCGCCAGATAGATGATTGCCCCCCAGCCTGAATTCTTCCAGATCTCAGTACTGTACAGCATAGGGACAAAAATGGATTGGTTCCCCAAAAAATTAAACGATTTAAAACCAAACGCCCTAATAATGCCGTTAACAAACCCGTCGTACGACAACACCGTAATCAGGACACTTGATAGTACCACCCATGATAAAAAATGCGGAAACGTGAGTATCGTCTGTAAACCTTTTTTCATCCTAAGGAAGATCACTTCATTTAAGAGAAGGGCAACCACAATTGCCATCGGGAACTGAAAGACCATTCTTCCCAAGTTGATTTCCAAGGTGCGAATTACCGAACGCATAAACGCCTGATCCAGAAAGATATATTTGAAGTTCTCCATGCCAACCCACGGGCTACCCCATATTCCGCCGCTCGCCCGATAGCTTTTAAAAGCTAAGGTAAGTCCGCCCATGGGTCCGTAAACAAAAATGATATACCAGATAAGGCCCGGAGCCAGTAAGGTGTAAACCATCCTGTATTTCCAAGTCAATCTTAAAAGGTTTCTGAATTTTTGTGTTTGCGTTCTTTCCGTAAATGAGGCGCTCAATACTCTGGCCTCCTCCTATTGGTTATTTTTCCTCAAGCTCCGTAATAAACGGTATTCCGCCGCCTAAATAATTCAAAGCCATCTGCGCAGCGCTGTCCGCGCCGTCAACCTGTGGACATACCAGGCTGGAATTCGGGTATTCCCGCAAGAAGAGCCGCCTGTACTCATTCGCAAAGATTGCAGAGTCATGAAATACGCTACCCCACATTCCACACAAAAAAGCGGATTCTTTTTCAAATTCCAGCTTCTGAACCACCTCCCGTGCCACATTAACGAGTTCCCTGGCACCTTTGCGCAAAATATCAACGGCAGCCTCGTCGCCATCGTTTGCTGCGCTATATACCAGAGAGGCCATTTCAGGTTTAATCAGATTGCGTCGGAGGCTGTTCGCGCACTTAATCAGTTTGTTAGAGTCGAATCCGTGGAAGTGCTCGATCATATTCATCACCAATTTCGTCGTGGGAACGCTTTCATCAACCCACCTAGACATATGCTTAAGGGCCATAACGGCGAGCCACTGAGCGGAGCCTTCGTTGCCCATGATGGTGAGAGGATAGCCTCCTGAGCGCGTTATTTTTCCCTTTTCATTCCGACCGACCACAATAGAGCCGGCGCTTGAAATTGCCACGACGCCAACGCCTCCCGTCGCCCCGTAAAGCGCTACCTTTCCGTCATTCATACAGAAGATGGGACAAGGAAAGCCCAGTGCTGCGTAAAAACTCTCTACGACTAAAAGGTCTCCGGACGAATCAATACCCACAGCGCCGACGACAACGCATTTGCAGTCTTCTATATTGGCGCCGAAAGCATTCAATAGGACTTCGATCACTTCGGATACTAAGCGTGCAGCTTTTTTCTCTCCGACTATTTTGCGGTTGATCGCGCCTCTCGATTTTTCCGCCAGCGTCCTGCCTTCCAAATCCATCGCTTTAATGACATATTTCGTCATTCCGTCTTCAACGCCGATTACATATTTCATACAGAGCCATCACTTCCCCGAATCCGACGTCTTAGTGTCCATATCAGAAGTTATTGAACGTATGGCAGGGTGGCGAACGATCCCCAGTTCCTGGGTTAGCAAAGACGATATAAGCTGTCCAAAATAAATATCCACAAACGGCGACATGAATTTACTGTCTCCTGCGTTCAATCGAAGTACATGATCTCCCTGCATGGAACCGGTTCGATCAATAATGTAACTGTTTTTGCTCGCCTTGCCGGTGATGTCCGCCATTTTTTTCATCCGGACGCTGTCTTTATCTCCGGAATTAAAGAGAAATAAGGCGGTTTTTTCATTGATACAAATAGGCGGACCATGCAAAAATTCCTCAAACTCATATCCGGCGCTGGGTAAGCAAAGGGTTTCCAACACTTTCAGCGCGTCTTCCTCGCCCACGGCTGCCGCTGGTCCCTTACCCACAAACAGGAAATGCCGAGCTGTTTTTAAATCGTCCAGATGAGCACGGTAAAAGTTCTCGCACGCCTCCAGGTTTTGCTCGCCATATCCTATTGTTTTTTCCAGCAGTCCGATTTCTTTGCCATACCCCGCCGTGCTTAAATTCCCGCATAACAGCGCGGCTTCGAGCGTGGCAAGGTATAGACAAAGCACAGTTCCCGTAACGCCTCGGGTTTTTGGGCCTACAGTTTCGTCGCCCACCGAGATGTCTACAGAAAAATCTGCCATACGTGCAACGGGATTGTTCACGCCCGCTGTAAACGATACCGTTGGGACTCGGCCTCGTAGCTCTTCCAGGAAAGCCACGGTGTTAGACGACTTACCGCCCTGAGAGACTGCCAGAACAAGCGGGCGCGAACCTCGGATGACCGGCGGATTGCTCGGTGGCGCGCAGGTTATTTCCAACCCCAGAATAGTTTCCATATATTCACTTGCCGCTTTGCAGGCATTCAGGCTGGAACCGCTTCCTATCAGATAAATCCGATCCGGTTTCTGTTCATGATAATAACGTGCAAAGCCTCCAACTATTTCTTTTCTTTTAGAAAGCAGCCCCTCCATACATGAAGGCTGGCTGCGATAATATCTATACATTTCCCGCAACAAATCATGATATTGCTGCATTGCCAGTTCCATAAGAATCGCCCTTTCGATTAGTTGATTTTCATGATTTCATTCTATTTTCAACCAATTTTATTGTAAAGGATGAAGAAACTTGCGATCACAGCCTTATCTTTAAGAACTATTAAGTTTTTCGCTGACCTTGATGTTATTAAATTGATAATATTGAATATGTTTTTGTGGCATTAAGACAAAATTAACGCATTGAAAAATAGAATTTAATCATTTCCACATTTGTCAAGTATGAATTTTTATAATTCCTTATATCTATGAATAAGACTAGACTTTTTGAATCAATATTAAATAGAATAGAATCAATTTCATATACATTAATTCCACTTTCACCTTACGAACTCTATGGCACTCCCCGCCGTTAAAAGGCAAGCAACACAATCTTTGGGTGATGTCGCAGCGGTAGATATGACCTTCCTTTCAGGCAGGTTCGTCTCCCACACAAGCTTTTTTGAAAGCATTTTCAAAAATAGTGTAAGCTCCCTTAAACCGATGTAATGTCATATCCAAACGTTTCAAGCTTTGGGAGGCGAACGGAGGGGAATCATCTTATTCATGTCTTAAAAACGCGAGCTACTCAGAGCATTCGTCCGGAAGGTGATGTTATGAAAACGGCTGTTAACTCTATAAAAGTTCTAATTGTGGATGGCTCAGAACAAACACGGAATAAGCTAGCGCTCACGATGGCTAACAATCCGGCCATTGTTTTAGTTGGTTCTGTTGGTAGCGGATATGAAGCGGTGACTTTCGCTGCCAATAACGCCCCTGACGTTGCGGTAATGGATATTGAAATAGAGTCCAGACTCGCGGGACTTTATGCTATGCGCGAGATAATCAAGCTGCGGCCAAATACCAAAATTATCATCTATACTGTTCAAAATTCCGACTATTACATCTCCAACGCATTTCTATTCGGCGCGTCCGACTACCTCATAAAAGGCGTCTCTGAACCCGACTTACCCGACACCATAATACGGGCTGCGCAAAACCGCTGTATCATACACCCGGAAGCCGCGGATTATTTGAGGAAGGAATACATCCAGTTGAAAAACACCCAAGAGAATCTTGCATATACTATTCGGGTAATTCTAAAACTCACACCGTCAGAAATGGAAATACTGCACTTGTTGCGATCCGGCATGAACTATAAGGAAGTAGCTGAAGTCCGTTTTACTGAGATGACGACATTGAAGACTCATATTTCAAACCTTTTAAGGAAATTTGACAAAAAGAGTGTTGTAGAGATGCTGGAAACCATTGAACATACAGGGTTCTTTTCTCTCATTGACAGTTCAAAATAGAAGTAGGGCTGAATATGAAAAATGCTCCCTATACGGTAGACTCGACAAACTGGTTAGGATGCTTTACAAGTTCCTTTGAAGCACTAAAAAAGGACATTGAAAGGACATGATGATTAAATTCATTTTTATAATTACGAGCGATTACAAGCAAAATTAAACGGCCTCAATCCCATGAAATTCAGGACCAAGGCCGCTTAAGCGTTCTTTTCATTTTTGTACTGTCTACTTGATGAGGTACAGTTCAGAAATCCCAGTAACAACAGAGTTGGACCCATGAAAACCGATAAAGAGCAATTGCTCTTCATGTGTTGTCAAAAATCCAGGTGCGCTGCCAGGTATTGCTTTGACCCGGCGCAAGCTCCAGCTTATGAAAGGTTTCTACGCTTACTATATGATCTGCACACCACATCGTCATGCCACAGATAGCAATCGCGTCTTTTACGTCTACACGGGCGCCGGAGGCTTCATTTATCATCGACCATTCAAATATTTTGGTGCTACCAATTTGCATCTCTTCCAGCGTTATCTTTTTAGAGGCAGGTGAATATTGCGCAAAGGTAAATCCATGTCCATCACCTTTTATATGCCCGTTTAACACTTCTTTCCCCATATCTTTGATCGAATCCATTCGTATCTTGTAATCCGGCCCAAGGGCCATTGAGTTTATTGTGAGAAAATTATGGCAATATTCGCGGATGTTCAGCGGCTTTTCTCCCTCGTTCTTAACCGTGATTTGCATAATGAGCATGTTATTCTTAACCAATATATCTTTCTTTTGGCTGATTGCATAGCCATTACAAAGTCGTGGTTCCGTTATGAATCTGGCGCTGCCCTTACTTTCCTCAACACAAATGCGGTACTGCTCGGCTTCGTATCTTTCCCAGAACTTATACGGTGCGTTTTCGAACTTCTTCAAAAGACCGACGCCGAATTTGGGAAAAGGCTCGCCTATCTTCGCCTCTGCGCTGACATCGAATAAATATTCGCTGCAAAGCCCGCGTCCACCTGAAGACGGATGAGAGAGATTATTAGGCTCTGAGGCGCAGAAACGATGCACCCCATCAAGCACGATTTCGGTTATAAATCCCGCACGGTCGAAACGCGTAGTTTTATTTGGAACTTCATTCGGGTGCGCAATCTCAACACGCAAACGATTTGATTTTATTTCAAACATCGCTTCTGCTCCTTTTAATTCTTAACTTTTGTAAAACCTTCTTTTATCCAGAACGCCAGCTTGGATGACACCTAGTTCGGATATATAAGGAATTCTGTTCTCTTACCCTTATTCTTCCTCCTCCCGAGCCTTATAGAAAATACTATTTGAAAAAATAACACGCCATAATACATAATGTCGAGGATGATAATTTTCGATATCTTTAGAGTTCGTGAATAATAATTTATTTTTTCTATGCTTGACACTTGCAGCTACGCTTCATTAAAATCAAATATTTTCCGGTACATATTGAGGAGGTGTTAAAGTGCGCGGGTGTTAAACCTCGAGTCTGTTTATTCAGCTGGCAAAGCTGATGAGCCATTTACTCACATGTATTAAATCATTGTTATACTTCCATTATAACGAACATACATTCTTACCAAATCCACATTATAACACTTTCCTTTCCACCGCCCCCACCATTCGGCGCGTTCATAGCAATTTGCCACGCAGATTGCGGCTGCGCAGCCTTGGAACGTGGCTGTTTACAGCCTTCGGATATGCTGACGTCGCCTAGTTCCCAGATGGACATGCTTTATCCGTTCCTATCGGAGTGCTCCTTCCCCCCCTTGTAGGACGCAGTTGATTTTGACAAATAACAAAACTCTTTTAGACCAATCTTTTATTCCTTTGGCTTTATATAATAGACATATTCTATTATTCAAAGGGAGTGGCGTGCTTTGAATAGGGTTGATATTGACAATAAAGGTATACCCCCTCTTGCCGGAATTTGCACGTACGATGAAGCATGTAAACCTGGGTTTACTGTAGATCGAAGCGTTGAATTATTGAAGCGGTTTAATTATATTTCCAAATCACTGAACCAAATGTTATCCGCGCATCTCGCCCGCGTTCCTGAATGGGAAGTGAAATGCGCGTTCGGCTATCATCTGTGGCTCGATGCTGAACATAGCGCAGCGATACGCAAACGGGTTTCCGAAATGCGCGAACCTCCATTGGGTCTCGATCAAGTACCGGATGATAAATTGCGCATTGGGCTTGATGAAGCGATTCGCGGCGATGATACCATTGAGTTGCTTGTTGGGTTTTACCGCGTCATCCGCACGGAGATGATCAAGGCGCTAAACCGTTATCTCGATGAGATGAACCGAATTGCCGAGCATCCCACCTATCGACTACTTCGCGGCATACTGCAAGACCAAGAAGAGATGGCAGCTTGGGGTGAGCAAGCTTTGACAGCGCTAATCGATTTGCCTGAGAAAGAAAAGCTTGCGACGCATTGGGAAAATCATCTGCAAACTCTTCTAAAAGCTGCCGGCGGCATTTTTGGAGATGTCACGCCTGAGCCTTGTACGGGAACCCTGCGCTCAGATGGGCAGAAATACGAGATGGACCCAGTTCCGAGAAGAGACGAGCGGTTTACCGACCCGTACAATACGTCCGCGAAGATCGATTCTTATTTCTGGGACGAGAGCTGTTCTCCCGAAGAACGCGCGTATTCGCTCATCTATAAACGGCTCCGGGAAATGGACGTACCGGAGTGGATGGGACCTATTCTATATAAAATTGAAGGTAAACCATGGGAATACTATACGGATCTCAGCCGTCAACTATGGGATGAAACGCGGCATGCGATGCTCGGAGAAATCGGCCTTTATTTCGGAGGTGTCCCTTTCTATAAATACCCTATCCCTATAGGATCATCCATGATTTTAAACACAGAGCTTACCCCTACTGAGGCCCATCTGGTACTCTGGCGGATCGAACAAAGTCTCATGCCCAAACAAACCGGCAAGCAGAAAGAGTGGGAGATTGCAAAAGAAACCGGAAACCCGATTTCCTTATTGATCCAAGATTACGATTGGGCGGACGAGGTGCTGCATGCCCAAATCGGGCGCAAGTGGCTCATCCCTGATTACGGAAGCCTGACGGCTACGACGGAGATAGCAGATCAGGCAATGAAAGCTTGGGGGCAAGCTTCAGGTAAAGCGGCGGAATGGTCGGAGCATAAGGAATGGTGGCCGCAGTTTATGGATGAAATTAGGGAGAACGAGAAGAGGCTTGCATCCGGCAATCGTTCTTAATGATGCGGGATAGAGCGCCAGCTTGGGATTGCCGAACCAGTTAACCTGACCAAAACCGAACAGCGCCAGCAGTTGGTTAAGTAGACCCTGGTCCGTCGTTGACATGATATAGCCCCACCAGAAGCCGGCGACCATCGAACTGAGCACCGCCGGTGCGACGAAAATGATCCGCAACAAATTACGTGACTTGAGTGAGCGGTGCAGCGCAACCACGAGGGGTATGGCTAGGCCGTTATGCAGGACGGTCGTCGCAAGTATAAATCGCTCCGACTGGGATTATAAAGACGATCTGCACCTATTCCGAATGATCATGGAAGCGTTACCCTATCACTAACATCAAAGGAGAGATGAGCATGTTCCCACCTCTATATGAAATCAGAAAAGCAAACACCCGACAGTTCACAACCTTCGATCCTGCCACCAAGAGCAAGACGGTGAGAATCATGTCCGGCGAGCCTCCACGCACGATTGTAAAGAGCGACAAACCAGGCATCATCAATCGGATGTGGCTGACCTTTCCCGGATGGTTCTGGCGACATTGGGATACGCAGGCCGAGAATGAAACATCCACATTAAAGAAGCTCATCATCCGTATTTATTGGGACGGCGAGTCTCAACCGTCCGTTGAATGTCCGATCGGGGACTTCTTCGGTATTGGCCATTGCGAATTCCGGCACTTCGTCTCACGGTATATCGGAATGTCGAGCGGAGGTTTCTATTCCTACTTCCCAATGCCATATAATCAAGTGCGCATTGAGCTTGAAAACTTGCATGAGCGCATACCGCTGGATGTTTTCTTTAACGCAAACTACGAGGAATACGCGGAACTACCGAAAGATTCTGGGCGGTTTCATTGCCTCTTCCGGACGGACCGCCTTGGAGGTTCAGACCCGCTTCCTCTGGTAGATATTCAAGGACGCGGCCATTACATTGGATGCTGCCTGTCCATGCAGGGAGAGGATCTAAACTACTTGTCTTACTTAGAAGCGCCAGAATATATGTTCATTGACACGGAAGACCGCGACAACCCAACGATCGTTGGCACTGGATTAGAAGATTATTTCAATGGCGGCTGGTATTTCAGGGATGGTGAATTCTACGCAGAACTGCACGGCGTGCCGCTGAAAGATACGCTGCGTTCGATGATCAGCATGTATCGGTTCCACGAGCGTGACGCCGTCGCGTTCGAAAAAAATCTCAGCATCTCGTTTGTGAATCCATGGGAGTCGAAGCACCTGAAGCCCTACTGGTTTTCATCAACCGCCTACTGGTATCAGGATCAGGCTGCACCGCTTCCCGATAAGCTTCCCGTGGACAAGTTGATGAGCATGTACAGACGTCGCGACACGGACCATCAATCCTATCCTTAAGCGGTTGTCAAGGCATGCCTTGTCGGTTCTCGACCAGACCATGTTGTTTTAATGAACTCGCTTAGAACCGAATAAACCCGACTTCCACTTTGCGTGGAAATCGGGTTGGTGGCTAATACAACCATCCTCTCTTCGTTAACAAAAGGTAGCCGGTTAGGAATGACCGGCTACCTTTGTTCCATTTACTGGAACGGTAGCAATATTGAAATTGATGGAATTAATAACAGACTTTGAGGATTTCAACAGGCCCGAGGTTCCGCGTACCAGATCAGACTATAAGCAGGAGATATATACCGGCGATTCTTAAAACCGTACGACTGACGGATTAGGTGGCTAATCCCTTCAATAAGAATAGGAGTGAATGGATTCATCCCTATCATGCCTATAATCGACTTATTTGCCTACGCTTGTTTGATATTCGGTTATTAACTTTGTCAGGTCGGTAGTCGCCTTATCGAGTCCCAGATCCTTCAGACGCTTCATGCCTGCTTCGTAATACTTCTCGAAATTGGCATCATTATCAGCAACAATGGCTTTTGCCCACTCATTTTTCATACAGCCGATAACGCCGTCTTCACCGGTAAGCTTGCCCCACTCCGGTACTTGGTTAATGAACATACCGGTCAAATCCATCTTGATCGGACGAACCGTTGCTTGTGTAAGAACGTTCCACTCTTCTCCGTACGGATTGTCCACATTTTTCGGAGTTTCATAAATGGACTTATAGCCGCGAATCGTATCATGCGTATAAATAAGTCTGCCCAAATCAATTTGGTTCAAGTTTCCACCGCTGAGACCGTAGTAGGCTAAGTCTTTATCCGTCTGTGTGCCGAGCAGGGCGTTTTGATCAAGCGCCGGATCCTTGAACTTCCGCTTGCCGTCCTTCACTTCCCATAGTCCTGCGCTTTCTGGCCCCCAAGACATAAGAGTCTCGCCTTCTTCCGAGTATTGGAAGTCGATCCAGTTCAGGATCTGCTTTAGTTCGTCCTCGGGTACGCTCTTGGAGATCATAATAAAATTTCCGCCGCGTGGATCTTGGAAGTCATATTGCGGAGAATCGGCAATCGTATTCGCAGGCGCCTGGATAAGGCGGTACTGGAACTTCTCCCCGTTCTTCTTCAGCGTATCGTTGAGTGCATTGATATCCTGCCAAAAGTGCGTAACGGCGTATTGGCCGTTATTCAGCTTACTGGTACGCTGGTCATCGCTCATTGTGAACGTTTCTTGATCCATGAGTTTATTCTGATATGCCGTATGCAGCCATTTCAAGTAATTCTTGTAGTCCTCTGTAGCCGGAGCCCAGTAAACCGTGTTCTTCTCATCGTCCCACACCGGACCACTGGATCCTCCCGCAAACCCCCACGCCTGCGACCATGGACCGATCCACCAGCCCTGCGTCCACATATCGAGCGGCACGACATCTTTGCCGTTTACTGTCTTCATGTTCATGTCCTTTGATTTCTGAAGGAAATCCATCAGATCATCCGGTGTCCTCATATTAACCTTCATATCGTCATACGAGAGTTTTCCGTTCTTCTTCAGCGCATCGCCAAGCTCAGCGACCGATTTAGCACTTGGATCATACGCTTTCAAAATATCGTCACGTACGACCAGTTGCCATGCACCGTTTCCGGATGAGTTCTTCTCAAACGTCGTTCCTTTAAGCTCTGGCGCATTGGTCGTATTCGCAGCAACATCGCTTGGAATGCCGTAGATTTTGCCGCCGATCTTCGTCGAATCCCATGCATCCTTCGTTACCCGCTTCAATACATTAGGTGCGTATTTCGCTAAGTAATCATCCAAATTCCATACTTTATCTGCCTCAACGAGCTTCTTAATAATGTCTTCGGAGCTGCTCCTCTGTGCATAAATCACATGCGGCAGATCGTCTGTTGCCAGGTACATATTGAGACGCTCTAAGCCCGTAACGCCATTATTGACAATAATATCTTTTTGAGTGAAATTGACTTTGGTAATCTTCTTAATTTCAGGAGATACGACATCTTCCGAAGGGCCCTTTGTCGGTGCCGTGTCAGCCCAGGTGTACCAGACTTTCAGATTCAAATCCTTCTCAGGAACATATTTGCCATCTGTCGCGGAGGCACTATTGTTCGTTGTGTCAGCTTCATTCGCATTCGTTCCTTGGTTTGCAGACGTATTATTGCCTCTATTGGCATTGCCGTTGCCGCTGCAACCGGAT
The DNA here is from genome assembly GCF_900113915.1 of Paenibacillus sp. UNC496MF. Classification (NCBI taxonomy): domain Bacteria; kingdom Bacillati; phylum Bacillota; class Bacilli; order Caryophanales; family Paenibacillaceae; genus Paenibacillus; species Paenibacillus sp. UNC496MF. The sequence continues at coordinate 99,237 of NZ_FORE01000014.1, forward strand.
AGCAGCGAGACCGCCAAAATAAGCGCCGCCCCCGAGCTAACCACTTTTGCAGAACTCTTCACTTCGATTTCCCCCAGTCTTATTGTTATTTATGCAATACAGTCAGTTTCCCCACCTATGCCGGTAAACTGCTTGTTGCCCAGAGCCTACTCCTTCACTGCGCCAATCATCATGCCCTTAATAAAATACTTCTGAAGAAATGGATAGATCACGATAATCGGGAATACCGTAACGACCGTCGTCGCATTGCGAATCGACTGTGGCGTAACCTGCCTTAAGTTCGTCATACCTGGCTTATAGTTCTTCAATTCATCCAGGAAGTTCGACATGTCCTGCGACTTGACAATTCGCATGAGAATGAATTGAAGCGTATTCAATTTCGCATTCGTGATGTACAGCAGGTTTGTAAAGAAATCATTCCAATGGCCAACGCCGATAAACAAACCGAGCGCGGCAATCATCGGCATCGCCAGCGGGAGCATGATACGGAAGAAGATCATCACATCGGAAGCTCCGTCGATCCTCGCGGATTCCTCCAGACTCTCCGGTATCGTGTAGAAGTACGTTCGCATGATGATCATATTAAAGAAGCTGAAAGCCCCCGGGATGATATAGACAAAGAAACTATTGAGCAGATGAAGGTCATGCATGATGATAAAGTTGGATACGAGCGTTCCACCGATAAACATCGGTATCGTCATGAAAACGAGTATAGCGCTTCTTCCGAGCAGCTTCTTCTTCGACAGTGCATAGGCTGCCAGCGAAGTGATTAATAGGCTCAGAAGTGTACCGAACAACGTCCTGCTTATCGTGATTACCCCAGCCTGAAGCAAATCTTTATTTTGGAATACAGTCTTGAAGTTCTCGAAGGTTACGTCGCGGGGAAAGATTGTTATGCCACCCAGCGCGGAATCATTCCCCTCATTAAGAGCTATTGCCAGCACGTTCAGAAATGGATAAAGCGTGATAGAGCAGAGCAGTAGCATGGCGCAGACATTGAATGCATCAAAAACTTTCTCAGACATTGGTCTGCTTATTGCATTATTCACAGGTGTCCCTCCCTTCTCCTTACCAGATCGAAATCTCTGTAAACTTCTTAGAAAGCTTGTTGGATACGACGAGGAGAATGAAGGAGATGACGCCCTGGAACAGACCGACCGCTGTCGCAAACGGGAATCTGGCCTTCTCAATGCCCTCTGTAAATACGTAAGTTTCGAGCACGTCCACTTTATCCTGGATATGGACGTTAATGAGGTTGTACACCTGATCGAAGTTCGTTCCGAAAATATGGCTCAAACTTAGAATGAGCAAAATCATAATAGTCGGCAGAATGCCTGGCAATGTAATATGCAGTACCCGCTTCAGCTTGCCTGCCCCGTCAATCGCTGCCGCTTCATAGAGTTGTTCGTCGATGCCGCTAAGTGCAGCCAGGAAGATAATCGTATTCCAGCCGATCTCTTTCCAAATGTTCGAGATGACAACTACAGGCAGAAACCATCCTGCCTTCGCCTGAAACATGACAGGCTCTCCCCCATAGAGATACATCTTGATTTCATTGAACAAGCCCCCATCAATCGAAGTCATTTCCTTATAGAAGCCCAGTATGATGACCCACGAGATAAAATGAGGCAAATACGAAATGGTCTGAACCGTCCGTTTAAAGACCATGCTGCGCAGCTCATTGAGGAGTAAGGCAAGCAAGATCGGCGCCGGAAAAGTAAAGATGAGGTTACATGTACTCAAGATGACCGTATTTTTAATAACGAGTAACGAATGAGGGTCCTGGAAAAGCTCCTTAAAGTGCTTGAAGCCTACGAAAGGGCTTCCAAAAAATCCTTTCACAATGTCATAATCCTGGAACGCAATAATGTTGCCAAACATAGGCAAATACGAAAAAACGAAGGTCAGCACGACCGCGGGCGTGACAAACAATAACAGCCACTTCTGGCTCCTTATCGTACGTAGAAGCTGTCTTCGCTTCACACCCGGCACCTGATCGTTCACTTCCGGCTTGGTTGCCAGTTCCATTCCCTTCACCGTCCAATACGGATTTGCGTGATGATTGTTGTGAGATGAGTCTAATTATGGCGGGCTGACGACGTCGATTCAATATACCATAAATTGAAATATGTTGGTTTACATCTGAATCACTGTAGCTTAATGTGTAAGATTTGTAAGTAGACGAATTTATTCTATAACAAATCGATGAATTCTAATATTGACCAAAATCATCCATATTCTGTTATTTCATAAAACAAGAGAAACACTTGAAAACCGTTGTATTCCTATGTCAAAATACATTAAAGATTTGATCTTACGCTGGTGAAGGGAAAACTCGCAAAAAAGGAAAGCGCTTTCTTAATATGAGAGTGCTTCATAATTGTAATGTCATACTTATCTCGATTATGTGATGAAGGAGTCTGTCATGGATCATTATGCGCTCAAACTATTGATTGTTGACGACAAGCCAGCAGAACGTGAAGGCATACGGGACATTTTCAACTGGGGCAGCATCGGAATCCACATTGTCGGCGAAGCGGAGAACGGCAGAGAAGGGATCGAGAAAGCAAGGCAGCTGCTTCCAGATATTATCATCACGGATATCGTCATGCCCCAATTCGACGGCTTCAAAATGATCGAGGAGATACGTACCTTCCTCCCCGACATCAAAGTTATCTTTATGAGCTGTTTCGATAACTTTAATTTTGTGAAATCTGCAATTGACCTTGATGCGATGGGCTATGTACTCAAGCCGGTTATCTCCGGAGAGCTGCTGGCTACGGTAAGCAAAGTGACCGGCATCCATATCCGCGAGTTAGAGCGACGCAAGGAAGAAGAGGACTTGCTAAGACGGCTGAGGGAGAGTCTCCCTATTTTGCGAGAGCAATTTTATAAGGATATTCTGATCGGCAAATTCGAATCGAGCCACGAGGTCTGGGACAAGAACAAGTTCCTTGACGCACGCCTGATGCCGGGTCAGTTCATTGTCATGATGACAGAGCTTGACAGCTCCGGCGGAAAGCTCGGCGAATCGTCCGAAATTTCTAAGCAGCTGCTTCACATGCAGGTCGCCGAGTGCATCGAGAAGATTTGTATGGAATTGGGTCTCGGCAGCAGCTTCTGTATCACCGCGATGGATAAAGCGAGATTCGCGATTATTCTGAATCATTCGGAGGAAAGCGCCAAGGACTTCACGACAGAGGCGTTGGCAGACAAGCTGAAAAGCGGCATTTACAGTCAGTTCGGACTAGAACTTGCCATCGGCGTAAGCAGTTCGACTACAGACATCTTACAAATCGGACGCCGCTATCAGGAGGCTTGCGATGCGCTAAAATTCAAGTCTTATCTTGGTGCCAATCAGACGATCAATTATACCGACATCTACAGTGACAGCAGTCCAAATGAACTCAACACGTTTAACGCCGTCGCCGTACAGAACGAATTGAAATATCTACTCAAAACCGGCGAGCGCTCCGATATCAGCAAGTTCGTCGACGAACTGTTTCACCATGATAGAGACGAGATGAACCGCCAGTACATTCAGTTCGTTTGTATCAGCGTCATTTCTTATATCCAGATGCATCTTATCGAGCTGAACGAAAGCTTAAGCAGTATTTTTGATAATGAATTCATTGTCTTCGAGAAGATCTCGCAGATGCACACGATCCCTGAACTGCAGCAGTGGCTGAAATCCCTGATTGAGTCTGTCAGCCTTCATTTGAATTCGAAACATCACAAGAAAAACAAGAAAGTGATCGATACAATTCTGGCCTTTATGGAGGGGCATTATTTCGAAGAGTTATCTGTACCGAGCATTGCCTCGAAGGTGTACTTGAGTCCTTGCTATACGAACTATATCTTTAGGAAAGAAACCGGTGAAACGCTCATGGAGCACCTCGCCGGCATCCGAATTGAGGAAGCCAAGAAGCTGCTAAGAGGCTCGCTACTGAAGGTATACGAGATTTCTGAGAAGGTCGGTTACAAAAACAATTCCTATTTCAGCACGGTATTCAAGGAAAGATGCGGCATGACACCGCTCGAATATCGCGACCGAGGCGTCGTATGATCAACTTTCGGAAAGTTCATCGCAATTTTACGTTTAATCTCAAGCTCCGCTATAAGCTATCTCTCGTTTATATGGCGGTTATTATTGTTCCGATCGTCGTTGTCGGCGAATATTCCTATCAAAAGTCGGAAGGCTTTATGATTAAAGAGGCCGAATCTTCACTAGAGAAGGAACTGAACCAGGTGACAGAGGATATTAATTATAAGCTGGATTTAAGCCGCAAGGAGAGTGATGCCCTCTTTAATAACAAGCAGCTTCGAACCGCGCTTATGACCGATTTCAGTCAGGATATTCAAGGGCTAAACGAGGCCTATATCGATGTAATCGATCCAACCTTCTATAATCTTCGGCTCATTCAGCCGTCAGCCGACATTATGATCTATACGACCAACCAGTCGCTGCTGAGTGGTAATCGAAACATCGCCAGCATTGATGAAATTGCAGACAACCCTAATTACAAAAAGCTGCTGAACAATGAGATCCAGTTCTCCTGGCTCCCTACCTCTTCAATGATAAAAGTCAACCAAAACAGCGAGCTCGGTTATTACACCCTACGCGATAAAGCCGGGAGCACGGACAAGCAATATGAAAAGATCCTTACATTCTCAAGAAGCATTAATAGCTATAACGGTTCGTTGCTGGGCATTGCCGATATGTATATACCAGTCAAAATGCTGGACGATGTATTCAAAAATTTGAAGCTGTCCGAGGAATGCGCTGGGATCTACATCGACGAGCGTCGGCAAGTGCTTACGAGCTTTGGACATGGATCGATTGCAGACAGCTCCATCAACACCGTTCTGTCTACCAGCAGCAGGTTCGGCACGATCAAGGACAAGGATCATATTCTCGTATACGGAAAGACACCGCTTAATCATGCCACGATTTTAATCTCATATCCGAAGAGCTATATTACGGATCAAATTGCTTCCATTCGCAATATCACTCGGCTGACGATTGTATTATCGATTGTGCTGGTCGCCATTATTTCGTTCCTCCTGGCGAATCTCATTACGAAGCGTCTCGACAAGCTGATGGATAAGATTAAGCATATCCGTGATACCGGTAATACAGATATTACGTTTAATACGCCAGGTCATGATGAAGTAGCGGATATCGGCAAGCTGCTGAACACGATGATCTCTCGAATTAATAAGCTGACAGAGAAACAGTTGGAAGCAGAAGTTGCGAAGAAAGCGATGGAGATGGAAATTCTCCAGGCGCAGATTAACCCCCACTTCCTGTACAACTCCCTGTCCTCTATGAAATGGGCGGTGAACACGCCGAAATACAAAGATCTCGACGGAGTCATCGATTCGCTTGTCCGCTTCTACCGGCTGAGCTTGAATAAGGGAAAAGAAACGATCCGGGTTCGGGATGAACTACAGCTCATTAGGGAGTACGTCAATGTGCAGAAGTTCACCTATGACGCCAATTATAAGGTAGAATGGGACATCGATGAACAGGTAGCTGACTGTGCCTGCATGAAGCTTATTTTGCAGCCTTTCGTGGAGAACGCCATCCTGCACGGATTGAACCCGAAGAAGACTGGCGGTCTTCTGCGGATTGCAGCCTATCTCGAAGGCAGCAGCATTTTCTTCATCATTGATGATAACGGTTTAGGCTTCGATGCAAGAACGCTGAATTCCAGCGCCTCCTCTGAGCTTCAGCAGCTGTATAAGGGCTTCGGTATCGAAAATTCTCGTAAACGGATTAAGCTTGCTTACGGCGATCAATACGACGTCACCATTAAAAGCCAGCCGTCCGCAGGGACGCGAGTCATAATCGAAATTCCTGCAGCAGGCCCTGCTACGTTCAAGAAGCAGTCCAGTCAGATATAAATAAGTGACAAATAGATTTACCAGCCTGGTGTATGTTCACTTAGCTCCAAAAGCTTTGTCTTCAATAGCCTTATGCGAACCTCCTATATGCAATACATCACTTTTCTGCGCAACGATAGGCCGAGCAATTGCTGCTTGACCCCGTTATTAGCATTACCGCAGTTGCCATGGAAACCGGCTTTGAACATCCCAGCTATTCCATGTCGGGTAAAGCCGCGTGCAACTCCATCAGAAATCAAGTTTATGTAATCAACTAGAATTACCTCATGTTTTTGTCATTGGAAATACATTGTGAAAGTATGTGCTCCTAAATAGTATCAAATTTCTTTAGTTAATTGTCGCACTCCATGGCATATCAACCTCACCAAAGCCCACTGCTCCTTGAATCTGTTTCTGTTTTACAAGTCCAACTTTCTTTGCATAGTAATCCAACATATCAAATACCGTAAAACGGTGAAATTGGGCATTGAATAATGGTTCGTTTCGAGAGTCGGGTATAATCGGTCTAAGAACCATCCCTACCTTACCCGCTCCATCTCCATTTTCGTTAACGAGCACATTAAAATTAATGAATTCGTTAAAACCATCCGCTACGGCGATAACAGTCACTATACCCATATTCTTAGTTGGAAATCGTCGATCAATAGGAGTATTAATTTTCATGCTCCACTCCCCCTTACTATCCGTTATACCGTTTCCAACAATTTTTCCATTGCAATCAATGATTATTAAGCGAGCATTAGGAATAGGTTTAAACGACGCATCACTGAAAGGTTTATCTTTCGTTCCGTATCCATCTAAGACATACGTAACTTTAACATCCATACGAGCTTCAGCTCTATTTTTTGTCGGTGTATTTTCAGTGTAACCTTTCGAAGGTGTGTTTTTCTGTGCCGAATCAGCATGAACTGTTGAAGCACCAACTAGTAGGATACTACCTAACATCACGGACAGTATTCTTTTCATAATTCCACCTCGAGTTTATTTTTTCCCATTTTGATGGGTATTCTTCGTTAGTCTGTCCGTTAAGTAATGAAACCATCTCAATTCTGCACGGGTTGTCGTTTCCCCTCGTTTATCTGTACACCGGTCATGAAAGAATATTGATGGGCTCGTCTATGTTTACGGTCGGCGCCAAGCCATATCGGCTGCTCGCCGCTTTCCTCAGATCGCTGCTGTGTATATAGGTCTGCATGCCAAGCATCTATGCACTGTTAGGCTTGATGTCGGCCTCGATCGATTCGTGCTTGTGATGATAAGCTCCGGCCGGTAGCCGCTTATTAAAATCATATAAGAATAAAAAAACGGCAGCCGGTCATTAACCGGCAACCGTTTCTTTTGCTGTACACCTAGCGCCTTGCATCCTATTAACGTTCTATTTGTTGGCGTCGATCGGAATGGCTAACGTCTTCTGATAAGATTTCATATAGTGGAAGCCAGTTAACAGAAGAAATTCCGGCTTATCCGTTGTTTGCACGGAATACGTCTGCTCCCAGAACACATTATTATTCCCCAGATCCCATGCGCGCTTGTGATATCGAAGCGATTGACACTCGCTTGCCGCCGGCTTGTACGATTAACTGGTCGGTGTCGGTTGCGTAAACTGCGCCCGTGCGATGACGATATCGTAACCAGACGCGGTCTTGGTCACGCTACGAATGAATAACTTCTCCGTATTGATTCGGGACGATTGATCCGAAGGCGATGTCAGCGAAATCGGCTCCGACACCTTTAACCGGGGAAGCTGTCGAGTACGATGTCTAACGATTCAATCTTATCCATCGGAAGTACGTTGTAAACGAGTTCAAACAAAAAAGCAGCCTCGCAGGCTGCTTCATCATCGTCAGGAAGTAGTCTATGTCTTTCTAAGCTCCACATCAGGCTCGACTGGTACTATGGAAACAACAAGCACAGAAGAGACGTGGACAATTGCTCCGCTTTCTTCTGCGCTAGTTGGTTAACTACTTAATAATGTCTGGACTCAACCGCAGTCGTGCCACCACCGGATAATGATCCGAAGGAAACTTGCCGTCGATGCGGCGCCGGTCGATCTCGGCGGAGAGAACAGTAATGTCTGGCGTGACGAAAATATAATCAATCGTCTCGCCCTCCGTATTCCCAGAGAAATTCGGATTAGCGGACGTGCCTACAGGGCCGTCAATCACGGCGTATGTATCCCGCATATCCACGAAGTCGTCCGTGACGGGCGCCTCTCCTCGCATGATGCGAACCACGATCTCCCCCGGGGTGGAGTTGAAATCTCCCATAAGGATGATGGGCAAATGCTTACGTTCGCGCATTTCTTGGATCCGGCTCCAAATCAACTTGATCCCCATTTCCTTCGCGAGCGCGCCTTTATGATCCAGATGCGTATTGAACACGACGAACTCGGTGTCGTCCCTTAGATACCGCATATGCGCCCATGTGCAGACGCGGGGCAGCGAAGTATCCCAGCCCATACTAGGCGTTCCGGGACGCTCCGACAACCAAAAGGTGCCGTGCTCAAGCATCGCTACGTCTGCCTTCTTATAAAAGATCGCACAGTGCTCGTCCTCGCTGCCTCCCCGACGTCCCTCGCCGACCCAGGCAAACTCATCCAGCCGCAGCTCTTCCAGCATATGGGCGCGCATTTCCTGAGTGCCGACGATTACCGGCTCATGATCCCGAATCATTCGATTCGCCTGACCAGAACGGTAAACCCAGTCGTTATCGCCGTCCTTTGACGTGCTCGTCCGCAAGTTGTAGGTCATGACTGTCATTTCCATTCGCAATCTCTCCCCTTTCCTCAATCGCATCTATCTAGTCTGCAAGCATCCGCTGCTTCAGCGCTTGAATCTGTTCAGGCTCTATCCCGCTCGATCTCAAGTAGCCCTCTGCATCTCCATACGCCGACTTTAAGTGATTCAGCAACACGATCATATTTTCCGGCGGACTCCCGAGATGAACCTCGTACGCTTCCGGGCTCACCGCCGGCGGACGGTCTTGGCGCAGCTCATCCATCAAGGGAGCGAGGCATCCGGCTGTCAGCGCGTAATCCTCCGCGATGGTCGCGTGCGGAACGCCCGCCAACTCCAGCAGCAGCGCCGCGATGATGCCCGTACGGTCCTTGCCGACTTTGCAGTGAAACAACGCCGAACCGTTCTCGGTGGAGCCCGCCAACAGCTCGAACACGCGTCGAATCGGTTCCTTGGCCCCTTCAAGCAGATCGATATATTGCTCTCCCAAGCCGCGCACATAATCGCCTTGACTCGCAAGCACGAGACTGACGTTATGATAGGCCGCATCTCTTGAATCCGAGAATACGTCCCGCTGCAAGGCCAGCTCGCTGCTGTATCTCAGGTCGATAACCGTAGCAATCCCCCGCTTCACAAGTTCCTGCCGGCTTCCCTCACTTAGCGCGTGCAGGTTGTCCGCCCGGTAGAGCAGCCCCCAACGCGTCATGCTGCCGTCTTTCGTTTCGTAACCGCCGAGATCCCTTACGTTATAGGCGCCTTCCAACCGAAGAACGCGTTGTTGATTTGCCAAAGTATTCAAATATGGTAACCGCCTTTATCTCGAAATTAGTACAGGGCCGCTCAAATGCCGTCTGCATCGATAGCCAGCCCGTCGTACGCAACGACAACCCGGTGACCGGAGCGGTCGAATTCTGCCTGCATCTCGTCGTGCAGCAGATGATGAGCCGTATTAATGTGTGTCGCCCATACGCGCGTATGTTCATGCACGAATTCGATCTCTTTCATGCGCTCCGGCATCAATGCATAGTTGGGGATATCCAGATGAGAATCCGCATACTTCGGATACCCTTCGCGATTGCCGAACGTGCACTCCATAATGAGCAGATCCACCGACTTTCCCTCCAGGAACCGCCATGTGGCCTCCGTGTACCAGCCGGTGTCCGAAGCATACAGCAGCTTCCTGCCATCCGGCAGTTCGATAAGATAATTAATCGCAAGCTCGCTCCGGCTCATGCCATAGTGATTGCCGGGCACGGTGGTTACTTTCAACCTTCCGACATCATAGCTTTCGAAATATCGAAGCGGGTGAATGATAAACTTACCATCCCAATTCGACCGGCCGGGCGTTGCGTCAAGGTCGTATACGGCGAGCAGCTTGGCGCTCCATTCGGCTGCCGGCTCGCTCAGATAGACATGCAGCGGCCGATTGTTGTGCTCGATACGGTTCAGCTTGGACATGATTTCACCGACGGCGAAATGATCCTTATGCGTATGGGTGATCAGCAAATGCTCCATGTCGTATACGTCCAATCCAAGCTTGATCATCTGATAGAAAATATCCGGGCTAAAATCGATCTGGTGTTGCGCGTCAATGCGAAATGAAGTTCGGCTGCGAATGTTTCGTCCGCCCGCCTCCCGGATCCGGCTGCACAGCGTGCAGCGGCAAAAGTAAGACGGTACCCCTTCAGCCGCGCCCGTTCCCAGAAACGTCATGTTCATCCGCTTAGTCCCCCTCTTATGGCGCACTTGCCGCCTGCCGTTCAAAGTCGGCAAACGGCCTCGCAATGACTTATTTGGCAAAACGGTCTTGATACGCTTCGTTGATTTCCTTGCTAATCTGCTGGTACTTGGTATCCGCCTTCAATTCGCTCACGTACTTGTCCCATGACTCGATCGGCTGTTTGCCCATGATGACCTGGATTTTCAAGTCTTGAATCTTCTTCATATATTCCGGTCCCACTTCATTGTACGTCGGGCTTTGTAAGCCGACCGCAGGGCTGCCGATGCTGTACTGCGCGCGGTCATCGATCAGCTTCTGCATATCCGCATACTGCTGGCAGGACACGAACGCGCCCGCCGCAGGCACGCGGCCATATTTGTCATACCCGTTGAAGATTTGACCGATGTCGCCGAAGTTGTCGAGCTGCTTCTGCGGCAAATCCACGTATCCGCATTCCGCTTCCTTGATGTGAACGCCCAGCAAGCCCTTCTTCAGCATCAAGCCATCCGGAGAACCGCCGTAGTCGAGCATGGCGAGTATAGCCTTCAATTTCTGTTCGGACACGGTCTTCTTCGGAATGACGAGCGCGCCGGCCATCCCCGTACCCTTGATCGACATCTTCGCGCCGTTCGGGCTGATCATATAGAGCGGCGACATCAACTGCGCGTCAGGTGCGACCTTCACCAGGTCGACCCCAATGTTGTTGATGTTGTTGAGCGTATTGTTGAAGATGCCCGCCCTGTTCGATTTCAACTGATCCTCGTGTTGCGACGTCTTCATGAGGGCAAAATCCTTCGGAATCAGTCCTTCGGTGAATGCCTTGTTTAGGTAAACCAGCATGTCGCGTGTGCCCGGCAGCAAATCGGTATCTTCGAGCTTGTCACCATCGAGTTTCCATTTGCCGTTGGCGTTATTGAACAGGTTTTGAAAGATGACGAAGTTGCCCATCGCATCCGAGTCCACGCTTCCCGTAAAGCCGTACGTATCCTTCTGTCCGTCGCCGTCCGGGTCCTTCTCGGTAAAGGCTTCCATGACGTTATACAAATCGTCCAGCGTCTGCGGAACCGGCAGTCCGAGCTTGTCCAGCCAATCCTGGCGAATAATCGGGAAGCTGTCACCGTCAAGCGCGCGCACGCGCGGAATCATATAGTTCTTGCCCTTAACCTTCGTATTGTTCCAGATGTCCGCCGGATACGCCGCCAAATTCGGGTAATCTTTAATGTATGGCGTAATATCCCAGAAGGCGCCCTGCTCCATCATAGTAAGCACGTTCGGGGTGAAGGGATCCGTCAGCACCATCAGATCCGGAATATCCCCAGATGCGAGCGTAACGTTCGCTTTCTCCTCGTAATTATTGCTGGAGATGAGGGTGACGTCCATTTTCATGTTCGTGCGCTTCTCGTATTCCCGCTTGATCACGTTGTCGTCGGCGAAAGGCTCCGGTTGATAATAAGGTGACATGACCGTAATTTCCGTGACCTTGTCCTCTGTAGCACCTGAGGTTGCATTGTCCAAAGCCGTGGTACCTGAAGCATTACTGTTCGAAGCCGCATCATCTCCAGCTTCCTTGCCGCAGCCGGCCGCCAGAAGCACGAACGCAAGCAGCGGAAGCAGCCATTTCTGTCCTACCGATTTCATGAACATCCTCCTTGTTATCGACTCATCTATAGTAATAGGGCTGCCGGCTACTCCTTCACGGAGCCCAGCATGACGCCTTTGGTAAAATGCTTCTGCAGGAACGGATACACGAACAGAATCGGTACGGTCGCCACGATGACGGCGGCCATCTTCAGCATTTCCGGAGGCATCCGCTTCTCCAGGCTCAGATCGGACCCGTCGCCTCCCAGTGCAGTGGATGAATCGATCAGCATGTTCTGCAGCAGCACCTGTAGCGGATATTTACCGGCGTCGTTAATATACAGCACCGCATTGAAGAACGTATTCCAATAGCCCACCGCGTAAAACAAGCCGACCGCCGCGATCGAAGGCATCGAGAGCGGAAGAATGATTTTTGCCCATACGCCGATGTCGGAGCTGCCGTCGATTTTCGCCGCTTCCTCCAGGCTGGCTGGCACGCTGTCGAAAAATCCTTTCATTAAGAAGATGTACCAGCCGCTGGTGAGCGAAGGAACGATGAGCGACCATAAGCTGTTAATCAATCCGATATCTCGCACGAGCAAATAGTGCGGAATGATGCCCGGGTTTAGCAGCGTCGTCAGCAGGACCAGCAGCAGGAGCGTTTTCCTACACGGCATCCGCTTGCGGGATAGCGCATAGGCGAAAGAAGCTGTCACAATGAGGCTGCACGCCGTTCCTGCAGTCGCGAGAAACGCGCTGACTCCCGACGCACGGACGAACGAGCCGGTTGAAAGCAGATACCGGTACGATTCGAGCGTCCACTTCTCCGGGAACAAAATCAGGCCGCCGCGGTAATACTGTTCCGGGGTGACGAAGGAGATGACGAAGACATAGTAGATCGGGAACAGTGTAACCGCCGCCAGCACGGCAAGCACAATCAGATTGCCGGCATTGAACGCTCGGCTCCCCCATCGCTCTTTCATCTTAATACACGCCCTCCTCCCCGAAACGTTTGGACAAGCTGTTGGCAAGGAGCACCAGAATGAATCCGATCACGGACTTAAACAAGCCGACCGCCGACGTGAAGCTGTACTGACTCTGCTGGATGCCCAAACGATAGACATAGGTGTCGAAAACATCCGCCACATCGGCGACGGCACCATTAGCCATGAGATACACCTGCTCGAAGCCGACGTCCATCATATGGCCCATCCGCAAGATGAACAGCACGACGATCACGCCCCGGATCGCCGGCAGCGTAATGTGCCATGCCTGCCGCAGCCGGCCGGCTCCATCAATTCTCGCCGCCTCGTATAATCTCGAATCGACCCCGGCGATCGCCGCGAGGAAGATGATCGTGCCCCAGCCCGCTTCCTTCCAGATCGATTGAGCCGTCAGCAAGATCCAGAACAGCTTGGGATTCGTGAGAAAGTCGACCTGCTGCATACCCGCGGCGGCGATGAGCTTGTTGACCACGCCCTCCGAGCCGAGCAGGAGGAAGCACAGGCCGGCGATAATAACCCATGATAAAAAATGAGGCAAGTACACGATGGACTGCACGAACCGTTTGAACGCCATATTACGCACTTCGTTGAGCAGCAGTGACAAGATAATCGGCAGCGGGAAGAAGAAGATTAGGCTGAGCAGGTTGATGCCCAGCGTATTCCGGAACAGCAGGATAAAATCCGAATTCTCGAAAAAGCGCCGAAAATGAGCCAGACCTACCCAATCACTATGCAGCAGCCCCCTATACGGCGAGTAATCCATAAAGGCGATGATCAAGCCCCACAATGGTACATACTTGAATAGAATCATGAACGCCGCGCCCGGCAGCGCGAGCAAGATCAGCTGCCTGTCACGCATGATCCGGCCGATAGCCTTTTTCCGCCTCGTCCTGCTTTGTTCGACTGCCCCGGCTGCGCCCGGGAATGCTTTTGAATGATTGATTGCGCCTCTCCTCCTTTCACGAGTTTGATTGTAGGCAGCAACCAATTTTCCGGCAAGGAGACATATTTTCTCGTTCGTTTGCTGCCAGAAAGTCTACTATTTATGCGGCTCTGCCCGGTTTTCCACCTTTACAATCCCGAAAGAATATTTGTCCCATCGCCGGAAATCCCGGAATGTTGCGGCAATTCGCCTCCGCAGACGGCGACGCGGCTGGGGGTCCAGCAAATAACAAAAGACCGCAGGCTGTCACCCGCAGTCTACTATTGTGCTCCACTTACGATTGTCCCAATGCCCCGCGATACTGACCAGGTGTCTTGCCTTCGTATTTTTTGAAGATGCGCGTAAAATACGATGGCTGGTAGCCTACCTGTTCGGCGATGTCATGAATCTTGCTGTCGGTCTCCTGCAAGAGCTCCTTCGCCTTGTCCAGACGAACCTTGGTCAAATAATCAATGAAATTCATGCCCGTAACCTGCTTAAAGCCGAGGCTTAGCTTCTTCATGTACGTGCCCTGAAGATCGGCGCACGACTCCAGCGTGATATCCGTCATATATTCGCGGTGAATGACCATGATGACCTGCTCCACCAGCTGCTTCAGCTTGATGCCCTGCGTCTCCGCGACCCAGCGCATATACGGTTCGATCAACCTCGATCGGCACCATGACAGCACATCACTGCTATTGCGCAGCCCGGCAAGCTCTTCGTAAAGATTGCCAACACCATAGATTTCATGAAGATTGCAGCCCGATTGAATCAGGGTATAGTGGATGCTGCCCAGCAATTGTTGCATCCCCTGTAGCACGTAGAATTCCTGGGTGGAGTTCGCGTGAAGCTCCGCAATGAATGATTCGATCAGACGCATCGTATCCCCGGTATCGCTTGTGCGCAGTGCCTGCAAAACCTCCTTCTCGGCCGTCATCGGATAGGTAAAGCCGTCATAATCGATTTCCGTCCAGCCGTCTAAATCGATTATTTGATTGACAGCATCCAGGTCGCGGAAGCGGTGCACCTTCCTCGCCTGCGCATACAGATCCGGAATCGATTTCAGCTGATCGGTCAACTTCCCCACGCCGATCGTGACGTTCACCTTCAGCATCGTGTACAGGTAATGGATGATCTCCTCGGAAAGCTGTATCAGCTTCACCTTCAGCTGCTCCTTGTTCCCGACCCCTTCGAAGGCTAGGAATATGCCCAGCGACATGCCTTGGATGTTAACCACGCTCACGTCCTGATCACGGCTGCGCAGCAGCTCTTCGACGATATTGGCCGCGGCAAAAGTAATCGGCTGCTTATCATCCCCGTCCGAGAAGCCGTTTTCCTGCCCCGAAAGGTCGAACAGCTCGATGGTGGTGAAAGAGAAGCTTCTGCTTTCGACCTTCCAGCCGTACGATTCCATCCGCTTCCGAATTTCCTGCTCCGACATGGCATAATATTGACCGTCCACGAACTGAATAAGAAACGCGTTGCGAAGCGCCGGCAGGCTGTTCTCGAACCGCTCCTGAAACTCCCGGCTCTCATACGTCAAATGCTGCCACTGCTTCTCGATAAATGCGAGCTCATCCCTGCTGTCATGCGATACCGATCCGATCCGCTTGCTGCGAAATAAACCCACTAGCCTGTTGATCGGACGATACAGTTGGTTGGTCGCAACCCAGGATAACAGGAAGGCGATGACCAGCCCGGCGAAGCTGGCCACGATCATCAACCGGGATAAAAGGATGGTCGGCCGGCTCAGCAGACTAAGTGGTGTCGCCGTTATGAATTTCAAGCCTACCTTCGGCATCTCGTACTGTCCGACCGCATACGTCTGACCGTCCCAATCGAATCTGAACGATGATGCTCCGGCGTTCTTGCCCTTCGCCATCTCATCACGCAATGCGGCGGCAAGTGGACTGGCCGACGCCGCGCCGTTTGCGATCCAATTCATCTGATCGTCCAAAATAAACGCCGCGCCTGAATTCTCGGGATTTAAGACGCGAAGCAGGCTGTTCATTTCTTCTGGATCCAGGTCGATGATGAATGCGCCATACGGATCCGTGGCGATCACCGGCAGCTTATGAATGAGTGTCATCGACGTCAGCGGGGCGTCGGGGTTCGAAGTGACGCCGAACTTCCAGTAGAACCCTTCACCGGAATCCAGCAGCGCGGCATACTTATCCCGATCCTGTCGGTTCACAATGGCCCTAGCACCTTCATCGGGTGAAATCAGCGTATCATCACGCTTGTCATACAATTGAACCCGCTTGATCATCCGATCGGCAGAGTTAAGGCGCGTAAGCAACTCGAACATATTTTGCGCCAGGCGAAAATTATCCTGATATGATTCGTGATTCAGCTGATTTTGAAACAAATCCTGCTGCGCATATTGATTGACGATGATTTCTACCTGACCGAATTGTTCCTTCAGCTGATCCGCCGTCTGAATCAGTCGAAGCTGATGCGTATAATCGACTTCCCGCTCGATTTGCTTCGAACTAATCAAATACGTGCTGAAGGCAATTAGCGCCATCGGTACGCTGGAGATGAACAGCACAATCGCCAGATTTTTTCGAAAGAGACGTCCGCGTTCCGTTCGTTTCCCCACGCGTAGACTTCGGCTCGAAAACCAAGATTTGATAGCTGCCACCTTCTTTTACCGATAATTGGCGCGTATCCGTGCTTAATCGTCATATCTATTGATTTAAATTCACTGGCTTGGATAATCCGCAATTGTTGCGATTCCACGCAAGTCAAAGAACGGGATAAGCATGACGCTCCCGCTCACAGCATAGCAGTCGAATGTTAACGTAGGGTCAGCCAATTACGAAGGTACTGCAAATCAGCTACCAACTAAGCAAAATCTCTGTTTGCTTAATATTGAGAAACAACTTTAATTTATCCTTTCCGTTAGCGCAACGACGGCAACCGAGCGTATGAGGCCGGTTGCCGTCGTGTCATGATTGAGCTATCGTTCCCCGTTAGAATTCCTGTAAAACGAATAATTTGGCGTTTGAACAAAAACGAGCGCCTCTGTACGATGGGGTTACGCACGAGGTCAAAAGCCTCAAAAAGCCCATCAGGAGGTCGCTCTACTATGAATTTTAAAGCACAGGATAAGCAAAATCAACGCATTGAAAACATTACCGTTTCTCACCTTGTCATCGGCGTAGATATCGCCCAAGAAGTCCATGTGGCCCGCGCCGTTAGCTTTCGAGGCATTGCTTTGGGGACTCCACTCGAGTTCGGTAACCATCGTGAAGGGTTCAAGTTATTCGAACGTTGGATTCAAGATCTGCTCAACACTCACAAACTGAGCAATGTCATCGTTGGAATGGAACCCACCGGGCATTACTGGTTTAGCCTAGCACGGTGGCTGGCCACACAAGGTATTGAAGCTGTTTTGGTTAATCCACATTTAGTCAAAAAGAATAAAGAAAACCGGGACAATACACCTTCTAAAAGCGATCGTAAGGACGCCATTGTCATTGCAGATATGATTAAAAACGGGTATTACTCTCCTGTTCGTTTTCATCCGGAAGCGTTTGAAGAATTGCGAATTCTCATGGCAAACCGAGAAACGGTTACCAAGCGCCTCAACGCCGCGGTTAATCAGATTCATCGTTGGGTAGACATTGTCTTTCCCGAACTGCGCCAGGTCTTTAAAATCTTAACCTGCACCAGCTCAGACTCTTCCCTTTGCCTGGAGAAATTAGTCGGTTAAACACCGAGCAAATCCTCGACGGCTGGAAGCAATACGTGAAACGTCATGCTGGCGTTAAACGTGCTGAACTTCTCATTTTACTTGCTAAATCTAGCGTTGGAACCACCCAGGCACTCCATGCTTACAAGCTTCATCTGAGGCATTTGCTTGAAGAATACGACCTGGCCCAGTGCCAACTTGAACAGATCGAACGCGAGCTCCATCTTATTCTTGGGCGCATTCCTTACGCACAAAAGCTGCTTGAAATACGGGGCGTGAGTGCAACGAGTCTAGCTGGTGTGCTTGGTGAGGCCGGTGATCTAAGTGGTTATTCGCACGGAAATGCGCTGTTGCGGCATGCTGGATTGAATCTTGCTGAGGCCAGTTCTGGGAAGTGGCGAGGAAAGATGGTGCTTAGCAAACGGGGGCGGCCACGCCTGCGCCATTTCCTCTATCTCATGACGATGTGCATGGTCATGACAAACCCGGAAATCCGGGCTTTGCACCGTTACAATGTGGAAATCAAGAAGCTGAAGAAAATGAAATCCATCATGAAGTTATGTAGTAAAGTAGCGCGTTTGCTAGTTGGCTTAGCTAAGAATAGCGAGGCTTACGATTCAACTCGAGTGTTCCTTCAGGCAGCTTAAGACCACTCGTACCTCACCAGCTCAAGCATTCGCAGGATGACAAGAAGCACGGAGTATCGGGAGACGTTACGCAAAAGGGCTCGGACCCGTTCCGTTAGAAAAACCGACCTCCACCCCTTAGTTAGATGTGACGAAGGAATGAAAGGGCTATGACCCGTTGAGACATGGGAGCGAAAATCGCTAAGGCGAAGTGGAGACGTGCGTAAATGGAACAATGTGGGTGAAGGTTTCCTCACCTTTATTTACGCATGCCCTTTCACTTCATCAAGGTATCAAGCTCCAGCATATCTTCTTCTTCCATCATCATCAAAGGGTGAAATCCTGCGAATTCATGAGTCTGAGTGAGGAAACTGAATCATTTCGAGGGAGCGTAATGAATTAACGAGAGCCGCGATGAATGCAGTGGGATATGATGTTGCTAACCTATTTGAAGTGATCCTCAAATTACCTGATTTCATACTTAAGAAAGTCATTTAAATTATCTATTTTGTCTGTTACAAATTCGATATCGTGTTTTTTCTCTCTGATTAGTACATATAAAGGTGCAGAAGAAACATTTACTCTTACTTCAATCTCTGGCATCCCATTTGTAACTATATTTATCCTATGTTTTGGATCTTCGAGTCCTTCAATTGGAACATCATAGTTTATTGTTCTGTTATAGACGAGCAGAAGATATTTAGGTTTCTCAAGCAAACCTGTAAGAAGTATGTAGATAGCATAACTAGCAGCAATAGCCAAACCTGTACGGTATAAGTATTTATTTATTGAGTTTTTCATTATTAGTCCTTTCGTTAGTATTTACGTCAGCTTTAAACAGTTAGTCTGCTAACTTCTTATTCTACGTACTTAAAATATTCGCAATTTGTTTTAACTAACCTGCGCATAAGATCACGAACCAGCAGCCCCTTTCTGATTAGAGCTACCTGCGTGTACATTCAGCTATCGTGCCCGTTAGTTTAATCTTGAACTGTTTTTAAATAATAAACTAAAGATACAAGTGATAAATAAAATTCCACTAAGGCTTAATAAGATACTTCCTTTCCATTTCAATTGATCAATAAAATTTTGCAACATTATATTGAATTGATTTGTATCCATACTCCCCCCCATTTGTTCTCGCATATAGGTATTTGCCTTATCCATTCCCCACACAACGGAGTTATTGAGTTGCACATAACCATTAATCATTATAACGGCAGAAATTATTAGTAAAGATACAACAATAGAATTAAAAGATCTCACTTCCTGGTCCTCCATTCATTTTTAGCTTAAATCTTATCTTACTATATTCGTTGGATATCCATGAATTTCCTCTTCAACAATCCTGCCCGTTAGTTGAGCGAAGGCAGCCGATCGTTTCTGGCCGGCTGCCTTCGTGTAGAAGTGTTTCCCTTTTGCTGGCCGACTGGCTTTCACGGAACCTCAGCTACAGGCAGATATCGATCGTCCACGATCAGTGAAGGTAAGGACTCTTCTTGGGTCTGGATGATAAATCCAATGATGATATCTTGTTTATTCGTCGGCCATTGCGGATCAGATGCAAATGATTCATCGACGGAGAGCTCGGTGTGCGGAGGAATCGTCTTCTGAAATTTGATTTTTGGAAGTAACTTACGGATCGCTTCGGTTTGGAGGTTCGAATTCAGGGCTGGTTCGATCGATACTATCGTGTATACCATGTTCCCGTTATTAGTTAGTTTGAAATAATACTTCCCTTCTCTAACCTCCGTATGGCTGACATGTAGATCCATGCCCACTCGCGTCAAGCCTTTGATTGTATTCACGACCGAACCGTCATTCATCTTGATGTAATAAATGACGGCAGGCGCATTCTTGATCGGCGGGTTATTGGCAGCGTCAACTTCGATCTCCCATACAAGCACATCTTTCCGATCGGTCTCCGAGTAGAAGTACTTCGTCTTGGTTTCTGTTTGAAAACGCGTCCAAAGCTTCGCGTTATCGTAACCGTCCTGCGCGGCTTGATGAAGAGCAATTCGCTCCGCTTCGTTCGCCGAAATGCCCGTGTTCCTATGATTAATAAGGAATGCTGTGCCAGCAGCTGCAACGATAACCAATACCAGTAAAAGGTGCCGTTTGACTTCATCCACCCCCAGAAATTTCCTTTTCCAATCAAATATACGCTTCCTCCGCACGATAAGTTGCGCCCAGTGTTCGCTTTCCGTTCGCGCCCTCCATTTTGTATCAAAAGCGACAATGACTGGATCGTATAACACGGGAAGAGAAATATTCAACAATCGTGTCCCGTTAGCTCAATGAACATTAGCTATTTCTCGAGAATGACTAATGAATAAACAGCGGCACCACATTGACCACCCATCGGTCTTTGGTTTATTACTTTCCACCCATTCTCAAGCAATTTATTTAATTCATCCAGGTTGTTTCTCTTTTCGGATGTGTAATTCACAACGATTGCTTGCTGCATTTCAAGTCACCTTCCCTTATTTTCGTTCTATCGTGTCCCGTTAGTGGAATAGAATTTCATTTCGACTGGACCTTTAAATCTTCACCAATCAGCTTTGTTCCTTCATAAATAACACCATAATCATAATTATTGATATCAAAGTAACCAACCATTGTAATAATCCCAGACATCTGGACGATTCGAAAACTCGGCAATAGTATCCATTATGCGTCTGAATAATTTAGTTGCTTCAGTTTCTGTAAGATTCTCCTCAATCATAAGTCTGAATTTAACATCTTTTTTACCGTCAAACGAAGATGCTGTTGAAGCGATTCCATCAAGATTTTTAAAAGAAACCTCAGTTTTTCCTACTGCATCGAAAATATCAATGCTTGGTTTCTTAGTACAAGATCAGTTAATAAAAATGAAATAAGAAATAGGACGAATACTATCTTTCTACTCATCAAAATCCCCCCCATTCCTGCATCATATAATACCACATATTGGAACTACACTGCTCGTTAGCGTAGCGAAGGGCTACTACGCGGCAGAGTGCTCGCCATAGGTGACTGCAACCGTGTGAGTAGCCGAATCATAGCGCACTCCGGCATGCATAAGTAATGCAATCTCACGAAGCGACACATACAAACGATTTTGCTTCAAAATGAGTACCTTATGGTCAACTTATACAGTAGGATGCCTGGGATTTGTTTCACGAACTTAGCATGAAACAGTCTGGCAATGCTATGAAAGTCTCAATAGCAGGATGACCATGCAACAGTTCGATGCAAGGCCGATTATATGTTTGGATCTTCAATGCAATTCATCTCCTTTGTAAGAAGGACGCAGGAAATGAAATGGGGTACCCAACACGATCACCTACATACCAAATATTATGAAGCAAATCGCTATATTTTTCGACAATCCATTGAGCTATACTGCCCGTCCCTCGGTTTTAAGGGTTTATCTCACATATACTCACTCATTCGCAGGATTTCATCACCTTGAAATAGATATGGAGGTGGAGAAAGCTATGGGCGGATGCCGTTAGCCCAGTAACTGGGTATGCGGGAACAAAGGAATTGCTTCAGCCATTCCTTTCTGCCTAACTCTACTGCACGCAAACTCCACAAGTGCCCTGGTGTTTACCATCCCATGGCTCGACGGGTCTAGGCCCTCACATTCCATCGTCATACTTATCCAAGGTGTGGAGACCGATTGCGTTTAGCGGACGGGTCTGAGCCCTTTTCGGGCAGTAACTCGGTTCTCCGTGCTTTCTTTTTCAAAATCCCGCGAATGAGTCAATATACGTGATCGATCAATGCCCTATGCTGCTTGTGAAACGAGATGGCTGGCCTTTTCGGGAGAGAATGTTTCTACGCGCTGGACCATACCGATCAAAATTCGCGCTACTTTACCCACGAGTTTAAAGACAGACTGTTGCTTTTTCATGTGCTTTACTTGAACATTGTGTCGATGTAATTCTTGAAAGACCGGATTAATTCCAATGAGCTGGATTGTCGCCAAATACAGATATTTTCTTAAACTGGAGTCCCCTCGTTTGGAGACAACGATCTGACCTTTCCTCTTCCCCGATGTGCTTTCAGCCAAATTCAGACCGGCTTTGCGCAGTAACTGACGCCCATGTGCGTACTGCCTAAGATTCACCTGCACCTGCTAAGATAGCCGCAACGAAGATGGATCCAAGGCCTTTTATGGAACGCATCTGAATGGCCATGGGTATCTCACCTAACAATACGTGAAGCTGCTTTTCGATGTCTGCTAACATCTCCGTAATTCGTTCATACTCTGAGATTAAACGTGCCAAATCTAGCTTTGCTACGGCTAAAGCTGTAACGTCTCCCACACTCCGCTTAGCTTGCGCAATTAGCTCAGCCGCCTTTTGAGTGCCTGTAGTACCGCCTGCCCTTTGCATATGCTTTTTCCAGATCACTATGATCTCTGGTACTGACCAGTTTGCAAGGTCCACAGGTGCAGGGAATTCCTTCAAAGTAGCCATTGAACGTTTGCCGGTCCAATCCTTAAAAACCGAACTGTACTCAGGAAACCGGATATCCAGCCACCGAATAATGCGATTTTGTAGCCGGACGCTATTGGCAACCCAAAACTCTCGATCGCTCATCAGTGTTCGCAGGCGTTGAAATACTTGAGTCTTTTTCGTATGTTCATAGTAGTAGCCTCGGCTTACTACATCTGCAATGACAAGCGCATCTTTTGGGTCACTCTTCGATTGGCAGTTGTCACGGTTTTCTTTATTGCGTTTTGTTGTTGCTGGATTAACTAAGACCACTTGCAACCCTTTATGTGTAAGCCAGTTGGCTAGGTTCCACCAATAGTGGCCTGTCGGCTCCATGCCTATGATTACCTGACTTAAACGGTGCTTTTGCTGAATACCTTCCATCCACCGCTGCAGCTTTTCAAACCCCTCTATGGTGTTGCTGAATGATAGATGCCGATTCGTCAGTACAATCCCACGATAATTTGTAACCTGTGCCACATGAGTCTCTTTTGCCATGTCGATCCCTACAATTAAATGCGAGGGCGTAATTCGTTCGACTCGTTGATTTTGTGCTTCTGATTGTTTAAACTTCATGATAAGAGCGCCTCCTTGATGGTGTTGGGTAATTACCCTTGGACAAACCCATCATACCGAGGCGCTCCTTTTTTGACAAAGGTGATTTCTTAGCCTTAACAGGAATGTTTATTTTAATAAAGGTCCTCTGCCAATCAAGTTCGCTTTTCAAGAACAAGCCCCCTTGAATGTGTTACAATAAAGGAAATAAAGAAATTTTTGGTAAGGAGAATGTTAGATGACGCAAACTGCCCGTCGGATGGAGAAAGAAATTCTGAAGAAGGTATCTTTAAACTTTTTGCTGCATATTCCTGACGGCTATGAGAAAGATTCTACTAAAAAGTGGCCTCTGATTTTGTTTCTACATGGTTCCGGCGAACGCGGTGACAACGTGGAGCGAGTAGCCATTCACGGAATCCCCAAGATCGTACAACAACAAACCGATTTCCCGTTCATCGCTGTGTCTCCGCAGTGTCCGGAAGATTCTTTTTGGGGCGCCGAAATGGATGCCTTGATACTCCTACTTGATGAGATCGTTATGAGTCACAATGTCGATGCGACCCGGGTTTATTTGACGGGGCTAAGCATGGGAGGCTATGGGGCATGGCAGTTAGGAGCCATTCATCCTGACAGATTCGCTGCTATCGTTCCGATTTGCGGGGGAGGCAATCCAAAGCGAGTCGAGGCATTAAAGAAAACGCCGGTGTGGGTCTTTCACGGTGCTCAAGATAAAGTCGTGCCTATTTCTGAATCGGAGAATATGGTTGAAGCATTACAAGCTATTGGTGGCAATGTGAAATTGACCGTTTACCCGGATGCTGATCATGACTCTTGGACGGAAACGTATGAGAATCCGAAATTGTATGAATGGTTGCTTCAGCACTCTTTGTAAATGGCTTCAATTCCACAGCACCGTTTTTAGCTTATTTCCTTCCTTTATAAACGAGAAATCGGCAGACCTGCCCTGGCTGTCGATTCTTTTTTTTATTGCACTATCTTGTCCTGTTAGAATTCCTGTAAAACGAATAATTGGTGTTTGAACAAAAACGAGCGCCTCAATTTCGCAGGAACTTGCCGTTATTTGTGATAAGATTCAGCTTAACGGGGGCATCGGCTAAGAATAGGTTCGTAACTACAAGAGTACATTTTATGCTTGACAAGTTACGTTTACATCTGTAATCTGGCAATATCGTTTACGAATGTAAACAGAAGGTCGAGAAGGGTGAATAGGATGCTCGAGTCCCCGCACATTACCGAGGCTGAAAGCGAAGTCATGAAGCTTCTCTGGCACAAGGAGCCCTTGTCCGCCAGCGAGATAATCGTTAAATTATCCCAACAAATGCAATGGTCCGATCAGACGATTAAAACCTTCCTGAATAGGCTTCACAAGAAAAAAGCGATTCGATTCGAAAAATCCGGCCGGAACTACCTCTACTATCCGCTGGTTTCGCATGAAGAATACTTAAAAGCCGAGAACCGTTCATTCCTGAATAGGGTGTATAAAGGAGCCGTAGGGATGCTATGCGCGAAATTTCTCGAAGAAGAGAACCTCTCGGAGAAAGATATTGAGGCGCTTCAACAAATCTTGGAGAACAAGAAGAAGCCATGAAGGTTCTGGAATCGGTCTTCTCTCTTCTGTTCGCTGCGTCACTGGCATCGACGGTAATCGCATTGATCCTGCTCTTGATCCGGAGGCTGTTACACAAGTACCTTAAGCCTAGAGTCGTTCATCTATTGTGGTTTCTGATGTTGATTAAACTTCTGGTTCCCATTGCTCCACAGAGTCCTATAAGCCTGTTTAATGTGATGCCGCAATCTTCCCTGATGGAATGGAATTTAGGTCAGACGAGTAGGCAGCCCGCTCCCTTTACTGAGACAGGTGCCGGCTCGGAAGTTCAATCAAATGATTTTGATGGAAAAAAACAGCTTCCCGAGCTCGCCCCGAACCGGGGGGACGTACCACGAATTTCAGCCATAACACATTCTTCTCAAGACTATTCCCCAAGGACCGCGAACGGACTAACTTGGCTATCGATTGGTTCGTTAATATGGCTTGCAGGGCTTCTATGCTTGGGAGGATACTACCTGTTTAGCATACTGTTATTCCGCGGAAGAGTCGGAAACTCCCTACCGATCGAGGACGCTGAAGTACTCGCCGTTCTTGAGGCGTGCAAACGGAAGCTTAACATTAAAAAACGGATAGTCGCCTATGAAACAAGCCGTCTTGGCAGCCCTTGTCTCTATGGCTTGTGGAAGCCGAGGATTTATTTGCCCGAAGATATCGGTACAATCGCCGATTCAACTCAGCTGACCCACATCCTGATGCATGAGCTGATTCACTACAAACGTAAAGATTTATGGTTCAACTCCCTGTGGATTCTCTCCATAGGGCTTCATTGGTATAACCCTTTTGTGTGGCTTTCCCTAAGAAAGATGAAGGTCGACCAGGAGGTGGCCTGCGACTCAAGCGTTCTTGAAGCGCTGGGCGAGCATGAAGCTAGGTCCTATGGCATGACCTTGCTCATGCTGTCGCGCTTATTCTCCCGACAGTTCTCTCCTCTAATCAACCTATCGCATTTCGGGGACGGCAAACATGAAGCGAAACGGAGAATCATGATGATCGCCAAGTTTAAGAAAGATTCGTACAAACTATCTGCCGCTGCTATTCTCTTCGTTCTTGTCTTGAGCTCCATCTTGCTCACGAATGCGACAGATGCCCGGAAGGGTACCGAGTCGGCTGTTGCCGCCCAAGCAACAAACCTTGGTTTGGATCTATATCCGATATACAATGATTCGTTCAGATGGTTCCATAGTCTCGGCCGCGCACTCGATTTTCCGAAATATGCCTTTAAAGTGCCTGACTATCTTCCAGAAGGTTATCGGTTTGAGAATGTATTATATTATAGAAATTTCACCCGTCCCAACGATGCCGATCTTATTGATGTAGCCTCCATTACTTTCGTAGCCAACTTTGGCCAAAAAAATGAACAAACCATAGAGATTAAAGCTTCCAAGGGCAACGGCAATTTGTTGGAGCACAATCAATTGCGGGGGGCTCATTTCCAACGTGCGAACGAGACTCCCAAATACCGACAGGAAGCCGTGACGATCAGCGATGTCAAAGGCATTCTATTCACCGATAAGAGGCGCTACAAACAAAGGCCCGAAACGGGCAAAAGCTTCTACTGGCAGGATGGCGGTGTATCGTACGCAATCGATTATTATAGCGAGCACATGTCGCAAGATGAGCTTGCAAAAATGGTACAATCCTTTGTTTTCCCGCAGCAAGTTCAGCATGTCCGTTACGATGGGGAAGGAAATTCATTTCCCCTTTATGACGAGGAGGATTTGCTTGCGGCGAAGAACGTTCTCGGCTTTAAGGTGAAAATCCCGTTGGAATTGTACGGACTTCAATTGAGCGGTTCGATAATGCTTAGAGCCGGCGATCAGAATACGGGATATGCGTTCAGACAAGCGACAGACGCTCTGTGGACGACCTATTCCGCACCGAACGATTCCTCCAGCTACGATATAAACGATACTTTATTGCTTTATCAGAGTAAAGATCCGCTTTTTAATGCGTCCGAGCTCTCTCTCACTCGGAAACTCGAGCTCGGCGGCGTCGAAATTACGGCTTATGAGGACAATAACCATGTTTACTTCCCATCCGGCACCGAAGTGAATTTTCCTTATTACTTGTGGAAGCAGGACGACGTTTATTATACTGCCGTTTTCTCTGGCATAGACAAGCAAAAGTACCAGGAAGACAGCCTGAATGCTATCATTTCGACCTCCGGGCAATAGCTTCTGGGATGAAAGGGATATCTTTGGACATAGCGGCATAGGAAAGTTTTTTCGCCGTCACTTAGGGTACGGTTCTCCGCGCTGTCTGTAACGGCAAGTTTTAGGGCCATCCTTTGCGGGATGGCCCTTTCTTTGATTTCGCTTTGTTCAACTAACGTGCCCGTTGATTGAAATACCTATAAAGAATAAGATAGGTAAACGATCTGACCATTATTAACGTTTTCGGCAAACGCAAACCATCAGTGGGCTACTCGCTTGAAATGAGGCCAATTCAAAATCCCCATACATCTCTTCTAATTTAAATCCATTATAATACAGTACACTTTCAAGCTCTTGGGGGAAGAAGTAGCGTAGTGCAAAAGGTTGTATAGTTTCTGATACATCAGACTCATCTTTCCAACGACGATCAGTGAAGACGTAATGCTCGAGCTGAGTCTTGTGTTCATACGAGCGACGGTACGTACTGCTACATGAATAGCCATCTTTATCAACCCATGTCCCGCCATCGTTTTCGATGCTTGAATCTGCCGTTAAACGCGAAAGAATCGGATTCCGAGTTTCGAATGCAAAAACTCCATCTTGATCAAGATGCCTGTGAATGGTACTTAACAATCCGTCCACTGATTCTCTATCCAAAAAATGTTGGAACGAGTTTCCAGTGGTAAAGATAAACCGAAACTTACGCCCTAGCTCAAATTGTCTTGCGTCCGAATGAACCCAATTAACATAGACCCCTAAACGTTCGGCCTTCTGTTTTGCAGCTTCTAACATTTCTGGAGTAATATCAACACCCGTAATTTCAAACCCGCGTTCTGCTAAAGGTATTGTAAACCTTCCCGTTCCACAAGCGACGTCTAGAATCGTCCCCCCCTGTTGAGCTGCAAGGTCCAAATAAAACTTCCATTCTACTTCATCTAAATTGTTTAATAGGTCATAAGTATCCGTATCCCGATACCCCTCTAAATTATCGTAATCTAACATAGTCACCTCTCCATAAATGTCTTTTCCGGGCACTTATACGATGATCCCCTTTAATAAAATCCGTCCTCATCCCAAACACAATTGCTGTCATGACTATGCACCCCCGACTATCTTATTGGAATTATTATAGCATATTACCTAGAAATACTTGGATCTTATTCAACTCTTCTGCCCGTTAGCTCAACGATGGCAGCCTGAGGCCGGCTGCCATCGTGTCAAGATTGAGCTATCGTGTCCCGTATATTCAACGATTTAGCGTTTAAGATCTTAATACAGGTCTGGAGCGTTAAATCAATAAAGTTCAACTTGTTCGATGCCACGTCTAACTGTTATGAATTTAGATTGCAATCTCACCTAATGTCCAGTCTTTAATAAACTCTTTAAGTGAAGCAGCTACTTTTGTTCTACTACCTTCTTCATGGTCTCCAACATAAATTCCATCCTGGATAACTCCATTTTCTATAATATAACAGAAGTAATCACCATTCCCTGCATCCGAGAAGAGCAACATGTCATCATAGGATAGTCCCATTTCCTTGTTGTCTTCAGAAGTTCTCTCTTCAATATGTAACGTTGAATAAATCAAGGGTGAACCCCACTCATCATCAATTCCGTTTGTTTCAAGGAGTAACTGTGACAATTCCTCGGGACACACAACACCTAGTTTCTCGCCGATCTGAGCTATTTCATTTTCGTTAGCAGGGGGATTGAATCTGTAGTCTTGCGTAAAGGTAATCTTTCCACATAAACGAACCATCCTTTTCAATTACGTTATCGTTAATGCCATCTTTCGGAACTCCATTTCAACTAGAGAGTGGTTGAGAAGGCTCCATTAATAACCCACCAATCGCAACGACGGCAGCCGATCGTTTTGAGGCTGGCTGCCGTCGTCCAAATTGAGCTATCGCGCACGTCCTATTCGTATCCAGGTGCACTGATGCATTGGGCTGTTCTTGAGCGCTCTTAAGTTAATGTCATTGGCGTTCATTTGCTTCGATTTGATGGAGGATTTCGTCAACGACGTGCCCGATCGGTGCGGTGGCGTCGATTATAATCCCGTTTTTGGGAATGCCTTCTTTCGTTTGATGCAAGCGCCGAATGATTTCCCGTTCCTCTGGTCTGCCACCCCAGTCAGTTGGGTCCAGTGCCACTCGCTCATCAATCCGCCGGAGACAGGTTTCTAGGTCGACCTCAAGGACAAACACGCTGTCGAAGAGATCAATGAATTTGGGAAAATTACGCGAACCACCGCAGAAAAATGTTATTGCCTCATCTTGATTTGCAACCAAAGCTTTTACTTTATCTACATACCAAATGTGGTGTTCGGGTTCAAAGCCATCCGTCGGGGTACCAGTTTCTGGGTCGCCTTGATAAGCCAATTCACGGTCACCATGAATGGCATGGTATCCGCGCCGCTGCAACATGTTGCAGACCGTAGTTTTGCCGACGCCGGAAACGCCTTCAATCAGATAATTCCTTATGCCCATAGCAGACCCTCCCCTTCAAGTACCTCCGCCACTCTATATAATGAAATTACTCGTGATGTAATTACACTATCCTCGCTCTTTGAATAAATGCTTTTCTCCGAATTACTCACGCTATCTCACGAATACGGTGTTTTCAAGAACACATTTCTCACGACTAGTTGGGACGGTTATCAAGATGAAGAAATTCCTGGGGGCGTAGAAAGCGCAAAGACACCTCCCCTTAAACCACTTGCTGTAAAAAGTGGCTCCTTAGGAAAGATATAGTCGCAGTATCGCGCCCAATCCCTTTCATGGCTAACAGCTGCTTGCTGCTTGGAATCTGTTCCAGGAGTTCATCCATTTTGGCATGCAACTCGGTGAGCTGTCCCTGAAGAAATTCGTACTGCGTAAGCAGCAGCTGCAGTTCCATCTTGGCCAGTCCCTTGCCTTGTTCAATGCCTACAGAGCGGCGTGCTGCCTCTTTAAGGCTGTGAATTCGGCTCAAACCAGCGCCGCGCTTCGCTACCTGTCTCATATGTTCCAGCAGATACTCGTCGGATACATGGATGATCTCAGCCGGCAAAAGGTTGAGTTTAAGAAGCTGTATGGCCGATTTGCATTCCCAATCCTTGAACACCGTCAGAAATTCGGGAAAGTAACGGTCAAGCCAGTTATGCATGCGCCCTTGCACTACACGCAGGTCGGTCGACAGATGGTCGCGAATCTTCGTCGCCTCTCGCAATTCGGCGTAAACGCCCTGCGGCAGGCTGGGTACGGCGTACCGTCCGTCTTTGACCAGTTGAGCAATGACGCGTGCGTCTTTTACGTCATTCTTCGTCGGTGAATTGTCGTCGAGTTCTTTCGTTCTCTTTACGTGCAGCGGATTCACTACGCCGCACGTAATATTTTGTTGTCTCAAATGATGAACGAGATTCAGCCAGTAATGACCTGTCGGTTCCATACCGACAATAACGTCTTGATATCCTTGCTCAGCCATGAGCTTATGAAACCAATGCGAAAAGTGCTCAAACCCATTCAAACTATTCTCGAAGGTTACCGGCTTCCCTACTTCCACGCCCCGGAAATTCTGGGTTCGAGCCACTTGTCGGAATTCTCGATAACATTTCCTTAATTTCGTGTTCATGCAGTGTTTGCTGAATAATCACCTCCGCTCGCTACGCATCTTTCATCGAAAGTAGCTAATTTCTAATCACATGGCGATCACCTCCATTTTTATTTATAGCTACATTATAATTAAGTGGCCTAATGGTCACCATGCAGTCGTTTGTGGGTTTATTTGTATTTTCTTTCCATTGCATCAAAATAGGCTACACCGCATTCGATGTAGCCACAGTATCAATATCTAGCATTGTCGATCAATCCTACAGTTCCAACATCGCTTTGATGACTTTTGTTTCGGGCTTCAGCCAGCTTTCAAAATGCTCAATCATGTCCGCGAACGGAACGCGATGCGTCACGTAACTGCTCACATCGATAGCTCCTGCAGAAAGAGCCTCCATAACGGTGTAAAAATCTTCCCGAGTTGCATTTCGACTTCCCATAAGCGTTAATTCCCGTTTATGGAACTCCGGATCATGAAAAGCGATATCCGACTTTACAAGCCCGACGAATACGAGTGTTCCCCCATGTGAAACGTATTGAAATGCGCCGCTCATTGATTTTGCATTACCCGTCGCATCAAAAACGACCGTTGGGAGCTCGCCTTGATTGACTTCCAAAATCCCTTTGCTCGGATCATGCAAAGCGTTAACGATCTCATCCGCCTTTGCCCATGTTTTACAAAACGAAAGACGTTCTTCATTCACGTCCATGGCGATTACCTTCGCACCTGAATGCTTGGCAATGGCCATCACGCCCAGCCCAATCGGACCGCCGCCGATAACGAGAACCGTTTCGCCCGGCTGAACGTTAGACCTCCGAACAGCATGTGCTCCGATTGCCAAAGGCTCTAAAACTGCCGTTTGGTCAAGCGTAAGTCCGTTCGTCGGTATTGCACGGTCGACCGGAATCGATATCCTCTCTCTCATTCCGCCATCGATGTGTACGCCAAGTACTTTCATGTCCGTACAACAGTTTGTCTTGCCGTTACGACAAGCAATGCAAGATCCACAATGCATGTAGGGGATGACACTTACCTGATCGCCTGCACGAAGTCCTTGTTGATTTTCGCCAATTTTCGTGATTATGGCCGCAAGTTCATGACCAAGAATACGAGGATAAGTGAAAAAGGGCTGATTGCCTTTGTAAGCATGCAAGTCCGTGCCGCATATCCCCACGCGTTTAATCTGGACGATCGCATACCCTGATTCCCATGCAGGCTCCGGCAAATTATCCAACATTTCAAACCGATTCGTTTCCGCACAAACGATGCCTTTCATTAACGGCTCACTCCAATATTTTCATTATATTCAGGCCGGCCGCTTAGCCAAGTCTCATTATGAACGGGTTTTAACATTTCCAATACGTGCAGTAGCAGCCCTTCATCAACGGGTTCGTCCGTCCACATGGCGTTTTTGCGAATATTCTCCGGATTGGCCGTACTAACGAGCGTTGTTGGAATGCGTTCATTCCGTGTTGAGAATTGGACGGCCAGCTTAGCGATGTCTGTACCTTGAGCCGCGCAATATTCTGCTGCCTTCATGCAGGTCTCTTTTACATATGGGCTCGCCGGATGCCATTCAGGCGTTCCGCGCGTTCCTAATAAGCCCATGGATAGAGGGGATGCATTTACGAGACCAATTCCGTTCTCTTCGAGTAAAGGCAGCAGCCCGAGCAATGACGTGTCGTTCATGGAATAATGACAATAGGAGATAATGGCATCCACGTTTACTTGGGGCAATAGCTTCTCGAACAATTGAATGGGGAGTCCGCAGATCCCGGCGAATCGAATCTTACCTTGTTCCTTTAGCTTCAAAAGCGTAGGAACAGCCTCTTCAAGAATGATGGTTACCGGCACGAATTCAATATCGTGCAAAAACAACACATCCAAGTAATCCGTATGCAATCGCTTCAAGCTTTCTTCTACGCTGCTCTCGATCCGCTCACGGGAAAAATCGAATACATCCGCGCCATAACGACCGGCTTTCGTAGACAAGAAGAATTGATCTCGAGGAATCTCCGCAATCGCCTTGCCCAGCACAGTCTCCGCCTTCGTCAAGCCGTAATAAGGAGACACATCGATAAGATTAATGCCTGCGTCAATGGCTTCGTGTACGGTACGAATCGCCTCGTCCTCATTGGTGTCCCGGAACACGGAGCCAAGCGAAGAAGCACCAAAACTTAGAACCGAAACGTCCAGTCCTGTATTGCCGAGTCTACGGTATCTCATGCTACAGAATCACCCCATCTTTAAATAATGCAATTTCGCGAAATCCATTTCGCTCATTGTTTGTCTGTAAGTCGCCTGAAGCAATCGCTATGATCTGCTCCCACAAGTCATCCGTTAATTGATTCATGCTCCGATCCTCAATCAATCTGCCTGCATTGAAGTCGATCCAATGCTTCTTCCGTTCGGCAAGCTCGCTATTCGTAGCGATCTTTACGGTCGGTACCGGACCGCCGAAAGGAGTTCCTCTCCCCGTCGTGAATAAGACGATGTGTGAACCGGCTGCGGATAACGCGGTTACGGACACCAGATCATTACCTGGCGCTTCAAGTAAATTCAATCCGGGAATGGTCGCGCGTTCCCCGTATGAAACAACCTCCGTAATAATTGCCTGCCCGCCTTTTTGCGTACACCCGAGCGATTTTTCCTCTAATGTCGTTATTCCTCCGGCTTTATTGCCAGGTGACGGATTCTCGTAGATTTCTTGGTCATGGCGAATAAAATACTGCTTAAAGTCGTTAATCAAAGCCACGATCTCATGAAAAACCCGTTCATCCGCGGCGCGGTTCATCAGAATCGTCTCGGCGCCGAACATCTCCGGGACCTCTGTCAATATTGCCGTTCCGCGGGCAGCAATGAGTCGGTCTGATACGGCTCCTACCAAAGGATTCGCCGTGATGCCGGATAAACCGTCCGACCCCCCGCACTTCAATCCTAGCTTTAATTTTGCTACGGGCACCGATGTGCGTTTAAAGCGCTGTGCATGCTGGACCAACTCGACGATTAACGCGAGGCCATGCTCGATCTCATCATCCATATCTTGTGAACGCATGAACTTTACGCGTGACGGATCATAATCGCCGATTGCCTGCTTAAAGCTATCAATCTGATTATTCTCGCAGCCAAGTCCAACAACGAGTACACCTGCCGCATTCGGATGGTTCACAAGCGAAGCGAGCAGTTTCTGCGTAAACGCAAGATCATCTCCGAGCTGCGAACAGCCGAACGGATGGGCAAAATGATAGACACCGTCAATGAGCGAACCGTACGCTGCCTCAGCCTTTCTCGCAATCGCTTCGCATGTTTTATTAATGCAGCCCACCGTGTTGATAATCCAAATCTCATTGCGAATGCCGACGTCACCGTTCTCCCGAACGTAACCTTGGAAGGTTCTCTCCGCACCGGCGAGATCCGTAAGGGTGTTGAAGCTCGCTTCATATTTGTATTCCAAAAAGCCTTTTAGCCCTGTTTGGAGATTATGCGTGTGCACCCACGATCCGGGAATCAAATCTGTTTTGGCTATTCCAATTGAATAGCCGAACTTAAGGATATGTTCACCTGCTGCTATGGGGGCTGTTACCAATTTATGTCCCTTCGGAATATCCTCTACAACTTGAAGTTCTACTCCATATTCGAGTTCGATGATCTCGCCCTCTGTCATTGACCGGAGTGCAATGACGACTGGATCGTCGGGATGCAGTCGAACCCATTTATTCATTTACGCTCACCTCCATATCCAAAATATGACGCGTCACTCGGTACACTAGTTCATTGACCGATGATAGGTCATAGGCCCATACTTCTTTTAGGCTCAGCAATAAGAATACCGTTTCTTCCAGAGGCAGCTTATGTGACCAAATCCGTGCAATGGGTTCAAGTAACGCATTATCATCCTTTACCTCGTAGTCAGATCCGTTTAGTTTATGACCCATAAAACGCTCGTTGACTTTGACTATTTTGTAATATCGAAGCAAGGCAGCAAAAGCTTCAATAATGCGATCCGGAATTTCTTCTCCATTCTCGACATAAGTCAACATCGCTGGCAGCACTCGCCCCTTGAACTTGCTCAAGCTATTCATGGCAATGTCGGATAAACGATGATCAATGAATGGATTTAAGAAACGTTCATATACCGAATCCGCATAACGATTCAATTCCTCTGCGTCCAATGGAATCGTAGGAATAATGTCATTTGCCACAGTTTCCCTTATGAACGTTCCTAACCGGGGATGCTCCATAACCTCACGCACGATCTTCAACCCATGCAGCAAGGCAAGCGGCGTCATAAGCGTATGGGCACCGTTAAGTATCCGAACCTTCCGAAGCTGATACGGCCGCAGATCATCCACCCACCTTATATTCAATCCCGCGCGCTGCAGCGGCAGTTCCGCCTCAAGCTCCTTCTCTGCTTCGATCGCCCAGAAATAATAAGGTTCCGCGGTATTCAGCATCGCATCCTCATAGCCCCACTCCATGAACCACGCATCCGCCTGTTCGCTCGGATATCCGGTAACGATACGATCGACCAGCGAATTAAGGAAACGATTATGATCCATGACCCATTGTATGAACTCATCGGGCAAAGACCAACTTTGACAGTACTTGAGAACACATTGCCGGAGCGTATCTCCGTTACGTTCAAGCAACTCGCATGGAAGAAATATCAGTCCGCTATCCGCTGCTCCTCCTAGCGCCTTAAACCTGCGGTAGAGAAGCCATGTCATTTTACCGGGAAACGATCGTACCGGAGTTCCTTCCATCAATGGCTCGGGCGTATAGACCAAGCCCGCTTCTGTCGTATTTGAAACAACAAATCGAAGCGAAGGACTCTCTGCGATCTCAGCGAATTGATTCCAATCGCTGTAAGGATCAAAGACGCGAGAGAAGGACGAAATGATTTCTTTACGCTCCACCCTTTCACCGTTCTCAAGTCCGCGGGTTACCAAGGTATACAGGCCATTCTGGACGGCAAGCTTCTCGATTTTCGCTTTCCCGCTCGGCCTTGGCTGGGTCAAAGCAATGCTGCCCCGGAATAAGCCCTGCTCCCTTGATCGATGAATCATCCAATCAAAAAAACCACGAAGAAAGTTTCCTTCACCAATTTGTAAAACGGTTACTGGGCTTTCTTGGGCGGCATCGTATGCCTGTCTATCCGGGTCATTTAAGATCTCCCGATGAATCCGTCTCATAAACGATAAAACTCCTTTGCGTTTAATAGGAATAGCGATCCTTCTCTTCCTTTGTCCAAGTCTCCGGCAAGGCGCGTTCAAGGATCTCTATCACCTCGGCGTACCCTGCCGCAAGCAAGCATACTGGCCAATCGCTCCCGAACATCGTCCGCTGCTGCCCAAAACAGTCGAGTACGAAGCGGATGTAAGGGACGAATTGGTCGTATTCCCAATTGTGATGTGCCGCTTCAGTGACCATGCCGGACAATTTACAGTAGATGCCGGGATAGGAGGCCAATACCATCATGTTGCGCGCCCAGAGATCAAACTCTCCTCGGCGATTTGCGGCTTGCCAATATGATCGATGACCCCGCGCAAGTTCGGAACCTGCTTCAATAATTCGGTCAATAGCTGTAATTGATCGGACGTTACAAGTAAATCGATAGGGACGCCTAAATCGGCATATACCCGTAGTGCATTCACGAATCCGACTTCGAGAATGATTGCGGGGTTGGCCATGTCCTGAATCATGACTCGAAAACCCACATATTTAGAATTGGCACAAACCGTTGATGCTTCTCGAAATGATTTAGAGATTGAAGGTCAATCCAGCCGACAGCGCCTTTGACAGCTTCTTCCCGTTCGGCAAGCAGCAGTAGAAATGCCGTTTCCGAAGTCGTCGGGGCTGCTTGAACGAGGATGGTACCATCAAATTGATGCTGTTCCAGGCTAGGATTGAGATCCTTCGGTAATAATCACGATACATCATTCGGTTATCGGGCGTTATCCAACCATAATCGCCTCGGTGTATCTTCCAATAATGCTGATGCGCATCGATTCTCATCACCCGTTGACTCTCCTCAAATACGAAATGAAGTTTATACTCTCTAATTTAACAGCAAAAAAATCCAAATAAATATTGAAATATTGCAATTTTATATACTTTTTTGCTATCTTTGATGAGAAGCCTTTCAAGGATTAGGAGTGATATCGCTGTGGAGCCTGTAAGGAAAAACTTTGAATCCCTGCCGGACTTTCCGTTTTCCCTCACGTTTAGGGATACGAAAACGCCCCAAAATGAGCTGCCGAACCATTTTCACGA
The DNA here is from genome assembly GCF_900113915.1 of Paenibacillus sp. UNC496MF. Lineage (NCBI taxonomy): Bacteria > Bacillati > Bacillota > Bacilli > Caryophanales > Paenibacillaceae > Paenibacillus > Paenibacillus sp. UNC496MF. Next base: position 136,115 of record NZ_FORE01000014.1, read on the forward strand.
CTGGTATGAGCTGGTCTACGTACATAGCGGCAAAGGCTCATTCTTTATTGACCGGACGATTTATGAAATGCGCAGAGGGGATCTTTTCATTATTCCGGGAAACACGATTCATCGGGCCTTTCCAGATAAAGAAGAGCCTGTTACATCTACAGCCCTATTCTTAAACCCGCTGTTACTCGAACAGCCTTCACTTGGAGAACCCTTCACCTACATGCAATGCTTTGATCAAAGCCGGAAGAATCGCGTGTTTAAAACGGCCTGTTCCGCCGAGCTTCAAATAGACATCGAAAACTTGCTTAACCATATCGAGGCTGAATTACGATTGCAGAAGCTAGGCTATCGGCATGCCGTGCTGTTAAACACGCAACGTTTGCTTCTCGAAATCAATCGTGATCGAAACCATGGCAAACAGCAAAAAGGTCATTCTTCCTTTAAAGGACCTAATTGGGTAAGAGATATTCTGCTCTATATCGACAATCACTTCACGGAAGACATCGGGCTTAGCAGCCTCTGTACCATCGCTTCGGTCAGTCCTGCCCATTTCAGTCGCGTCTTTAAACAATTAACGGGCATGAATGTCACCAGATTTATTAACGTTAAGCGGATCGTATATGCGAAGGAACTCCTTCTTGAGACCGAAGAAAACGTAGGTACCGTTTCTACGAACTGCGGATTCGAAAGCTTGCCTCACTTCCATCAAGTCTTCAAAAAGATTGTTGGCGTAACGCCAAATCAATTCCGAAAGCAAGAATAAGTGAACTAGCTGAAAATGTTTTGCGTGTCAAGCATGTGAAAAGCGCTCCCGTCAATGAGAGCGCTTCGTATTAACTGTCCTTTAAGTTGATTGCAGCCAAGTTTGACTTTCCAGGTTGGCCATAGCTCGAGTGGTTTATTCTTTTACGGAGCCCACAAATACGCCTTGTACAAAATACTTTTGGACGAAGGGGTAGATTAAAAGAATCGGAATCGTCGTAATGATGATTAGAGAATATTTGAGCAGGGTTTCCATATTTTGCATAACCACAAGTTTTTGAGTATCCATCGACGCGGACATGCTCGTATAATCGATTTTATTTTCCACCAGTATTTGACGGAGTACGAGTTGCAAAGGATATAACGAAGGCGAGTTTAAAAAAATCAAAGCATTAAAATACGAATTCCATTGACCGACTGCTCCCCATAAGACGAGAACGGCTAGTATCGGTTTGGAGAGCGGAAGCACGATGCGCGTTAAGAACCGAAAATCTCCGCACCCGTCCAATTGGGCAGCCTCGTAGAGTTCTTTCGGCAAGGAGTTCTGGAAGAACGTCTTCGCGATAATGACGGCAAAGATATTAAGGGCGGTCGGAACGATGATTGCCCAGCGTGTGTTTACCATTCCAAGATCTTTAACGACGAGATAGAAAGGGATGAGACCTCCGTTAAACAGCATCGCGATGAGGATGCCCCAGATCCAGACGCTGCGCCCGACCATCTCCTTTCTGGACAGCGGGTACGCCATCATAACCGTTAGGCTCGCGCTCAACGCGGTTCCGCAGACCGTATAAATAATAGAATTCAAAAATCCGGTCCAAACGGCGTTATATTTAAAGACGCCGATATATCCGTCCAATGTAGGATCGATCGGCCATAGCCATACCTTTCCGCTCTGAACCGCCGCAGCCGAACTAAAAGAAGAACTGACAATATACAGGAGCGGATAGAAGATCAGCAATAGGATAATGCTCAAAAAAATATACACGCAGCATAAAAATATTCGGTCTTGCCCGGATTCCCGAATCGTGGATTGCAACGGACTTCCACTCCTCTCTTAAAACAAGCTACTGTCCGAAACCTTGCGAGCCGTATAATTAACAATCGAGATCAAAATCAATCCAACGACAGAGTTAAACAAACCGATCGCCGAGGCAAAGCTGAAATCGGCATTGACCAGCCCCGTTTTATATACGTAAGTCGAGATTATTTCGGATTTGCTCAAATTCAGATTGTTCTGCAGAAGAAATGTCTTCTCGAATCCCACGCTCAGCAGACCGCCGACGCTCAAGATCAATAAAATGATCATCGCCGGACTGATCCCCGGAAGGTCCACGTACCGAATTTTCTGCAGCCGCGACGCGCCGTCGATTTTCGCCGCCTCATAGAGTTCCGGATTCACGCCCGCAAGCGCCGCAAGATAGATGACGGCTCCATAGCCGGTCTCTTGCCAGATACCGGACCACACATAAATGGAGGAAAATCCGCTGGCGCTTGCTAGCAAGTTAGGAGGGTTGGATATGCCGAATTGATGGAAAACGAGAGCAAGCGGTCCGCTTGTCGGAGAAAGTATGATCTGGATCATGCCGACGAGAATGACCGTCGAAATGAAATACGGCGCATACGTAAACATCTGCACCACTTTTTTAAATCGCACGCTCCGTACTTCGTTCAAGGCGATCGCGAGAATGACCGCACTCGGGATCGAAACGGCAATATAGTAAACGCTCAACGACAGCGTATTTTTAACTAACGGCCAAAAATAGGGCGATGAAATGAACGACTGGAATTGGTGGAGCCCTATCCACGGACTTTTCCATACGCCAAGTACCGGGCTATATTCCCGAAAAGCGATTTGAACCCCCAACATCGGCCAATAGCTAAATGCGATCAAGAAGGCTGTTGGCAACGCTATGATTACATATAACGGCCAATGCCTTACCATACTCCTCTTCATCGCAAGCCCCATTCTCATACTCACCATTCCCTCGTTAAAAAAATTGCATCATCCTCCCTGAGCCCCTTAAGAGGATGATGCCGATCCATGAAAATACTAATCAATGGTCGGAAGGGGTCGACCTGGTTCGGGCTTACTTTATAGACTCCAGAAACTTAACCACTTCCTCGTCTTTCTGGAACGTACTCGTATCGAAAGGCTGAACCATTGCGGATTCGGTAATGCTGAGGTACTGATCGAGACCCAGCTTTTTAACGCCGGAGACGTAGCCGTCCCAATCCTTGTCAAGGGATTTATGCCCGACGATGAATTCGGCCGTCCATTGTTTTACATAGTTATTGATGCTCGTCTTCAACTGAGCATAGGATTGCGAGTCTTCGGGCTTTATCCATATGGAAGCGGGTACCACTTCCTTCGGTTGTTTGCCTGCATAATCCCTTAAGGTGTAATACTGAAGCAAGGCCTCGGAACCGGAACCGTCTGTCGCGAAAGGAGGCTTGGCCACAATGCCGTTTCGCCATTCTTCCGATTGATTGAACGGCCCTAGCTGGTCCCAACCCCAAGTAAAAGGATTAGGCGGCTGGGATGTCAAATTGTACGCTGCCTGAGTCCCCACCAATCCCTTCTCGCCTTCATGGGCTTTGGACCAATATTTTCCTTCCGGACCAAGATTGGCGATCGTCGTTCCTTCTGTCGTCCACATGAAATCCAGCAGCTTCATGATTGCGATTTTTTCATCCTCTTTGGCGCTGTTCGTGATCGCAAACACGGCGCCGCTGACGCCATTTCCTGCGAACGAGGCATATTGGATGCCGTCCGGCCCCTTTAACGGAGGGATCGTCTCCCAATTTACGATATCGCTCATATGGTCGGCACCGACAACGCAATTCATGCAACCCCAAGGAACCACGCCAACCTCATGGTTGATCGCCTGTTTTGCCAGCACGTCATTGGTTTGGGTGAAAGCGGCGGTGCTAATCAAACCTTTCGAATACAGATCGTGAATGTATTCAAGCCCTTGCTTCCACTGATCCTGGATCGGCGAGAATCCGATCTTGCCATCCGTAATGTTCAGATGATCGCCTCCATCATCGTAAAGGAAGGAATTCATGAGAAATGTAGTCGGATCGGAATTCCAGCCGTCCGTAGAGCCGGTTAAAGGCAAAATTCCGTTCTCTTTAAACACCTCAAGCATATGGGCGAATTCCTCCGTCGTCGCTGGGAGACTGAGATTAAACTTGTCCAGCAGCGGCTTATACACCCAAACCTTGTGCGAGTAATAGCAATGTAAGCAGTAGTTATAGAACGGTAATCCATAGACGTTCCCATCCGGCGCGAATATCCCTTGCTTCAGAGCAGGCGTATTCTGAATGGCATTCCACACGTTTGGTGCATATTTTTGCATGAGATCATTCAAGGGAATGAGCACGCCTTGCTTGCCGTACTTCAATAAATCCGCGTTGTTAAAGGACCCCGCCCAAAAAATATCGGGATATTGACCGCTTGCAAGAAGAATGGGCTGCTTCGTTCCTACGTCCGTATTAGGCACGACGGTCCAGTTAATATCGATATTAAACTTTTCTTCCGCATATTTCGTGAACCAGTTAGTATCCAGGTTACCGTTAAAGCTGGACGTACCGGCAAATAAATTCACGGAAACAGGCTTGGAGCTGTTGGATGCCGGTTGTGAACCGGGTGATTTGGAACTACCATTGGAACTGGAAGCGCTGCCAGAATTATTTTGAGAGCAAGCGGCAAGCAGAACGAGAAGCATAGTAGCAGCTAAGAATAGCGACATCCATTTTTTTGCTTTCAACGCAAACACCCCTTTTTCGATTAATTACCTCGATACGCTGTGCCAAGCTTCCCAGGCACGGAATCCCCTCCTTTCATCATGTCTTCCCCAAACGTCATGTACGAATCGAATTTCGAAATTGCTTAGTGTTGAACGCCAATTCGGATTTCAAAGCGTTCATCCGAACGTAACAGGCAGCGACTTCGCCCGACCAGCCATCCTCCACATCCTCCCATATAAATATTTGATTAAAATCCCGAGCGCTTGGAAGCCGCAGCAAGATGCCGGCATCAACAAAATTGTATACGCTTTCATTATTGATCGTGTAATGCCGCTATACATAATCCGTTACTACCAACTAATTTCTCACTTCTTAAGGACAACCTACCTCTTACGCTCAACTAAATAATAAAGGATGACTCCCCTATATAAAATCTTGTATAATTCTTATACGATATAAAAAAATGAAAGTCGGTGATCCGTTGCAACATTTCATGAAACAGATGATGGTTACGACCTTGGATCGTACCCTCCCTATTTTCATTGAATTGATGGGATGGAATGAATGGCAAGAGGAATTCGTTCGACCGGATGGTTACCACTGTTACCATTGGCTGCAGACTACCGGCGGAAAAGGTTTGTTCGAGTGTTCGGGGAAAACGATCACCTTGTCCGAGAATCAAGGCGTTTTGTTGCCGCCACGCGTTCCACACCGTTATGTCACGCTTACTCACCCTTGGTCGACCTGGTATATTACGTTCAATGGGAATTACGCCCCTTTTATTGTTTCTTCTCTGGGCTTGGCAACTTCGACCGTTATTCATTGGGAACCCCATTCCCCTCTGTCTTCCTTGCATAAAAGGAGCCGAAATTTGGCCTTGCGAAACTTGGATTTCAACGGAATGGACGGTTCCGCGTTCGTTTATCGATTTCTGATCAATCTGAAGCGATATGGACAAGTCGACAATCAACGTTCGCTTTCCCAGCATAATCTCAGATTGATGCCCCTTTTCCGATTCCTAGACGAGAATTATTCCGATCCGAATCTTGGGTTGACCCATATGGCCGATCATGCCGGCGTCAGTCCCCAACAATTGAACTTCTTATTTCGAACGGCCACGGGGATGAGCCCGTACCAATATCTCATCCACCTTCGCATTCTGAAAGCAAAAGAAATGTTAATCAACGAAGAAAAACTCACCATTAAGGCGATCGCCTTGTTGGTCGGCTTTCTGGATACGAGCCATTTTGTTTCTTCCTTTCGCAAACTTGAAAACATACCTCCGGGTCAGTATAGGAATATCCATCATAATCATGAATAACAACGCGTAATTTGTTTACCGCCGAGCATGCGCACACAATGCTCGAACTCATCGACGTGAGCACCGAGAACGCCAATAAAGCCGAGACCGTTGCTGAGCCGGTCTCGGCTTAAGATCAAATGACATGACATCCAGGCGGCGTCAGGAATCAATCCCTGAATTCTTGCGGCGTAACGCCAAAATGTTCCTTAAACACCTTGATGAAATACGTCGGGTTTCTATAGCCTGAAAGGCTCGCCACTTCATAAATTTTGTGTCGGCTTTCCTTTAGCAAAAATACGGCCCTCTCCATCCGCAATCGCAGCAAGTAGTCGGAAAGATTCTCCCCTGTTTCTCGTTTGAATACTTTCGATACATGCGTGGGATGCATATAGACGTGATTGGCTATAGCCTGAAGCGAGACATCTTCCGATAAATGCTCCTGGACGAATTGCTGGATTTGAGCCACAAGCGAATGACGGGATTCGGATAACTCCGTGTTCATCTCTCCCTGCAGCCTGTCCAGCATGCTTTTGGCCCAATACTCCAGTTCACCCGCGCCTTTTATATCCATTTCCGCCTGCAAATCATAATCCGCGAGCAGTCTACCGCATTTGTGCACAAAGTAGGAGTACGCAGACTTCAACGAATAATGAATCTCGGACAAATGCTCCTTCGAACCAGAATACTTTCTCCGCCATTCGCAGAATATTTCCTCCAGCTTTTCGCTTGCGGCACTCCAATTTCCTGCCTCGAGCAAGTGCGCTAACAAAGGCGGTGAATATAACGAGGCAACGACATGGGACACCGGCTTCTCGCTATCTCCGCTAAGCCGGACCACAAGGTCGCTGTCGTAACCGATTTGAGAACGTACCGTGGCCACGCAGCGTTGGTACAGATCTTCGACGAAGGCGGGAAACGTTCCTAGCGGTGACAGAATGACGGAAATGGTCAGATGAAGCAATTGACTGACGATTCGCCGCATATCGTCTGCGAGTCGCTCTAGATCTCGCTCGTTCCTCATCCCCGCTTTGCAATTCACGACGAACAAGATATGGCCGTACAAATCCTCGCAGTTCCAGCTTTCGTAAACGTTAGCCAGCAATTCCTCGATAATGTTCGTCACGGCAAAGCCCATCACAATCATATCAGCAGGACGGTAACGATGGTCGTAATCCTCGATGCGAATCAGGATCAACGATACGGTGTCGCCGATTCGAACCGGGATTTGATATAAAAGCAGTTGCTCGGCTAAATTACGTTCCGGCCATAATCGTCCCTGAATCAGATTGTTGAGTAAATTGGAACGCAAGGAAGGCAGATTGCGGTACGCCATCGCCTTCGACTGTACGTATTCCCTCATCCGCTCCCGTTCCAATAGCAACGTGTCAACCGTTTCTTTCACGGCAGCGAGCAACTCGGCATCCTTGACGGGCTTAAGCAGATAATGTGAAGCCTTTTGCCTCAACCCTTCTTGAACATATTCAAACTCTGCATAACCTGTAAGCAGCATGCATCTAATATGGGGCCGTTTGCTTTTGATCGCGCGTATGAGCTCAATTCCGCTCATGCCGGGCATCCGAACATCGGTTATGACAATGTCCGGCTCCTCCCTGTCGATGACGTCAAGGGCCTGCCTGCCGGAAAAGGCGGGAAAGACGTCGGTAACTCCCGTCTCTTCCCAAGCTATGCTTGCGATCATGCTCTCAACCATATGCTCCTCATCGTCAACAATCAGCAGCTTCACCGTCGCCCTCCTCTCTCCAAAGAAGCTCCACCCGAAGTCCCGAAGCAGCGTTTATCGACAGCCTTAAACCAGATTCATATCCATAACGCAGCTGAAGCCGTCGATGCACGTTCCGTAATCCGCAGCTATCCGACCATTCATCGTTGGAACTGGTTAACATCTTCTGCAAAATAGAAAGCCGCTCCCTCGTCATGGCCCCTCCGTTGTCCTCTACGACCAGTGAATACCCGTTAGCCGAGCAAAAGCCCGTAATCGAGATAAGCCCTTCGCCCTCCAGCGCTTCGATTCCGTGAATCAAAGCATTCTCGACAATGGGTTGAAGGATTAATCGAGGAGCGTCAACGCCCATCATATCGTTATTCACATCTATTTCAAAGTGGATTCGATTCATCCGCATCCGATGAATGCTTAAATAGTCCGCCGCGTTCTTAAGCTCCTCCTCGAGCTTGACCATTTGATTCTCGACCAGGGTCGCATAGCGATAATAATCCGACAAATGATAAGCCATCTCCAGAATCGCGTCTTTTCGATTCAGCTTGGTCATGCTGATGATATACGACAGACTGTTGTATAAAAAATGCGGATTGATTTGCGATTGCAATTGTTTGAGTTCAGCTTCCCGCGCATGCAGGCGCTGCTTCAACACGTTCTCGATGAGCTGCTGAATCTGCTCCGCCATCTCATTGAATCTAGAGATAATAAGCCGGAATTCATTATTAGCCCGCAGCGAGATCCTATATCTGTAATTCCCCATTTTGATAAATTGCACTCCCTTGACAAGCGCGCGCAAGGGAACCTGGACATTGCGGTAAAGCACCCAAGATACGGCTATGCCAACGATGAGCAGCAATCCAAGGACGAGATAGGAGAATTGATTGGTCGTATGCAACGGGGTCAGAATCTCGGATAGCGGAACCATGTTTACTACATATCCCTCGAGTTCCCGCACCTCGGAATAAGCAAGGAGATAGGAAATGCCATTCACTTGAAAAATCATGTCGCCCTGATCCGCCAGCTGCGTTCGCTTTAAGGCGAACGCAGCTTCCCGAAGAAGAATCGGAGGGCAGGAACTTGACGATAACGAAATTTCGTTCGGCTTATAAAATAAGGCTTCACCGTTGCCTTGAGACTTAAATTGATCTAAAGTTCGGATGATATTGCGCAAGTCAAAGCTAATTTCGATGATCGAATTCGCCTTTCCGATCCCGCCTTCCTTAACGTACGGTTCGACAGTCAGATGGATCAGCTTAGCCTGCTCGTCGGCCTTCCCATCATGCAAAACAAAATTCCAATTTTTGTTGCTCAGCTTCTGCAGACGCTCCGGATCGAATGCAGCGCCGTCAACGGTCGATACCGTTTGCCCGGATCGAGGAGAATAAACGGTAATATCGTGAACCCAATCCGCTGAGGCGCTTTGCAGGTATAGCTTATCCTGAATGGTTTTGATTTTTTTGATTCGATCGTAATATCCGGAATCTAGCAAGGATAAATCCTGAAATTCAATGACGTTCGGATCGCGAATCAAAATTCGCGAGAAGGTCTCGAGTTGCAGCAGTACATTGTCCATCTGCATGGACAAGGTCGAAAGCTGACTGATACTCGACTGCTTGATCTGCCCGGTGATTACTTTTTCATTTTCTCTATTGGAATACAACAACAAGATCAGCACGGGAAGTAGCAATAAAATGAGTGAAACGACTAGTTTGGAAAAAAGACTGCGTTCCTGGCTGTTCATCCTCTTCGACTCCCTGGTTTTTGCCTAACTTTATTCCTTCACGGCCCCCATCGTCAACCCGTGAACGAAAAAGCGTTGCAAAAACGGGTAAACAAGCAAGATCGGTAATGCTCCGATGAGAATTTGGGAAGAACGAACCGTTCTTTCAGACAACGCCTGCAGCGTCCCGGGATCGATGTTCGTACTTCGCATGTCGCCGCCCTGAATGATTGTCTGCAGAAACGTAGCAAGCGGGTATTGTCGATAATCGGTAATATAAATCAATCCGTCAAACCACGAATTCCAGTGCCATACCATCGCAAACAACGATAATGTGGCCAAGGATGGAAGAGATAACGGAAGATAAATCGTTAGCAGGGATCGCAAATACCCGGCGCCGTCCATATGAGCCGCTTCCTCCAGCTCTTTGGGTATCGCACGGAAAAATTGCATCATCAGAATCGTATTATAGACGTTAACGGCAGAAGGCAGAATCAGAGCCCAAACCGTATTCGTCAAGTTCAGATTCGTCACCACCAAATACGTGGGAATCAAACCGCCGTTAAACAGCATCGTAAAGACGAAAAACCAGGAATAAAAAGCTCGTCCGGAAAACGAACGCGATAGAACGTAGGCCGCCGTCACGGTCAACGCCATAGAGAGTAAAGTGCCCGACAGCGTTCTCTCCACGGATAAGAGCAGCGAATGCAAGAATAAGGGATTCGCAAGCGTTCGGGTATAGGCTTCCGCATTAAAGCCGACCGGCCAAAAAAAAACTTGGTTGGCGCTTGCCGCCGAGCTTGAACTGAGCGATACGGCCGCAACATGGACAAGCGGCAATATGCACAGAATGGAGATCAGCGTCAGCAAGGTCGTGTTCAACCCAGTAAACCATCGATACGCGATTGTTTTTCGATACATACGATTAGCCTCCTTTACTCAAAAAATTCGGTAATTGCCAAAGCGATAGGCAAGCCGATAAGCCAGGACGATCAGAACGAGACCGACGGCGGACTTGAACAAGCCAACGGCAGTTGCGAAGCTGAACGAACCGTTCATGAGGCCGATCCGATATACGAAGGTATCGATAATATCTCCTTCCCGATAGACGAGCGGATTGTATAAATTAAAAATTTGGTCGAAGCCGTCATTCAGGATGTTGCCCAGCGCCAACGTTCCGACGACCAGAATTACCGGTACCAGCGCCGGTAAGGTGACATGAAAGGTTTGCTTGAAACGGCCCGCGCCGTCCATTTCCGCTGCTTCGTACAACGACATATTGATACCGCTCATTGCCGCAAGATAGATAATCGTGGAGAATCCGAATTCTTTCCAGATATCGCTAACAACGACCGTAATTCTGAACCATGTCCCGTTCCCAAGGAAAAAGACGGGATCGGCCCCCAGATCGAATAAAAAGTGATTCACGATCCCTTTGTTACCAAGCATATCCGTCAAGATGCCGCCCAAGATAACCCAGGAAAGAAAATGAGGAAGGTAAACGAGAGTCTGGACGAATCGCTTAAAAAACAAGGCGCGCACTTCATTGAGGAGCAGCGCGAATAGGATCGGAACCACGATATTAGCCGCTATCTTGAGCGAAGCGATTAGCAGCGTATTCCATATCACTTGAACGCTGTCCGGATAAGTAAACATATATTCAAAATGGCTCAAGCCAACCCATGGGGAATGGAGATAACCGAGTCTGGGCTTAAAATCCTGAAAAGCCATGACGAGCCCCGCCATGGGGTAATAACTAAACAGGAGCAAACCAATTACGGATGGCAGGATGAGCAAATGCAGAGGAAGTTGCCGAATCCCTCTTCTCCTGCCATTCTTGATCTCCATCATTCAAGACATCTCCTCTGTTCATGGTTTAGAAACGGCAGGCCGTACGAACGAGATTCGTAAGGCCCACCTTAAATAAACGCCTTTATTCGTGAACCTCTTGGTACCACTCATTCACTTCTTTTGTAATATCGTCCCCTCCGGACGCCTTCCACTTTGCTACGAAACTGTCGAACGAATCGACAGGTTCCTGGCCGTAGATAATTTTCAGGAAGGTTTCATCCTCCATCTTGCGAAGCAATTCACCCTTCTGAGCCATTGTTTCCGTCGGGGGTCCGGTAAACTGATCGAAGACCGAGGCTTGGTCGATATAGGTTTGCAGTACCGCAGCCGCTTCCGCCCACTTCTTCGGCCTGCTGGAGAAATACTTTTCGTACGGGGTTTCAGGCGTTTCTCCCCGGCCAAGCTTCGACATGACCTCAAGTTCTTTTTTCGGTGTTTGGATATCGTTTCCATAGATCGTGTACTTCTTCACATCGATCCAACCGCCCGGAATTTTATTCGGATCATATACGGGCTTGCCGTCCACGAGGACATAATCGTATCCCTCCGCCCAACCGTTGGCGAATTCGGAGGACGGATCGTAGAAGCCTGGCCCCATTATGGCATCCAGATAATCGAAGAAAGCCTTCATATTTTTGAAATCTTTATTGAAGTAGAATCGAACGGAAGACTGCGGTTCGCTCCCGAACCCCATCTTTCCGTCGATCCCCGTCGGGATCGGCACCGGCTCGTAATCGAATTTCATATCGCTGTTGAATGGATACTGCGGCATCCAGGTGGGTCCGAAAACAATGCCGGATTTTCCTTGCACGAAACTTTCCGCCGCCTTGGCTTCATCCATCGTCCCTGCATCCTTATCGAGGTAGCCTTTCTTCATCCAGTCGCTAAGCTTCGCGAGCCCCTCCTTGACTGACGTCTGCACGGAACCATACTGAAGCTTTCCGTCTGCTCCCTCGGACCAGTAGGTCGGAATAGCCGAATGGCCGAATAAGAAATCGCTTGATGCCATGTAGGAATCCTTTACGGCGGTTACGCCTTTTTTTAGGGACATGGACAACCCGATGGTATCTTTGACTCCGTTGCCGTCGGGATCCCGATTGACGAATGCATCCATAACCTTCTCCATATCCTCGATCGTTTTCGGCGGCTGCAGTCCCAGTTTATCCAGCCAATCCTTGCGAATCCAAAGCACGCTGAAGGAGCTCAAGGCATTGAACGTAGGAAGGCCGTAGTGTTTGCCATCGTACGATACGCTGTTCCAAACTTCGGGGTACTTGGCGTATAATTCTTTGATCCGAGGGGAGGCGTATTTATCGAATGCTTCGGTAATATCCATGACTTTTCCGGAATCAACCACCTGATTCTCCAGCGTCTGATCGTTCAACGTAAAGACGTCCGGCAGCTTTTCATTCGAAGTAAGCAGAAGATGCAGCCTCGTATTGTAAGCATCCCCGGTTCCTACGGTCCAATCGACCTTGAAGTCGATGCCGAATTTTTTCTTGGCCCATCTGGTGTGAACATTATCTTCGATGGTCTCTCCGTTTTTGAATTTGTTATCAGAGCCTACGACCCTCCCCAAGGAGATCGTCACCTCTTTGGGGCTTCCCGTGTCCTCATTGTTCGACTGCGCATTTTGCTCGGATTTCGAAGCCGAACTGCAACCTACAACGGACATTAGGGCAACTCCCGTTACAAGCCCAACCCACACCCGCTTAGTCAACAACCTGTTTTTCATCCAATGACCTCCCATTAACGAATCTGGGATTAGTATATCTTTCTCCGCCAGAATTCATATATATCAAAAATAAGAGAATTATATAAATATATTGGCCGATATAAATCGAACTCATTTTTTTATATGCTTGATGTCAAATCTTATATTTCATTTAAGAATCGCACAGATTATGATACCTCATGTATTTGAATATTTTTATATGGCGGTGATAGCTTTGTTATTTGCAGGAACCAATTACCATCCGCATGATTGGCCCCCGGAAAGATGGAGACAAGATATTGATCTCATGCGAAAGGCTTCGTTCAAGATCGTCCGGCTCGGTCATTTGTGCTGGGATAGCTTTGAACCTGCCGAGGGAAATTATACATTCGAGTGGTTCGATGAAGTAATGGATCTTTTCCAGGAAGCGGGTATCAAGGTCGTCCTTGATATCGCGACTCGCCCCGCGCCGACATGGCTGCATAAGAAATATCCCGAGATTGATCTTTCGGATCCGAACGGTATTCGATTAGAAGCGCAAACGAGATATATGGATGACATCGGCCATCCGACTTTTCAGGAATATGCATTCAAATTCGCAGAACGACTAGTACGTCGCTATCGCAATCATCCGGCGCTTTATGCCTTTGGCTTATGCAACGAACTCGGCTCGGGCTCGCCGTCTTATTCCTACAAGGCCCGCGACCGTTTCGAGGCTTGGTTAAGGAACAAATATAACACCATCGAACAACTGAACCTGGCGTGGACAACTCAACGATGGTCGCGCAAGCTGAACAGCTTTAACGACGTCGTATTGCCAGTTTCCGGCTCCATTCAAGGCCCTCCGGAACGATTACTGGACATGTGGCGCTTCTATTCCGACGAAACCTTGACCTATATGCACGATTTAAGCCAGCTTGTCAGACAATTGGCGCCGGATGTGCGGGAATCGACGAACCATTGGTCCGAAAACCCCGGTTACGGGTTCGACTATCTGAAGCAATACGAAGACATTATCGATCTTCCCGGGATCGGATTCTATCCTGGCACCAATCCGGAAGATCGTAGAGCTTTGATAGCGGCATGCTTCTTCATGGATCACCGGATAGGGGAACTAGACCGGCCGATCTGGTGCCTTGAATTCCAAACCGGAGACTTCGGAGGTTACGGTTCACCTCGAAAAGCTATGAGAATGTACGCTTACCTTTCCCTCGTTCACAGAGCTCAAGCGGTGTGCGCCTGGACCTGGCGTTCGATGCTGGGCGGCGAAGAACAGTATTTGTTCGGTCTAGTGGATCATGACGGCGTTCCGGGATGGAAGTACGAGGAGTTCAAACAGATTGCCGAGGAATTTAATCTATTGGAGGATCGCGGTCTTCCAAGAAGGACCCGGCCCGAGATCGCCATCGCCTATTCGTATGAAAGCTTGAAAGTGATGGCAGGCAACCGAAGCTTCTACAAGACGGAATATACGCAGCAAGTATTGCACGCCTATGAAGCCCTCTTGGTTACCAATCTCGACTGTAATATCGTGAATTTGCGCCAGCTGCGAATGGACTATAAAATCCTGATCGTGCCGGGACACGCCGTAATGGACCCGGCATCGGCAGCCACCATCCGCTCCTTCGCCGAGAACGGCGGCACCGTTGTGATGACCGCCTATTCGGCAAAAGTCGACGAGCACAACCGCGTGTTCGACACACCGTTGCCCGGAGCGCTCAGCGACGTCTTCGGCATTCGCACCGGCGCATTCATGAGAACCCGAAGCCATACCCCTGCAGAGAATGCAGGGGGTCTGGAGAAAACGGAGCTCGGCCTGGAACGTGAGAAACCAAGCATTTTCCTTGACGGATGCGAATATCAACCGGATATTGATTATTATGAAATACTTGAAGTCCGCACAGCCCAAATCCTGGCGACATTCTCCAACACATTGGAAAAGTCACCGGCTGTAACGCGGAACCGGTATGGTAAGGGCGAAGCTGTCTACGTCGCTATACCTGCAAATACTCATTTTCTTGAACGGCTCCTAAGATCCTTCTATCCAGCGCTTGGAATCCAGCCCGGTCCCGCCACTCCAATCGGAGTAGTCGCGCGTACGTTGGAAGACGGCTCCATACTCTACGTGAATACAACCGGTGCCACACAAACCGTGAAGCTCGAAACCCCTGCCTGCGGGCTTCTATCAGGCACAAGCTTCGTAAATTCGTTAACGTTAGACGCTTACGAAGTGGAGCTATTGATCAATTAAACAGCTATCGAAAAGGAGAGTCAAATATGAATTCACAGATCCAAAACGCAGCCCGAATCGTACCGTCCGCAAGACAGCTCGCCTGGCAGGAACTGGAATTTTATTCCTTTATTCACTTCGGTGTCAACACCTATACGGATAAAGAATGGGGGTTGGGAGACGAGGATCCGGCTATCTTCAATCCCGTGGAGTTTGATGCGAAACAATGGGTGGACGTCTGCAAGTCAGCCGGAATGAAAGGGTTAATTCTAACTTGCAAACACCACGACGGCTTCTGCCTCTGGCCTAGCGCCTTCACGGAGCATTCGGTTAAAAACAGCCCTTGGCGCGGGGGGAACGGAGATCTTGTTAAGGAAGTCGCTAATGCTTGCCGCGAAGGTGGAATCCGGTTCGGGGTTTATCTGTCTCCATGGGACCGCCATGATCAGCGTTACGGTTCTTCGTTGTACAACGACTATTTCAAAGATCAATTGCGCGAATTACTGACTCAATACGGAGACATCTTCTGCGTCTGGTTCGATGGCGCGTGCGGCGAGGGGCCAAATGGTCTAAAGCAGGTTTATGATTGGGATGGTTACTATGAGGTCATACGCGAATGTCAACCAAACGCGGTGATATCGGTCTGCGGTCCGGATGTTCGTTGGTGCGGCAACGAGGCGGGGCATACTCGAGAGTCCGAATGGAGCGTCGTTCCTGCTGAGCTGCAGGATTGCGAAAAAATTCAAGAAAATTCGCAACATGTAGACGACGGCGAATTCTCCAAGCGCGCGAATTCCCGCGACGAGAATTTAGGCAGCAGAGAAGCCATCGACGGGAAAGACAAGCTGATCTGGTATCCAGCCGAGGTGAATACATCGATTCGGCCAGGCTGGTTCTATCACGCCTCCGAGGACGAACAGGTTCGGAGCTTGGAGGAGCTATTGAATATCTATTATAAATCAGTTGGCGGAAATGCGACGTTCCTCCTGAATCTCCCTCCCGATAAGCGTGGACTAATTCATGAAAACGATGCGAAACGAATGGCAGAGCTCGGACAGACGATCCGTTCTACGTTCCAGCATAATCTTGCTTCGCATGCGCA
Source organism: Paenibacillus sp. UNC496MF (assembly GCF_900113915.1). NCBI lineage: Bacteria > Bacillati > Bacillota > Bacilli > Caryophanales > Paenibacillaceae > Paenibacillus > Paenibacillus sp. UNC496MF. The sequence continues at coordinate 152,279 of NZ_FORE01000014.1, forward strand.
CGCATCGGCAACGGAAATACTCAACCAGAACCATGCGGTCGATCGTCTGTTTGACGGCAACAAAAGTACCTTTTGGTGCCCCCGCGAAGGCACGGAGCATGCCTCGATCGAAATTGATTTAAATCAGGAGCAGACCTTTGACACGATCGTCCTAAAAGAGCATGTGTTAACCGGTCAACGAATCGAAAAACTGAAACTGGAATATCTGGATCAAGCTACTTGGAAACCTCTCACTGAATGCACGACCATTGGCTACAAGCGCATTTGCCGATTCACGTCAGTCTCAGCAAGACATATTCGGCTCACGATCGAGGAATCCCGCTTGTTCCCTACTCTCTCGGCGTTTGAAGTTTATCTGAGACCCCGTAGCTTTTCCGCATTAAAATGTAAAGACGGGGTCCTTGCTCATCCTGGCCATCCACATCAATAAATAGCTTCTAAGTTGCGACTGCTTCTCCCAGAACAAAGTCGTTACCAGATTACCTACCATACTGGTAAATGTCGGGATCAAAGCTTCGTAGGAAATTAACCCAATCGCGAGCACTTCCAAACTGAACACAGCTCCAGCAAACGGTGTTCTAATATCGAACCGAAGCCGCCGCTGATTCCGTATATCAGAAGCATATTCCGATCCTTGGTGCTGACTCTTAGCGTGCGCCCAAGCGCTTCAGCCAAGATGCCTCCCATCTGGATGGTAGTCCCTTCGCGGTCCGCTGACCCGCCAAATAGATGCGTAACCAGCGTTCCGAATAAAACAAGCGGGGCCATTCTTATCGTGCATCCTTTCTAGGCATTTTTAGTAAGGCAAAAAACAGACTTCTACCAGCAGAAATTCCACTGGTAGGAGTCATTAGCCTTACGGCGGATTATTATGACGTCTCATTAAGCTCTCTGAAAAAACATTCGCTCACAAACAATTCCGGGTACCAATTCCCACTCTGTCGGTTCGGCGATTAACTTCGACCCACTTATAAGGTAGCTCCGATTAAACGTGCCGATTCGATAGAAGCTTTGTCTTCGTACTACTCGACATTGACATCGCCCAGCAATCCCACGTTGCTCGCGCCGTGCTCGATAGTATAACGAGGCTTCCGAATTAATGTCGGCAGCCTCGTTCAGTGTTTATTGAAAGATCGAATCCCCATTGCGAACAAGAATGCGCGATCTCTTGACGGAGTTTTAGCCACTTTTATACGCGGTTGTTATTGCGATCATGATGACGTAGCTTTTGATTCAATAGGACCGCAATACCCATTATGACTGTACATGTAGCAGTACCTATTTCGTAACCTTGTTCTCTTACTCCTAATAAACCGCCGATTTCTCCACCTGCAAGAATACATAATCCGCAAAATATACCTGCTTTTCCGACCATTCTGACCACTCCCTCGTTTTCTTATGAATTGATCTTATCACAGCGTATTTTAGCCGATTAGTCTCGCTTATCATGAAAACGGGATGACAATCGTCACAAACGGAGAGCTTGTATGCTTCGGGTTGCACGGGCAAAAGATCGTAGACTCCGTCCCCTGCCCGAACTTTGCTTTTCACCTGAATGCGTCCCATTCGTCATGGCGAAGATGACGTCGACTCTTTCAAGCCATTCAGTAACCTTGCATTTCATTGCTGATTTACCAAAAGAAGCATCGAAGGATAACAAATCATTAGAAATAATCATTTCATGTAATGATCAAGACTACACATACAAAATGCGGTAATGAATAAAGGGGCTGTCCCAACAGCCAAAGCTTTAAGGCAGGCAGCCGCAATTATGGGACTGCTTGAGTAAAGAATCTTTGTACAAGTAGAAGTACCCGCTGACGATCGCGCATTGGATCCATTCATCCATTGCAGCCAACCACAGCGTTTGCAGGCCGCCTCCTGATAAGCCGGCGCAGCCTATTTTCGTTGCATCGCAGTCTTTACGTTCGCAGATGTAATTAACAAGCCGAATCAGATCCCACACCCACATGCCGGTTAACGAACGCCCCAGTGAAGCCACTCCTAATCAACATCACCCCATCCAAGCATACTTCGCTGTTTAGCATCCACTAGAACAATATCATAAGATTTGTTGTTAAAACCCCTTTATCATGAAATTCAAAAAGTATTAGAAAATTAAACAGAAATAAGTGAATTATAATCCCCGTTAACTTTTTCTAATTGGTATTTCACTTGCTAATTAAGTACCATACGTACATAACCTTTTTCTCTGCTTCTCTAAAGTTGGATTACCGCTCTAGAGGAGCTTTTTTTCATAAAATGATTCAAACTACCGATAGAGGAGGGAATCATTACATGGTTATTAAAGATGTCCAGGGATTAGTAAATCCTTTACACTTTGACGATAAGAATACTTTGAATAAGTTCGAGTTTATTATTGGCGACAAAAACCTATCGCATGAAGAGTCGTTAAGATTTATAGATTTTTAAGACAAACTATTTAATAAAGCACTTAATGGATAAAATCCTCCGTAATAAGAATGCGTATTTTACTTTCTTAAGATCGATTCACTTCCTTCAAAGTTGAGTTCTTAAACACTTATATCTTAGGACAGCATTCGCCACTCGACGTTTTTCGATGGTCACCGACCGAATCGCAATGAGCAGGCCCAGTTCTCCCGAATTGCCGTTTCACCGTTTTTAAATTTGAAACCCGCTGGACAACAGATGCGCAAATGCAACTTCCTTACAATCAAAATCCACCTCTGCTTCCTCGGTCCTCCGTACAGCAATTGATATGATTTCACCATCGATCGGTTGGAAGGTATAGTAGTGGTAATTTTCATCCTTGATTCTTTCACCGTGAACAGGAACCGCAAATGACAAGGGCGGAAGTGAAAAACCTTTCCCAACCGCCTTCATTACGGCTTCTTTGCGTGTCCAAACCCTGTAAAACGCCTCTACTTTCTTGTCAAAGGTTAGCTCTGCTTCAATAAGTAATCGCTCCTTGGCTACAAAGACGACGGGCATGAGCTCTAGAGGATTTTTGTTCATTCCTTCAACATCAATGCCTGCTTCGTTAAATGAGGAAAGGACACAGGTAACCATCCTTTTCGAATGGGACAAGTTAAAAAAGATGGGATTCGTTCCCGCTTCATTGACACATCTTGGGTGCAAATATAATTTTCCAAATGGATTTTTATTAAACGCGATCTTCTCCGGCTGTATTCGCAGCATCTGACCTAGTATCTTTTTAAGCAGCAATCTTCCCGTATAAAATTCAATCTTCTTTTGATCTACCAAATAGCGATCATAGGTCGTTCTTTCTTCTGTATCTAATAAACCTAGATCATCGATCCATTCTGAAAGGTTTATATTCTCAGGGAGTTGTACCCAGTATACGTGCAGTGTTGACCCCGCTTGCCTTGCATTCACGGTTACTCCACCCCCTTGTCCCTTTAAACCGTCTGCTTCTGTTGTTGCTCTAACTTCTTTGTCATGCTCATAAACGGAATATGCACCACAATTTTCAGAGTCATGCCTATCCCGAAGAAAACCACCGCAAACAGTAATGAATCTAAGCTGAATAAATAGCCAAAAATCAGAAACCCAAATAATCTCCCGAGCCCGTTTAGCACCATCATTCCGGCTCCATATCGCCCAAATAGTTCCCTTGGGACCACCGTTTGATAAAAGGAAGCAAAAAATACCAGGTAAAAACTAAATGCAAGGAAAAGCAGAAAACTGATCAGGCCAAAAAAGATCACAGGATAATATTCATGTTCTTTTAACAGTTGGATAAAATCCGGACTACCTAACAACAACAATGGGATAACTGGGACACACATACCCAGGATACCTATTCCAATATTGTTGGCCACTCCAAATTTCTTCATAGGAGGCACAGTAAAGATAGCCAAGATCGATCCAATGGTTGAAATGCTTTCTACAATTCCATAATCTGTTCCCTTACCGCCTAGTACTGTGACAATAATATAAGGAAAGCCTAATAAGATAAACGGATACATAAAAAAATGAGTTAAAAACGCATTAGAAACGATTGAAGTGATTCGTTTGTCTATAAAGAATACCTTGAATCCGTCCCACATATCTTTAAATAAATGAATCTGCCTGGTTACTATACTCTCCACCTTTGGGATGACCATAAATAGGATTGCCAAAGCGGAGATCAAAAAGGTAAGTCCATTCACCAACAAAACGGGTCCTATGCCTACCAAGCTGTATACGAGGGTTCCAAGAAAAGGGGCGAGTATTTTCATGGTTTCGTTAATCGTTTTCTCAAATGAATTGGCAGATACAAGCTCTTCTTCTTTGACTATACTGGGCAGCAGAGATATAAAAACAGGACCATAGCAGATTTCACAAGTAGAAATGAATAGGACCGTGACATAGATCAAAGGCAGGCTGATCGCCCCTGTAAAGCTAAAGGCAAATAAACTAATGCAAAGCAGACCCCGCAATGCATCCAGCAAAATCATCCATTTCTTCTTGTCGAACCGATCCGCCAATACTCCCGCAACTGGACCTACGATGAGGTAGGGAACCATCCCTAACGCTAAGATAGACGCAAACTTCTCCGGTGATCCTGTTAGTTTCAACACATACAGCGCGAGCGCTGCATTCAAAAAGTACGTCCCGAATAAAGATGTCGCCTCTGAGAAAATTAATAGCGCAAAACCACGTTGTCTAAATAAGGAGAAATTCATCTTGTAGTCATCTTCCCCTTCCGCCGCAGCAACGAAGAGACAAGACAGTTCTTCACTTCCGCCTATTACCGTAAGCTCGGTGAAGAACTGTCTTCGTCCTTGTCGATGCATTTATTTATCGACTGGATCAAGTTACGAAATTATTTTCCTTTCATCCTTTACTCGGTTCAAGCTGCTCCATCAACGATTGAACGACTTGTACATACTGCTGCATCATTTCCAGTATTTTAGCTTTGTTTAAACAGGCATTGTACATACACTCCACATACAGATGCATGGGATGCTCGTGTAACACGAGAAGCAGGTCGCATTTCTCTGCGAATCGCATTTCTGAAATCGAAGCACTTCTGGTCATAAAACCAGGGATTAATCCATTTTCAATCTTCGCTGTCTTCATAAACGCGAGATCAATTAGCGGATAATTCGGGGTTTCCGCTTCTTTTAACTGTGTTTTCACCTGTTGGAACAGATCTGAAATCTGCTCCATTTGACTAAGCTCGATGGTTACTAAACTGATTTTATCGTTCCAGCCTGCAATCGTTGGGATCGTAATTTGATCCTGCTCACTCAACTCCGCTTGCAGATATAGGAAGAGAGCTAGCATTAATTCCGATTGCTTAACCTGCATGTTTCCTGCTATCTCTTTGAGAGATGCAAACCTTTCACCCTCAATGGTGAAATTCAATGTGCCATTCGATTGTCCGGCGTCCACGACGAAGTATGGTTCAGGATAGGGAATGGCTTGAATAATCGGGTTATGATCTTGGAATGCGGTTTGACGGATATACGCCGCTAATTGTGCAATCGATGGGTAAGCAAACAAATTGGTGACCGTCACGTTGGCATATAGAGGCTCAATGAGACTATGCATTTGAATCAATGACATGGAGTTCCCTCCGATATCAAAGAAGTTATGATGCATTCCCACACCATCAATCCAGAGCACCCGCTCCCAAATCTGAATTAAATCTTGTTCGACTTGATCTGCTGGTGCTGTATGCTCCGCTTCTAAGTTGAGGATTGCTTCGATTTCAGGTAAGGCACGGCGGTCGACCTTTCCGTTTGGCGTAATCGGCATCTGATCCAATACCGCAAATTGTGCTGGTATCATATAGTCGGGTACTTTCTGCGCCAAATAATCCCGCAACGCGATCAGCGTAAGCTCTTCCTCTGAGACGATATAAGCAATCAGGGTATGACCTTCCTTGCAGATGACCGCTGCTTGACGAATCGACGGATGAAGAAGCAATTGACTTTCGATTTCTTCGAGCTCTACCCGATATCCTCGAATTTTCACCTGATGATCGGCACGGCCAAGAAATTCGACTCTACGGTCCGGCAATAAACGTACAATATCCCCGGTGCGATAGATTCGTTCTCCAGCAACGAGCGGATTGGTTAAGAATCGCTCTTCCGTCAGATCTGGACGATGGAGATAACCTCTCGCTAGCCCTGCACCTGAGATAAACAATTCGCCAGGTACCCCGATGGGTACAGGCTGAAGCTGCGCATCTAGTACGTATACTTTAACGTTGCTGATCGGTTTTCCAACGGGTACACTGCTTCGATCTGTTAATTGTTCTGCATCGACAAAGACTGCAACCGCACCGACGCAGGTTTCTGTTGGCCCATAATGATTGAGCACCTGAACATGCGAATACGATTGGAGGAAGCTTCTTATTTCACCCGCATGCATCTGTTCACCGCCTAGAACCACTAAACGCAAGGCTTCACATGCTTTACGCCAATGATCTGGAGAGGCATGCAGCATCATACGGAATAGCGACGGCGTCCCTTTGATAAAGCTAATTTGATGTTCACCCAAGTAGGCTAATAAAGTCTCCGGATTCTGTACCCATGCTTTATCGGCGATATGAATGACACATCCATTTAATAGCGATGGATACAGACTGGTATAGCCAAGGTCAAATGCGTACGAAGAAAGCAGGATCGTACGGTCATCAGCAGTCAGCTTCGCCGTCTCCGTAAACCACGCAGCATAGTTGACCATACTCCGGTGCTCCAGCATCACGCCTTTTGGTTTACCCGTACTACCGGATGTATAGATGACATAGATCAAATCATCCGGCTGATTCTCACTCTCCGGATTCGTCGTTGGCAGTGTGGCCATTGTAGGATCATGGATATCTACAATCTTACCTTGGTACTCGACTTGATCAATCAGACTGCCTTGCGTAATCAACACTTCCGCACCGCTATGTTCTAATAAATAGCTAACTCGTTCCAGTGGCAGCTCCGGATCTACAGGGACATATGCCCCACCGGCTTTTAAGATTGCTAAAATGCCGATAACCACTTCAACCGATCTTTCTACCATCAACCCTACGATTGTAGAGGCAGCTACACCTTGATGCCGAAGCAGCCAAGCCAGCCGATTGGCCCGTTCGTTCAATTGAAGATAGGTTAAGCTGACTTCTCGATGAACAACCGCAATGTTATCTGGCGTTCTGAGCACTTGTTCTTCGAATAACTGATGAATGGTACGGTCAGTTGGAATCTCGGCCTCGGTCTCGTTGAAATCGAAAAGGATTCGTTGTTTCTCTGTTTGGGTTATCATTTCGATATTCGCCAAACGCTTCTCTGGCTGAGCGGTGATGGATCGAAGAATGAGCTCGTAGTGCGCAGCCATCCGTTCCATCGTTGCTTGGGTAAACAACCCGGTTGAATATTGAAACGTAAACCGGAGCTGTTCATCGGTTTCTTGCGCATATAGACTCAGGTCAAACTTAGCGAGCGGATAAGGTGTCTCATAGGGCTCAAAACGGATTGCGCCGGTACTGCTTTGCGGTATATCCGGATACTCCATGGAAAACATGACATCAAATAACGGATTTCTGCCGGGATCCCGTTTTACTTTTAATTGATCAATTAAGTGTTCGAACGGGTAATCTTGATGACTATACGCCGCTAATGCTTTAGATTTCACCTCTTCAACATACTGTAAAAAGGTCTTATCGCTGCTAGGATTTGTACGAATGGCCAGGGTATTGATGAACACTCCAATTACGCTCTCTGCATCTGCATGTGTTCGGCCAGCAATTGGAGTGCCAATGATGATATCATCCTGTCGGCTATATTTAGCCAGCAGCACATTGAATGCTGCGAGTAAGATCATATAGTTGGTCGTGCCCGTATTATCGGTTAGCTGCCTTATACCAGCGAATAGAGATGCATCTGCAACAAACGATACGGAATCCCCATCGTATTGTTTGACAGCAGGGCGCTTGAAATCTGTCGGCAATTGGAGAACCGGAATCTCGCCCGTGAATTGGTCCACCCAATAGGCCGCTTGATGTTTCATCATTTCGGATTGAAGCAGCTCGTTATGCCAGGCTGCATAATCCTTGTATTGGATCTGTTGCTCCGGCAGTGCCAGTCCTTCATATAACGCCATGAGCTCACGAAGGATGATCCCGATCGAGGCTTCATCCGAGATAATATGATGCATATTCATGACAAGGATGAAGTCCTTGTTCGTACGTTTCAGAACGGTTGCCTGAAAGAGCGGAGTTTGTTTCAAGTCAAACGATCGACTGACCAACTGCTGCACCCATTCATCTTCGGATTCTGGTGAAACCGGAACGAGATCGACTGGGAGAGGAACAGGCGGATGTATTTTCTGCATGACTTCACCCTTAACCAGTTCAAAACTGGTGCGGAGCGATTCGTGCCGAGCCGCTACTCTCGTCCAGCATTCTTGAAATCGTTTCAGATCCAAATTCCCCTTAATCCGAACGGCAATCGGAATGTTATAGAGCAGTTTGTTATCTACCATCTTATCCAAGGTAAACATTCGTCTTTGTGCAGCGGATGCCGGGTAGTACGCTTGCTCTTGCAGCTCGGCGGCCGGAATGGATTGGTGCTCCCGCTTTTCCGCCCGCGTCACAAACTGAGCCAGCCTCTCTACCGTTTGATAGGTGAAGATATCTTTGATCTCCATCTCCACTTGGAATTCTTTACGCAATTTACTGACAAGAATGGTTGCTTTCAATGAGTGCCCGCCCATTGCAAAGAACGACTCCCGAACGCTAATACGCTCGAGACCGAGTACGTCTTGCCATACCCTGGCTAGTTTGGTCTCCCACTCATTGCGAGGCGCGATCAACTCCTGTTCGAGATATCCACCGGCCTGCGGTGCCGGTAATTGCTTGCGGTCTACTTTGCCATGCGCGGTCAGCGGGATCTGTTCAAGCTGTATGAAATAGCTCGGGATCATAAACTCAGGCAATGACCCTGCGAGATGTTCTCGCAGATCCGATACCGTTAATGGCTCCGAGCCAATGACATAGCCGACCAAATATTTATCATGTTGATCTTCTCTAGCGATGACGACGGCTTCTTTCACAGTCTCGAGCTGCAGCAAGTTGTATTCGATTTCACTAACTTCGACACGATAACCGCGGATTTTCACCTGCTGATCCATCCGTCCAAGAAACTCAAGCGTACCATCAGGGAGCCATCTAACTTGATCACCCGTTCTATATATTTTTTCCCCGATTTGGAACGGGCTGTCGATAAACTTCTCTTTCGTCAAATCAGGCTGATTGAAGTATCCTCTGGCGACACCTTCCCCTCCAACCCATAGTTCGCCGGGCACGCCAACTGGACGCAGCATTCCCGTACTTGGATCCACGACATAAGCGGTTGAGTGCCGCAGCGGCTTACCGATCGGAAGAGCACCATCAAAATCGCGATTCACATGATACGTTGTCGAAAACGTCGTATTTTCCGTTGGTCCATACGAATGGATCACCCTGAGCTTCGGACAATGTTTTCTCACCACATTTACATGGTTTGTAGATACGACATCCCCACCCACCAATAGTGTCCGTATCGTGGAGAACATCTCTGGATTTGCCTGTGACAATTGACTAAACAGAGGCGATACCAAATGAACGATATCAATTCGATGATCCACTAGCTCACGCTCAAACTTGTCAGGATCAAGCAATTTCTCTTTATCCAGCAAATAGAGCGTTAGCCCATTTAATAACGGCCCCCAAATTTCTAATGTAGAGATATCAAAGGCAAAATTGCCTGTCATCAGCAAGCGGTACCCTGGGGAAAAGTCGATAAAATCTTGATTAATGACCAATCGAATTACACTTCGGTGTTCGATCATCACACCCTTTGGTTTTCCTGTTGAACCCGATGTATAAATGATATAGGCCAAATCGGAAGGATCATTCACATCGGCCAAATTATGCGCATTTTTTGTCTCATAAGAGGGTCGGCACAAATCAATTACTTCGCCTGAGTAATGGAAACGATCGATCCATTCCGGTTTGGTTAATAGTAAGGAGGCCTTGCTGTCCGCGAGTAAAAATTCAATCCGCTCTGCGGGATACTCGGGATCGATAGGCAGGTAAGTCCCCCCCGCTTTTAAAATGGCCAGTGTTCCAACAGCCATCTCGATGGAGCGTTCCACCATAATGCCTACGATCGATTCCCGCACAACCCCTTTTTCACGCAGCAAATGAGCCCATCGATTTGCTTCTTCATTTAGCTCCCGGTAAGTCAGTCGCTTCCCTTCATAAACAACTGCGATGTAATCAGGGGTCTTGGCCGCCTGCTCCTCAAACCACTGATGAATGGTCTTGGATCGCAAAGCAGCCAGCTCGTTTTCAGACTCCGGCTGGTTAAATACCGTCATGATCCGACTTCGTTCCACTTCTGCCAATAAGTCCTGTTCGTCATACATGGCTATAGGATCTTTGATCATGGATGCCAACGCCTTCTCATAATAACCGAACATCAATGCAACTTGTTCTTCGCAGAACTGTGTCTGATCCCATTGTATTAATAATTGCAGTTGATCTGACGGATCTAGGCTGAACTCTGTTGACAGTGCAAAATTGTTATAGGTTCTCTCTGAAAACTCCAGTACACGGAAATTGTCCATTTCCTGCAAAGAATCCAGTACATGAAAGTGGGTAAAGTTGAAAATCACTTCATATAAAGGTTTACCGCCTAAATCCTGCTGAATTTGCGCGAGCGGATAGTGACGATAAGGTAAAAAGGATTGTTCTTGTTCAAATACTTGATGGATCAACTCCGTCCAGGTGCCTTTGGACAATGTAATTCCGAAAGGCAGCGCATTGAGGAAAAGCCCCAGCGTTCTTTCACCATCGCTACCTTCCGTGCGTCCATTAAACGGCACGCCTGTAATGACCTCCGACTGTCCAGTCGCCATCTGCAGCACACGGAAATGGGCAGCAAGCAATAAGCTTTTCAAGGGTACCTTCATCTGGCTGGCAAGCCTTTTCGCTGAATCTAATACAGCCGAGGGAATTTGAACTCGCTTTTCGCGAATGAGATGCTGTTGTTCCGTTTTAGTATGTTGCCAACGTGGAATCTCATGGAATGGGGCTGCTGATAATTGCTCTTTCCAGAATCGTTGATGCTCCTCAGACTGCAGGGCTTCACCTTCCATCGCAACATAATCACGGAATTCAGCTTGTGGTGCGTGCCCATTTTTCTCTTTACGATTCATGAAAATGTCATAGAGACGGAACACCTCTGCGAATAAGGATGCCACACTCCATCCATCTAAAATGGCATGATGTTCGATGCAGGTAAACTGAAAGGTCTCCGACGTGCGAAGATGGATAACGATTTTGAACAACGGAGCTTTGGTCCAATCGAAATGATTCGTTTCTTTCATTTCCTTCCAGTCGGCCAACCATTGTTCTTGCTGCAAGGACGATAGGTGACGCAGATCAACGACTTCAAAAGGCGTTTGTAAATCCTCGTGTATCAGCTGTAAAGGCTGCGAAAAGCCGGTCAAATCAAATGAAGTCCTTAAGACCGGATGATCTTTCATTATGCTGGAAATAGCCTGCTCCCATGCTTGTGGATGGTAGGGAGCCATTAAGTAGTACGAGGAGATATTGAGATACGTCAAGGCATCTTGATGGTAACTGCTGTGAAAAAGCATGCCCTCTTGAAGTTTGGTCAATGGATAGGCATCGATAACTCCGGAAGGCAGCCTAGCGCGATCTTCATCCGTAATCAGTTGAAATGGTGCAGTTACAGGCAGGTGATCTTCAATCCCTTTTGAACTTCCCATTACATGATGAACTAATTCGCTAATGGTCTGGAAACGAAATAAATCCTGCACCGTTAATGGGTAACCTAATTTGCGCGCTTCATTCAAAATCCGAATACTTAAAATGGAGTCTCCGCCTACTTCAAAAAAATTATCTTCAACTCCGATCGGTTGAACTTGCAGTACCCGCTCCCAGATCGCGGCTAATTGCTTTTCGATATCCGTGCGGGGCGCAGCATAGATTCTAGGTACATGCTTATCATCAGGTGAAGGTAAAGCAAGATAATCCACCTTTCCATTATGGTTGAGCGGGATCGCACTGACTTCAACAAACGCTGCAGGTATCATATAATCAGGCAGCCGCTCAAGTAAAAAACGACGCAGTTCATCAATCTGTAGAGGTAATTCAGGCTGTTCTTCTACGACATAAGCAACAATCCGTTTTCCAGCCTGCTGATCTTCCTTCACGGCCGTAATTGCTTCACGAATGCTTGGATATTGGACCAGAATGGACTCAATTTCTCCCAATTCGATGCGGTAACCGCGGATTTTCACTTGCTGATCGCTTCGTCCATGGTATTCGAGTTCACCGTCCGGCAAATAACGGGCCAAATCCCCTGTCTTATACAGCCGTTCACCGGCTTCATTCGTAATAAATCGGTCTGCGGTTAATTCAGGCCGCAGTAAGTACCCGGGAGTGACACCTGCTCCACCTACGTACATTTCTCCTACTACGCCTGTCGGTACAGGCTGCAAATGGCGATCCAATACGTAAACTTGTAAATCAGGTATGGGGACACCGATACCATTGCCTTTTCGTTGTTCAAGATCCGCCAAGGTAATACGGCGATAGGTAACATGAACCGTGGTTTCCGTGATTCCGTACATATTAGCTAATTGCGGGGTTTGATCACCATACAATTCCAACCAGGGACGCAAACTTTGCAGCTCGAGTGCTTCACCGCCAAAGATTACATGGCGTAATGGTAACCTCCGACTGTGAGAATTTGATTTGGCTATTTCAATCAATTGCCGAAAAGCAGATGGCGTTTGGTTCAATACGGTCACTTGTTCCTGCTGCAGTAACTGATAAAAATCCTCCGGCGAACGACTGATCCAGAAAGGAACAACAACTAATTTTCCACCGTACAGCAACGCGCCCCAAATCTCCCACACTGAAAAATCAAAGGCGTAGGAATGATAAAGCGTCCACACATCCTGGTCCGTAAAGCCATACCAATCTTCCGTCGCGGCAAACAGGCGCGTCACATTTCCATGGTTTACGACTACGCCCTTGGGTGTACCTGTTGTCCCCGAAGTATAGATGACATAAGCGTATTGGCGCGCAGACACCGGCAACTCCAGATTGCGTTTGCTATGCCGGCTGATCGCGTTCCAATCGCTATCGAGCTGAATCTGTATCACGGATAGCGACGGCACGTTTAGGTTCACTGCGCTCTGAGTTAATAATACTTTTATTTGTGAATCTTCCAGGATAAAGCGCAATCGATCGGATGGAATCTTCGGGTCAAGCGGAACGTACGCCCCTCCAGCTTTTAAGATACCTATAATCGCAACAATCAGATCCAATGAACGTTCCATACAAATCCCAACAAGCGAATTTGCGCGTATCCCCCGTTGTACCAACTCCTGGGCCAATTGATTTGCTCTTTCATTCAGTTCTTGGTATGTATATTGTTCCTCCTCAAAAACAACCGCAGCAGCATGAGGTGTGCGGGCAGCTTGTTGTTCAAATAAGTGATGAATCGCATGTTCCGCATCAAAATAACGCATATTTTGTTTCATTCGGGCGTCTATTTGTGCCTTTTCTTCCACTGTGACCATCTGCAAACGTGTCAGCAATTGATCCGGTGCTTCTACGCCATGCTGAAGTAATCGTCCGAAATGAATGGCCATATGATGAATCGTTTCTTCATGATAAAGATCGGTATTATATTCAAACGTGCATGCTAAACCATTCGCCTCTTCTACGAGGGTCAAGGTCAAATCAAACTTCGCGCTCTTGCTGGGGAGAGAAATCGGGGTGCAGATCATACCTGGTATATCCCAAGCCGCAACTGGCGTATTTTGAAGAACAAACATCACTTGAAATAAGGGGGAACTTGCAGCACTCCGCTCAATCTGCATTTCATCGACCACCCTGTCAAACGGAACATCCTGGTGATCATATGCCTCTAATGTCACTTGGCGGGTTTGCTCTACCAGTTGCCTAAATGAGGAGCCCTCTCCGATTCGGCTCCGCAGCGCTAACGTATTAGCCACGAAACCCATCAAATCTTCCATTCCGGCTTGATTGCGGTTCGCGATTGGCGTTCCAACTACAAAATCATCCTGTCCCGAATAACGATACAACAGCGTTTGATACGACGCGAGTAAAGTCATAAATAACGTAACGCCCGCTTCTCTGCTGAAGCTCGATACAGCCTCTGTCAGCTCCTGACCAATGGAAAAGGAATAAGAAGCTCCTTTGTACACTTGCACGATTGGACGGGGTTTATCGGTCGGCAGCTGCAGTACTGCCGGGCAGCCATGCAGCCGCTGCTTCCAGTACGCAATCTGATCCGTTAATTCACCCGCTTCAACTTTTTCTCTTTGCCACTCGCTAAAATCCGCATATTGAATCGATGGTTCGGATAAACCGCTTGGCTGACCCTCAACAAAATGGCGGTACAACTCCAGCCATTCTTTTATCAAAATAGACATCGACCAGCCATCCGTAATGCTATGATGCATGGTAATGGCTAGATAATGCTCATCCTCCGACACTTTCAGGAGGTGTGCCCGGAGCAAAGGACCGTGATGCAAATCAAATAATCGACTGGATTCCGCCAGCGCCCAAGCCTCAATCCAGCCTTCCTGATCGATATCGGATGAACGATCGATAGAGGTGACTGGCAGAGAAATCGCTTGCTCGAGCGCAATGACTTGAACCAGTTGATGCTGCTCCATACGAAATGAAGTTCGAAGCGATTCATGCCGATCGACAACGGCTTGCAGGCTATTTTTTAGGGCTTCACTATCCAATGCACCCTGCATGTGAATCAGATAAGGCAGATTGTACAAAGGACTTTCAGGAGCCATTTCATGAAATAGCCATTGGCTTTGCTGGGCATACGAGGCCGGAAACACATAGTAATGTTCAGGATCTGCTAGATCCTGCTGGTTTACAGGCTTGTTTTGTTCGCTCATTGTTTGCCGCTCCTTATCGTTGAAGTTGGCGCGCAACCCTTTTTCGGGCAACGATGGCATTGGAAGTCTTGTTCATGATTTCTTGCTTCTGCGCTTCAGCGATGACCTGCGCCTGCTTAGCAATCGTTGTCGCTTCAAAAATCGCGCTCTGCGTCAAATCGGTTTGAAACGCCGTACGCATCCTCACCAAGATTTGTGCCGCTAATAGCGATTGACCGCCCACATCCAAGAAATGATTCTCCACCCCTACGCATTCTAGCTGTAACACGTCACACCAAATCGTAACCAGTCTCTCTTCGATTTCATTTCGTGGAGCGGCAAGAGATCCTGGAATCCGTTGCGGCTCCGGCAGAGCCTTACGATCAATCTTCCCGTTGGCCGTTAATGGAACTTGTTCTAGCGGTATGAACAGGGATGGAATCATATAGTCCGGCAGATTTTGCTGTAAATAACCCCTTAAATCTTGCGCCAATTGTGGATAATCAGATTTCTCTTGTTCACCTTGACTTGCAATCTTTGTTGTAAAGTAGGCGATTAACCGTAAATCGGCAGCACTGAATTCCTTAGCAACAACTACCGCTTCGTGCACGTCGGGATGTTTCATTAAAGTCGATTCAATATCTCCAAGCTCAACCCGAAATCCCCGTATTTTGATTTGGTGATCCATTCGGCTCAGGTATTCCAGGCTTCCGTCCGCCGTATACCGAACCAAGTCACCTGTACGGTATAATCGTTCATTCGGCTGCTCACTAAATAGATTAGGAATAAACTTTTCTTTCGTAAGTTCTTCTTGATTCAAATACCCGCGTGCCAGACCGGCTCCACCCAAATACAGCTCTCCTGCCACTCCGACCGGAACAGGGTGCAGGTGTTTATCCAATACGTAAGCTTGTGTATTGTGAATGGGGCGACCGATATATACGGGAAGATCTGGCCCCCGCTTAACATAGCAGTATGTAGAATACGTTGTATCTTCGGAGGGTCCATATAAATTGATGACCTTCTCAACCGTCTCTACGTCGTAGATTTGTTCAACAAGCTCGCGCTTTAATGGTTCCCCGCATAAGTTCACCGTTCGCACCCCAGCAGGGATCCCCTTCATTCGGACCAATTCTCTGATCGCGGATGGCACGGTGTTGATTAAGGTTACCTCGCCGGCTGCCGGCAAATGAGGGAGCTGCAGCGCATTCTCTGCCAAAATTAGTTTTCCACCCATGCTCAAGGTGACGAACATTTCAAAAACGGATAGGTCAAAATTAATGGAGGTAGAGCCTAATACACCAGCGATCTCCGCTGCCGAATAGATTTCTTGGGCCCATTGAATCAAAGCAATGACGCTCCCATGTTCGACAGCAACGCCTTTGGGTTTTCCGGTAGAGCCTGAGGTATACGTAACGTACGCCAAATGATCTCCTGTAATCGGCACCGAAGTACGCGGAGTATGGCTGCCTGCCTCCATAATGGCATCCCGATCCCGATCCATATAAACAATTTCTATTTCATGCGCAACAAACGATGCTGCCAATGATTCTTTCGTTATCAATACGGGAGCTTTCGCATCCTCCAAGATATAGGAGAGCCGCTCCGTCGCATACGTAGGATCGAGCGGAACATAAGCTCCGCCAGCCTTCAAAATGCCTAGGACTGCGGCCATCATGTCAATCGATCGTTCTAAATGAACACCAATCAAGGCCTCAGGACCAATCCCCTTTTGCAATAAATAATTGGCTGTTTGGTTCGCGCGTTGGTCCAGTTCAGCATAAGTGAGCCTTTCTTTTCCGTAAACGACTGCCACTTCATCCGGAGTCCGCATGACTTGCGCTTTGAACCAATCCGAGATAGATTGATGTTCCGCCGGCTTCGTGCTTGCGCTATTCCATTCCATCAGCATCTGCGAAGCTTCGTGTTCGGTGAGCAGCGAAATTTCGTCGATCGGTACCTGCGGTTGCTTCAGGCAGCCTTCGAGCAGTTGTTGGACATGTCCTGCCATGCGTGAAATCGCAGCTTCTTCCACGTGATCTTCATGATAGAACAGCGACCCCGTCCATTCTGTCTCCGTCCGCACTAATTCCAGCGTTACTATTTTTTCTTTTCGCAGATGACGAAGGGAATCGGTAGAATCCCTACATGCAGAATCAGTATCCTCCCGCACAAGATATCCGGCATGGAAAATGTGTGGTTCGTGAATCTGTGGTTCATTCAAGCTCGTTTGCAACAACGTATGCACCGCTTGTACTTGGGCGACAAGAGCGTGCATTTCTGAAAAATCAAAAGACAATGGACTCACCTTGTCAGGACTTCCTTCTCTCGCCACGCCAATAACGAGTTGTTCCAACCCTGTATATCGATACCATAAATTCGCCCAAACCGCCAAGAAGGCAACTTGAACCTCGATGTGTTCTTTATGACAAAACGAAATCAGATCATCAACAAGCTCGTTCGGGAAACGAATGGATTGATAACGATAATTCGTAATCATAATTCCCTCCTCTGATCGATTATTCGTTATAGAATTCAAGCGCCTTTTGATTTATTGCATCCACAACTTCCCTTGTATGATCGAGAAGATAAAAGTGACCCCCTTCAAAAAAGCGATATTCAATTTCTTTGGTTGTATAGGGCTTCCACTTTTCCAGATGCGTAACCAAATGATCCTGTTTTCCATTGAATATGGAGATGTTACAAGGTAATGGCGTAATCTCTTCTTCGGTTGGATAGGTTTCAACCGCTTTCATATCCGCTCGGATGATCGGCAGAAACATACGGATAAATCCGGGGTCATCCAGCAGTTCCTTCGGCGTACCGCCAAATTGGATAATCTCTTTCTTCAGCTCCTCGTCAGGCAGTCGAGAACGATTTGTATCCGTAGACTGGTTCGGACTGGATCTCCCAGAGAAAAAAATATGCAGCGGACCCTGATTACCATGCTGCATGACTTTTTTTGCAAGTTCATAGGCAATCAAACTCCCCATACTATGGCCAAATAGCATATAAGGCTTCTGATCGATTTCAGGCTGAAGCAACGACCGCACATCTTCTACGATATCAGCCAAATGAGTAAATAGAGGTTGAGGGAACCGCCTCCCTCGCCCCGACAACTCAATTGGTACAAGTTCAATCGCTGCATTCACATGTGCAGCCCAGCTGTGATACATTTGCGCTGTTCCCCCGGCAAAAGGAAAGCAATACAGCCTTATTTTCCGTTCCATGCTCTCCCCTTCCTGGTTCTAGACCGACCTACGGATCCTCTTATGCTAGAGATGCCTTTTCACCAATCGGGACAACCTTGCAATCCCATCTTCAATCTTGTCCGGATTGTTAAATGAAAAATTCAAACGGACCGATGAAGAAGCCATTTGGCTGGGTTTCACGGCAAATACGCTGCCGGGGAAAAAGGTCACTTTCTCCGTCGCAATCGACTCTTTGAATAACTCCATCGTGTTGATAGATTCAGGGAAGCGAACCCACATAAACAAACCGCTTGAAGGAACCGTCCATGCTCCAACCTCACCCAACTGCCTAGCTAAATGATCTATCATGACATTTCTCCGCAAACGGTATTCCTGGCGCAAATGATGAAGGTGTTCGGTAAACTCGTCTTTTTGGAGGAAATTAGCGGCAATCTGCTGAGTCAGCGTTGCAGTATTAATATCCGTTGCTTCCTTTACGATAGACAGCTTCTCGATTATCGCGTCATTTGCAATGATCCATCCTAATCTCAAGCCAGGTGCAAGTATCTTAGAGAACGATCCCACATAAAATACCCAATCGGACTGAAAGGACTTGATCGCTGGAATCTCACTATCTTCATAAGCCAAGAAACCATACGGATCATCCTCAATAATAGGCACTTCGTAAACCGCGGCCAATTGAGCCAGCTTTTGCCGCTTTTCTTTGCTCAATGTATAGCTGAGCGGATTATGACCGCTTGGAATCACATACATACAAGCCGGACGCTCTTCGGATTGCAAGACTTGCTCTACCTGGTCCACATCAATCCCCGATACTGGATCGGTTGGTACTGTCAGCACTCTTGGCTGAAAAGGCTCCAGCACTTGAAGAAACCCGGTATAAGTCACTTCTTCGGCTAGCACCGCCCTGCCTGGATCAAGCAAGAGACGTGCCAATAAATTGATTCCTTGCTGCGCCCCGGCCGTGAGAAAGATTTGGGAAATGCCGCACTCGACACCACGCTGACGCATCAACAATTGAATTTGCCGTTTCAACTGCTCCGTCGGAGGCGCATACTGAAGCGGATCCGATTGCCGGAGCAACGCTTCATGTGCCGATACGGCCAGTTGTTCCGTCGGAAAACACTCGGCATTGGGTAATCCCAAACCAAAAGAGATATACTCCGGACCACTTGTTAACTCAAGCATATCTTGTAAGGCAGAACGCTTTGTATCCTTCGTCCAAGCCGCTAACCGATGAGCCACGTGAACCTCTCCTGTCTTTATAGATTCCCTCTTTTTAATTGCTCACGCTCGATCGCTTCAAATAAAGCCCGAATGTTCCCGTTCCCGAATCCACGCGATCCTTTCCGTTGAATGACTTCAAAGAAGAGCGTCGGACGATCTTCCATCGGTTGAGCAAATATTTGCAAGAGATAGCCTTCCTCATCCCGGTCAACCAATATATTAAGCCGGTTCAACCTATCGACGGATTCATCGATCTCCCCAACACGTTCAGGCAGCAAATGATAGTATGCATCCGGCGTATAAAGAAACTTCAATCCATTCTTCTCCAAGTTCTCTACAGACTTAATAATATCGTCTGTTTCTAGCGCGATATGTCCGACCCCTTCCCCCCGGTTATAGTCGAGAAACTCCCGTACTTGGGATTTCTTTTTTCCTGGGGCAGGCTCAACGATCGGAAATTTCACCCGTTCCGAATCATTTTGCATCGCCTTGGTCATCAATGAGGAGGTATCAGAGCTTATTTCATCTTTATCAAATGAATTTAATAAATGGAAACCGAATACTTTTGCATAATAGCCCGCCCACTCGTCGATGCTTTCGACATTAATGGCAAGATGGTCAAAGCGGGTTAAGCACGTATCATAAGAGGAAACGCTTTGATTGACTTCTTTAAAGTCAGGTAAAAATAAGCCTGCATATTCCGTACGCTCGACTAACGTATGAACCATTTCGCCATAAGCGCCAATCCTTGCAACCTTCACCTTGCCATATTCATCTTCGATCGTATGCGGCGACTCAAGCGGAATGCCGCCATTTTTAATCGCGGTTTGATAGAGCTTTTCGATCTCTTTGACTCGGAAGGCAATATCCTTCACACCATCTCCATGGGTATGAACAAACCGCGCGACTGGATGCTCCGGTTCATAAGCGGAGGTAAGAATAAGATTGATCTCGCCTTGCCGCAATAAATAGGAGCACACATCACGATGACCGGTTTCCAGCCCTTTATACGCAGCGATTCGAAAACCGAACAGCTTGCTATAATAGAAAACGGCTTGTCTTGCATTGCCTACCAAAATTTCAACATAATCGATATCCTCGATCGGAAACACATCGCTCACAAACTGCTCTGTTTTCATCTCTATTTTTGCGTTGCTCATCTTTTTTCTCCTCCTCCGTAATATGAAACTAAATCCTTTAAAAGATCTTCCCTGGATTCAAGATATCGCTAGGATCAAATAGCTCTTTTATTCTCTTCATCCACATGACAGCGTCGCCATGCTCTTCGGTTAGATATTGTCTTTTTCCAAGCCCCACGCCGTGTTCTCCCGTACAGGTTCCGCCTCGCTCCAATGCAAAGCGGACGATCAACCCATTTATCTTGTCCGCTTTGGCCACCTCCTCCGGAAGAGAGAGATCTATCGGAAAAACCGCATGATAATTGCCATCGCCAATGTGTCCAAGAATTGCGCCCTGCAGGTCCTCCGCTTGCATGGCTTCTCTGGCATAGCTGACTGCTTCTGGCAACACGGATAAGGGAACACATACATCCGTCGTCATTAACTTCTTCCCCGGTGCAGCAGCTGCTATGGCAAGAGCCGCCTGTCGCCTTGAATCCCACAATTGTTGACCGTATGCCTCATCAAACGTATAATTCCATTCTATTGCTGCCTCATCCCGGATAATTTCGTAGACCCGTTCCCAATCAGCGGCGACCGTGCTTTTCCATCCGCTTAATTCTAAAAATAAGGTTGGTTTCTCCATATATGTCGTTTGCGTATATGAATTGATCGCCTGAATCGTATATTCGTCTACTAGCTCCAGCTTGCTTGGTCGTATCGAACGGTACAGCATTTGATTCGCGGCCTTGCAAACTTTATGCAAATCAGGAAAAACCACCTTTGCATAAAGAAATGTCTCCGGCATGGCGTATACACGCAATGTAAGCTCTGTAATTACAGCAAGCGTTCCTTCTGATCCCGCCAGCAGTTGGGTTAAGTTATAACCCGCTGAAGATTTCTTCGCCAAACTTCCTGTGCGCATGAACGAGCCATCCGCCAATACGGCCTCCATCCCCAAAATTTGCTCCCTTGTCGTCCCATAACGTACTGCACTGCAGCCGCTGGCGTTGGTGGCCGCCATTCCTCCGAGCGTTGCATCTACTCCAGGATCAATGGGAAAGAAGAGTCCATATTTCTTCAGCGCTTGATTCAGCTGCAGTCGCGTCACGCCCGGCTCTACCCGTACAGCAAAATCATCCTTCCGGATCTCCAAAATCCGATTCATATGCGTGAAATTTAAGCTTATACCTCCTTTAACGGGAACGACTTGACCTTCTACGCTTGTTCCCAATCCAAAAGGCACGATGGGACACCTGGTCCTATTGGCATAAGCGACAATCTCTCTTAATTCTTCTCTATCCTTAGGGTAGATCACCACATCAGGTAGATGCTGTGCATGGTAAG
The DNA here is from genome assembly GCF_900113915.1 of Paenibacillus sp. UNC496MF. Classification (NCBI taxonomy): domain Bacteria; kingdom Bacillati; phylum Bacillota; class Bacilli; order Caryophanales; family Paenibacillaceae; genus Paenibacillus; species Paenibacillus sp. UNC496MF. The sequence continues at coordinate 174,111 of NZ_FORE01000014.1, forward strand.
AAGTAAGATCCTGGCTGTGTTGCTGACGTACGGTTGCATTCGTGCTCAATCGTTCGGGGTCGCCTATGATTTGAATCAGATCTTCTACCAATGCTTACCGATTCTCCTCCCGTTATAATCCGTTAGATGAATTGAACCTCTATGCAATGATTTAGTATCTTTTTCAATTGCTCTTGGTCCGGTTTCCTCCAAACCAGTCCAAACTGCTTCAATAGCCACTCTGTCTTATCGGAGAGCATCACAACATGTGCGCGCTCTTTCTCTTCCGGTTCCTCAAAGAACCCAAAATGAAGCAATAATTGGTGAATATAAGGACCAAGTTGTTCATCTGCGTAGTGATCGCTCATAAAGTCTATAAATTGTCCATACGAAACCATTTTCACAGGTAATCCGGATGATTTGGCCGCTTCCCCCAGTTCATGGAAGCTGGTCTTATCCATGTTCATCAGATGATAGGTTTCATTGCTTAACTGTTCCCGGTTAAACAGCAGGCATATACTGCGGCTCACATAATCGATATAAGTAAAATCGATCTCTCCTTGATTGCTGTCAGGGAAAATATTCATTTTAATCATGGATTGGATAATCGTGTACAAACCGTTGTCTTGAATGTTTTCTTGGAATTTACCCGTTATGGAATGGCCCATAATATTACCGACCCTGAAGATATTACAGTTCAATCCTTGGTTTCTTGCCTCCACGATCAGCTTTTCCGCTTCTAATTTACTCTCACCATACGGATGGCCTACTTCTTGACCGATATCATGATCGTATTCCGTAAACACAACGCACTTTCGATTTTTTATTATCCCTTTGGAAACAGCGGTAGTCGAAATAAAGTTAATCGCTTTGGGTTGTTGATCATGCGCAAATTGAATGATGCGCTTCGTACCTTTGACATTGTTCACTTCAAAATCCGTGTAATCGCCAAAATGCTTCACTTTCGCAGCAGAGTGGATGATGCAATCTACCGTTCGAGCGAGCGATTGATAAGCTTCGTCCGCCAAACCGAACCTCTCATGCACCAAATCCCCATTAATAAGCGTTACTCGATCCCGATCAAATGGACGAAATCCAAAATAATACGTCCATTTCTCTGTTAATCGCGCCTCAGATTCTGCTTGTGTCTTACCTCGGACAAGGACATAGAGATGACTGTTGGTCCCTTTCAGCAAATCACTTAACAAGTGAATGCCTAAATACCCGGTTGCGCCAGTCAAGAAGATATGGGAATAATGGTGAACCTCAGTAAGATCCAAACGTTCCATTTCCGTATATTTCATCTCATATTTATGAGTTTCTTCTTGAATATACCGCTGCATTTCCGGAGAAACCGCTGACGGGGACTGCGAACTACGCTTTAATTTCTCCAGCTTGACTTCAGGGCTGTCTGATTGCGCTTTAATGTGTTTCGCAAGTTGATAGATTGTTCGATAGGTGAACAGGTCGCCAAGTGCCACTTGATATTGGTCATGGAGTTTCGAGACAAATTGTATGGCTACGAATGAGTCTCCTCCCAGATCAAAGAAGTCTTCATGGATATTCACAACTTTTAGCCCTAATATCTTTTGCCATACAACGGCGATATCAAGTTCTTTTTTACTGTAGCTGTTATCTTCTTTGCCAGTCATTTTAATCGTTTGCGATGATGATGTTGATTCACTCGGCAGAAGCTTCTTCAACGTATCTAACCACTTCTCTGCCTTCGATCCGATTGTTGCATCAAGAGGATCCAGACTACGTTCTTCTAAGTAACCTGCCACCTCCCGTATGGTTTGGAGCAGTTCCGGATTTGCCGCATGGATTGCGTGCGTCTCAGGGACCTCAATCCAGCACCGAACGCGATCAAACGGATAAGATGGTAGCGGCACTTTATATGCGGAATCGTTGCGATATAGCTTGTCCCAATCAATGTCGGCTCCTTTTACATATAAGTCTGCCACCTTGATAAGCAAGTTCTCTTTCCCAATGTCGGTTCCAAGTACTTGCTCCACGTACTGACTTGCTTCTTTACTCTCAAATGACTGCGCTGCATGCCAGTAAAACACATTTTGTTCGGTTTCTTCCCAGCCATGCTGGGCTAATTTCATTATCTTGCATTCAAGGTCCCGTATATTATGGACAACCATTGCAATACGATATGGATAATGCGCTCTTCCTGTTCCCGCTGTAAAACAGATATCCCTTAGATTGACCTGTTCGCTCTGTTTCCGAGTAAGATCACGTACATAATCAGTTAGCAATCGGTGTAAGGCTGTTTCGGTTTTGGCAGAAAGCAAGAATACATGCGGACCGTTTTGTACGGTCTGATCCTCTTTCCTTTGGGGAGCCTCTTCCAACACAATGTGACAGTTGGTTCCACTCATCCCAAAAGAACTTACGCCACAAAGACGAGGTCTTTCTTCCGTTTCCCATTCTGCCAATTGATCATTAATATAAAGAGGGGACTCTTCAAACGAAATATTTTGGTTCGGTTTATGGAAATGTAAGCTGGCAGGAATCTTCTTATGCTGTAAACTCAAGGCAGCTTTTATAACCCCTGTAATACCGGCCAAACTATAAGTATGGGCGTAGTTGGATTTAACGGATCCAATTGCGCAAAATTGTTTCTTGTCGGTGTAACGCCTAAATGCATTCGTGATTCCCTCAACCTCGATGGGATCACCCAATCGGGTTGCCGTCCCATGCGCTTCAATATAAGAGATGTGTTCAGGGTTGATTCCTGCATCTTTCCACGCTTCGACGATAACAGCTTCTTGCGTAATCGGATTAGGAGCCGTGATGCTAACCGCGCGCCCATCGTTATTGGATGCACTTCCTTTAATCACCGCATAAATATGATCATGATCCCGAACCGCTTTGCCAAGCGGCTTTAAGATCAAGGCTGCAGAACCTTCACCGACTGCGGTTCCATCCGAGTTATCCGCAAAGGTTCGCGTTCGGCCGTCGGAGGATTCCATACCAACACGAGATCCAATATCGATCGGAAGCATGTTAATCTTCACTGCACCCACGATCGCCTGATCCATCTGACCATTGCGCAGCATCTGAACCGCAGCATTGACTGCGCTAAGTGATGAAGAACAAGACGTATCGATCAACAACGCGGGTCCATGCAGATCTAATAAATAAGATATACGGCTTGCTGTCATTGGCCCTGAATTGCCTGGATACGCCAAATAAGTGGACTCCGGCTCTACTTCCTGGATGATCGTTTGGTAACTTAACGGCTTGGCTCCTTCACTGCTCACAATCACGCCTGTTTTTGATCCGATCAGTTTTTTACCGCCATATCCAGCGTCTTCTATTGCCTTCCAAACCGTTTGCAGGAACAAGCGTTGATTGGGATCCATCAGTTCGGCTTCTTTCGGCGTGATCCCGAAAAACGCATAATCAAATTCATCGATTTGTTCTAAATACGATCCTCGAAAATACTTGACGGTATCATTCAACGCGTTTTTAAAGCGTAAGTAGGCTTCAATGTCACCTTTGCGTTCTTCTGGGAAATCACCTGAACAATCCATTTCGTGAATTAAATTACTCCAAAACTCTTTCTGATTCGCCGCTTTGGGATAATGCATGGCCATACCGATGATCGCGATTTCTTTTGTCGATTCTTCATGAATGATTGTCGAGAATGATCCCGTTGTGCTGCTGTTGCTTTGTTTATCAAAGTTCAGAAGCTTGGCCATGTGAAATCCCCCTGTTCCGACAGCGTAAACTCTTTTACGACCGGCATTCGGAGCAGTTGTTTCAACCGTTTCTGCTGCTCCCAATGTGGTGTTCCTTTTGTTTCAAATACAGATTGCAGCATCAATAAAGCTCCTGCCATCTGCTCTCTGGTCGGATCTTGCTTGGTTTGATCCAAATGCATGGCTAGCTGCTTCACCTTCTGATAAGGTTCAATTACACCTTTCCGATAAGCCTCTATATCCCAATTGCGGTTTTTGGTCGCTACCGCGATCGCCAGGCACTTTCCGATAAAAGAAGGTTCGGTATTCTCTCGATTGAACACTCCCTTTGCCTTTGGAATATCACTTGCCTCTCCTTGAGACACGGTTATGATGGAACTTGTCATTTTTTTCATTAAGTTTTGCAGCACTTGTTTCGGCCCTAGCTCAATCGCGATTTTGACATTTTGAAGCCGTAAATAATCGATCGATTCCTGCCATCGAACCGGCTCAGTCAATTGCCTGGTCAAGCGTTCGATGAGATGATCCGACTCATGCGGAAGAGCAGTCACATTAGAGATCACGGGGTAGTCTCCCTGGCGAAAGCTATACGAGGACAGGATCTTGTTAAATGGTTCGGCTGCAGGCTGCATCATAGGGCTATGAAAAGATGAACTCACTCTCAAGGGATTAACTGTCGCCATCTCGGAACCTAACCGTTCAGCGACTTTATTAACCGCCTCTTGATGACCGGACAGCACGAATTGTTCAGGTGCGTTGTAACATCCAATGACCACCGGCTTCTCCTTGGTCGAGATTTGCACACACAAGTGCTCAGCCCGCTTTTGATCTGCCTGGCCAATTGCTGTCATGACGCCCAGACCGTTTGGATCCGCTTCTTGCATCAATATCCCGCGATGACGCACGATTTGCAGCGTATCAGCAAACGAAATCGCTCCACTGCAGGTTAATGCAGTGAATTCCCCCAAACTATGCCCCGCAGCATAGTCCGGCCGAAGCCCAATCTCGTCCATATAAACACGATATGCGGCTACGCTTGCTGTCAATAAAGCAGGCTGCGTATACGCTGTTCTTGATAAATTGGACAACCCGTCCTCAAAACATAGAGAAGATAGCTTGAACTTAAGCACTTCGTCCGCTTCTTCAAAGGTTCTCCTAGCTACAGAAAATTGGTCGGCAAGACTCTTACCCATTCCTATGTATTGGGAACCTTGACCAGGAAATAATAGAGCAATCAATGATATAGCCTCCTTTTCGGTAATTTTCGGATCTCATTTTCTGTGTAATACCCCCCTCATAATCATCTTTTCAAAACGCTATATAAATCAAATAGATAGAACAAAGAGTCATAATATTCTGAATTTAATTTAGAGCGAAATTGGGATTATCTCTTGAGTAGCTCCGATTACGAGTAGGTGATAGAAAACGGCGATTTTTTCAGGTCTATAGATGTAAACCTTCGCATAAGGGGGTTGGTTGCAAAAAAGTTAAAAAAATTGGCGAATATACGCTTAAGAAATAAATGATAATAATTTTGCAACCCGGATCAAGTAAATGCTGTTTACTATTAAAGAAGCAAGAATACCGATTTATTGAAAGGGTGCCCTCATGAAACAATTGTCCAAATTGATCTTCTTGATTTTCACTTTAGTTATTCTTATTACTACGATTTCAATACCGCCAAGTTTGCAGGCTTCCGGCTTAAAGCCAGGTGTAAAAACATCTCCTCCGCCTACAGAAATATCGATTCTGGGTTTTTTCGATCCTATATTTAAATATTTGGATCAAGGGGATAGCAACACACTCGACAGAGGCAATGAAAATGCAGAAATTGATGTATCTACAATTGCAAAACAAACCGTTGCTTCGATTGGGGTTAATATTTATCTGGAGAAGTGGACTGGCTCTGAGTGGGTGCAAATTGGATCAAGCACGGTTAGCGCATCAAACAAAATGATCATGAGCGGATATGCCATATTTAGAATCACCACTGGCTATTATTACAGAGCACGTACTGTTCACTGGGTAAATCATAATGGTACATATGAACAAGGTGAGCGATATACGAATACGATCCTTGCGAGATAAATGAAAAAGGAAGAGCGATAGACCGCTCTTCCCTTTAGGAAGCCTTATTTTATCTTTTCCGCAATTTGGATGATCTCGTCCTTCGTTAATGATCCGGTAATAGAGACGACAATGTTCCCTATCATGTAGTCAAGGCTGGATCGCGTATCCTTCGTTATGAGCAGATAAGCCTTCTGGCCGTTAACTTGAACTTCCGTATATTCACCTGCAATGTTATCCGTTCCAGATGTGACGGTTTCGTTATGCTCCAGCATTCGGAAAGTAAGTAAGAAGTTTTTCTTTTCTTTTGTATTGGTGTATATTAATACGGCCCTCGTGGCTTCCGCTTGACCATTTCTGAAAAACAAAACAACATCCTCAAGTTTATATTTTTGGGGCACGAAGCCGATTTTCGGATTAGAAAAAGCAATATTCTGCGAGGCCTCTTCCCACGTGGAATAATGTTTTTCACCTAGAAGCCCGTTATCTAATACTTGTCCCTCACTGGAGTTGCCATTGTCAGGCGGCGGAGCTGTTTTAGCTTTGCCCTGGTACTCGCTGTCGTTTCCGAAGATGATGCTTGATACGCCTGATTGAATACTTTTTATAGCTTGTGAAAAAGGGGTAAATGCTTTTGATACCGAAGGAGTTGCGAAAAGAAAAGCTCCGATAATGACCATTGCTGCAACAGCGTATGGAATAAATCTATATTTGCGGATGTTTCTCCGTTTTTTTAGAATCATTTCAACCCTTGCCCAAGATGGGTCGGGATCAGGAGACGGTAAATGTTTCTTTACCGCATCCTCAAAAGCAAAATCAAATGCACGGTCGAATTCCTCTTTTTTCACCTTCCTCCACCCCACTCTTTAAGAAATCGTTTTTTGATTGCTTCCCTTGCCCGATGTAATTTATACTTCACAGTCTGTTCCGTACATCCAAGCTCGGCCGCGATTTCTTTGTAAGATAAATCTTGTTTCCAGCGCATCTCCATCAGAATCCGGTTCTCCGGTTTAAGCTCATTCAAATAAGTGCCTATGCCCTCCGACATTGCTTTCAATTCGATTTCTACTTCGATAGCTTCCTTATCGGAAGATAATTCCATGCACTCATTTTTAGAGAAAATGTCTGTTTCCATTTCTTTGCGGTTTTTTTTATTCTTCTTCAAATAGGAATAGGTAGTATTGCGAACAACCGTTTTTATCCAGGCTTTTAGCTGCCCTTCATTTTCTACGACAGGGATGTGTTTAACCACCTTGAGAAATGTTTCTTGAATAATATCCTCTGCTATACCGTGATCTTTCACCATGTACATGATAACACTGTAAACCATCATGTAATATTCGTGATAAACAGCCCGCTGCAAAGAAGAATCAAGTGCTCCGAAATTAGCCGATGATAAGAGGAGTAATGTGTTTTTCAAGCTCATTCCCCTTTCACTGCCTCAAGCGAGAGGCGTGCAAACATATGTTCCTACCCATCAGACGATACTTTTTTGTCGTACTTATTAATGCTTAATTTTATTCTGGAATGGTTTTCAAATTGAGTGCGGGAATGTGGCATATGAATGCTTTATGTTAAGTAAATTGACGCTTCTGTCATCTCTATTCTATAATTTTAACACTTTAGTCTATTGTCTAAGATTTAATTTCTTTAAAATTTTCCCAGGAAAGCCATGTGCATATGATGCGTTTAAGTCTGTCTTTTGCACGTAGTAGTAATCGTCTATGTTTGGTATATAAGCTGCGGTGTGAAGATCTAGAATTGATTTAGCAGATCACGCAATGAATGGAAAGATATGCGAAGTCTATGGCTGCAATTCTTAGCTGCCGAGTCATTAATTGTATTTAATGCCCATATCGCGGATCGTAGGGAGTTTCTCGCCGGTTGTATTTCTCCACCTATCCTTGCCGATGTATACGATCCGCCAATTGCAAATACATCGGCCTTGAAGTATTAAATTCATCCATCGTTATCCCTCGACTTTGTTGTCCACGATCCATACGGTTAGTATGAATAGTCCGACCATAATGATCATGTCGTATACGTAGCCTCCTGCGTAAGTGTGTTATGCTCGGATAATAGAGCGGGAAATTGAAAAGTTCTGCCTCCCCAGTCCGCCACGTGCCGATACAAGGCAGGATTTAAATAAAGTATGTACCCCGCCGGGCTGCACCAACCACCGCAGCCCAGCACCAACGCCCGATTCTCAGCTTAAGGGACTGGTATGTGGCCCAAAGTTCCATCACCCATACGCTGAGTTCGATGGATATCCAAATCACGTGAGGAATAATGAACCATCCCACCCTCCAGATATCTGTCCAATACGGCTCAATCCAGCTTAGCTTGTGGATGGTCAGCAGTCCGGTGAACGCATATCACGAGGCGAATGAAATGACGACCATCGCCAAGCCGTTTGATACTTTGCTTAATAACAATTTAAACGACGGTTGCCCTCCGCCTTTAATCCGATGATCACCATAAGAGGAATGTAGATAACATGAATGCAACGGTAATCGTTAAGAGAACGAACATAAGCAAGGAATCTGCCTTCTCCATGTATAACGTCAGGATGGCAACTCATGCATTCAAGACGAGACCGATGAAAAACACAGTTCTTGTTAACTTGAAATCCTTCATGAATAAAAGCTGAGCACTGCCACATATCTGTTTCACCCTTTTCCTTATTCAAATGATCTAGTGAATTAATGAACTAGTACACTAATTCACCGTTACATGTAGGTGGGAACATGTAAAAAGGCAAAAGTGAAATCCCTTTTGCCTATTCAAATAAGATACCGCAGATAGGATTAACAAATGAACTGACATGCACAAATAAGAGGCCACCGCCAACAGTAGCCTCACGCTATATTTCTTATCTTCCTCTCAACCATCGGAGCAGTATGATAAACGAAGTCTTCAACTTCCTTCTGTGCAACTTGCTTCTTCTGGTCTGCATGTTCTTGCGTAATGTCGCCTTTTGCTTTGACAGCATCGACTTTAGCATTGATGTCAGACAAAAGAACATTGATTAAATTGTGACCAGATACACTATGATTACATCATTGCGATTCCGTAGGAACATTGCTTGCTACGGACTCCGCTAGTTCAGAACTGAAGCTTATCTTATTGGTATTGGAGTTTTACGAATTAGTATCTCCAATAGTATGTCTAGCCAAGAACCTGTCCAGGATCTCTGCCATTGGTCTGTCTTCCAATGGTCCTTTTAGCTCGTTTCTAACCAGTAGCAATGCAGCCGCGGGAGGCATATCAATCGTCCGAAGCGCTTCGACCAGGGTATTCTCCTCATCACTGAGTCGTTTTATGTATTGTAACTCTATCGGTTTAGGTGTTTTCATAGTTTCACTCTTTTCGGGAGAGGTGTGTCTCTCCAAGCAAAAGGTCAATTAGAGCCTATTTGATAATATTCATGTCACTCGATCTGGTAAATTTGAGATTCCTGTGTAACACTGCACTTTTATGCTTTGACATTAGCCGTAAAAGATGCAGTGTTTTAGTGCCAACTTTTTTAATTCGACATTAATTTAGCACTCCTATTCTTAATCATAAAACGATTTTTACTTGTTATATTATTGGTCACAGTTAACATAAATTAATATGTCCAAGATTCCCTGTTTATATTCGATTTGGAACAATTTAAGCTTCAAGTCACTCGAGACCAGATTATTAAAACTATTCTAAAGAAATTACATTAGAGCTTTATTGGAAGCGTTGCCGCCGAAGCTGCGCGTCCTCATGGCGAACCGGGAGACATGGAAAAGTGGAGCGATGTGAAAAAGAGTATCACATCGATCAGTGAAATCGAAAAACAAGTCATCGAGCAAATCGCTGAAAACGCTTCCGCGCTGGAGGCGCGCCGCATCGAGCTCGGCTGTTTGAGGCCGAACTGGCCAAGCGCTCCGGCCTCAAACAGCCGACGATCGCACGGTTAGAGGGCGAGTCGGAGATCCCCCGGCGCGATACGCTCGAACGGGTCGCATTGGCCCTCGGATTCAAGATGAAGTTCGTCAAGGATGAAGAAGCGGTCGCCTTACTGGCATAAGCACGAAGGGTCCTACGGGAGCTCTTTTTTTGTTGGCTTTATGGTACAGTCAACTGTAACAGACATACATCCCTGCTCATACGATAAACTTCACAAACTCTGGTGAACGGAGCATTCCATTTGATGTCCAGTTGCGAAATCTCACTTGGACCTTAATCAAAGGCTTTACATATACATAATGCTTATCCTGCCCATTTATTAGCTGCTGTGCGACTTTGTAGAATGACTTTCTAACGTCCGCAGGAATGGCAAGTTCAATAACCCCTACGGGCTTTCCATTGTGTTCTGCGAGCCATCCGAATTGCCTTCTAGAGTAGGCGCATATTGAAACTATTGCATAGCTGTAGTTGATTACTTTAAGCCACGTATCAGACCGTCTACTGACGTATCTTGAGTTTTTCTTCTTACAAACAATACCTTCTAAATTCTTCTGTTGAATTAATTCAAATAATGCTTTACCCTTGCCTTCAATGAACATCGTTAACTTGTAATATTGATTCGGAGTAAGTATCTTGTGTAGAATTTCCTTTCTCTCAGCAAGCGGTAAATGCATCAGGCTTTTACCATTTAGAAAAAGGATATCAAATACAAACAACTGTACGGGCATGGTCTTAAAAGCATCACGAATTTTCATGGCCTTGGTGATCTTCAACCTTTGAATAACGCCCTCAAAATCGTTCGTTCCATCATCGTTTACGACAGCTACTTCCCCATCCAAAACAACATCTACTCCATCTGGAACAGGCACATTGAAGAGTTCGGGATATTGCCTAGTCACTTCATTATTATGTCTTGTATACATTTTCACATGCCCATTGATGAAAGAAACAATCAGACGATGCCCATCCATTTTAGGCTCAAAAAACCAGTCAGATGAATCGAAGGGTTCCTCGACTTTTTGAAGTAACATTGGTGAGATAAACATGTGATCCCCTCCATCTCACCATTTTATCACGGCTATTTATCAAAATTGTCGGTAATTTATGCATAAGCTGCCCATCAGCACCACACAATAAATTTACCAAGGAGGTGAATCGAAATGGCACGTCGTTCTAACCAATTGGTAGTACCTCAAGCAAAACAAGGCATCGCACAATTGAAAATGGAAGCCGCTCAACAACTTGGTATCCAGTTCCCTCAAGATGGTTACTACGGTAACATGACGACTCGTGATACGGGGTCACTGGGTGGCTACATAACGAAAAGACTTATTCAAATCGCTGAACAACAATTGAGTGGCAATGTAAGAATTTAATCAAAAAACCACCTTCCTATTGGAGGGTGGTTTAAGATCTATTTGGATATTTAGTAACTTCTCCTATTAAATTCAGATCTAACGTCTCTGAGATCAGTAACTGTGGAACTAGAGTAACTCTTTTGTTTATTTAACTCCCCAACGATTCCTCTTGAGTCAACTGAAGAAGGCATCAAATACTTTGCTTCGAATTCCTTTATCAACTCATCCCTCATATCTGTGCCTACAAGAGTCCAAGAAACGAAGCTCAAGGTGCCCGTGAAAGTCGTATGGGGCGAAAAGGATAGCTATGTCAAGAAGGAAATGGGCGTCGAGTTCGCTGAGCGTAATAATTTAGAGCTAACGATTCTCCCTGGTCTCGGCTATTATCCGCATCTGCAGGGACCAAAACAGACCGCTGATGAGCTTCGAGCCGAAATCGAGAGTTAATGCCGGTCAAACTCGCAGCGGTACGGACTTTCCGCCACAAGCTTTGATTGCGCCGTGTCGGCCCTGCCAAAATTTTCGTACTATTATTTTTCCAGGAGATCGTCGGCGTATGATGCGTTTGTTCGTAATAGATCGTTCGTACAGCATCATATTAACAATCACATAACCCCACCAGCAGCGCCACCATAAGTACGATAAAATGCTTGGGCGCTAAACGCCCCGTCTGGTGACTCAATAGGTGAATCAACGGGCGTACCTTTAGTATAGTGAAAATCATAGGATTATTGACGATAAAATACATAGGAGGCAATCAAAACAAGGCATATGCCAAAAATGTACGTTGATAAAGAGGGTGATACTATGAGAAAGCTTGTTAAATACATAACGGTCGTTAGCATCATGTACTCTCAATTACTTAACAACTGAAACCACGCCACTCCAATAGCTTTAAAATTACTTGGATTACATCTTCCCAAAAGTGAAAAATCTTTTGAATTGTCCTATTTACTAAATTACTCTTCCATTAGCTGAACAAAGACAACCGAGGCGGTTGCCTTTGTGTTTGAGCTATCGATCCTCGTTAGTTTAATGATGCCCCCTCTACTCTACCCTCTAGCTTGTGCCAGATTTAACAAATCCTTTAGATTGTGATTTACGTCATATTTTACTTTCCATTTTCCATTGACCTTGATCATCGTCAATACACCTGTTAATTTTATTTCCTTCGAAGTACCTTGGTCATTTGTAAGCACCAAGACCAGGTCATAGTCCAGACCCAGGACTCCATTTTCTTCATCCTGTGCCGATTCGAAGTGAATTTTATCAGCTTTTATACTCGACTTTTCCGACCGAGCTATTTGCAATGATAAACCAGTAACACGGTTTGCAATTTGACTGTTAAAGAAGTCCTCGGTTACATATGGCTTAGTTTCATCCGCTATTGCTTGGATATCTTCAGGAATAATGACTTTATGGTAACCATTCACTTTATACTCGATTTCTTTGTATTTAGTTGCAACTTGAATTGCATCTTTTTCTTCTGGATTTTCATTGCTACATCCCACGAGAATAGAACAAATGAGAAAAAAAGTGATGACTGTAACCTTACTTAAGTATTTTTTCTTCATGATCCATCCTCCACGCAAATTCCAGATTTAAATAGGAAGCATGTTTAATGTGCTGCTTAAGCGAGAATCACAGTGGAGGCGATTCGCATCCATTGTAATTCTCGATCCCATAATTATTGGATACGCCCCTCGTTTAACAAACATATTACTTTGTCGATACGCCGCTGCCGTGTTTCCGCAGTCTTAGCCTCCTCGATGTTGAGGACGAACCGCCGCTTGTTGCTATAAGATAACCCTTCAAAAAACCGCTTCGCCTCCGCCTTACTATCAAGCGCTTTGGAGAAGTCTTCCGGAACGGCAAGCTCCCGGGGCTCGGTGTCCAGTTCAATATTCACATCAACCTCATCGCCCGCGGCGACACCAGCTCCTGTTCGAACTTCTGCACTGACCGGAATCAAGTATTTTCCACCCATAGACCCGACTGTCGTACGATACGAGTGTCCGCCTATCGTGACGCGAACAGCTGGCCGCTTGCTTGATCCGAGGCTTGTCATGACCTCATCCGGAACCGAAATGCCTGTCGCTGTCCTTTTGCTAAGCTCGATGGTGGCACGAAATTTCATTAAATTCCACTCCTCCTATTTATTGATCCTTATTCGTTGAAAAATGCCGTTAGCACCGGGGCGAGGGCTGCCGGTTTTACAATGTGCGTCTGTCCTTCCAATGTCCGATACTTCGCATGGGAGAGAACGTTCGCGAGCGCTCGCATCGCATTGCGCATCCAAACCGGGCTTTTGCTGCCTTCCACTACGAGCACAGGTACCGTAACGGATGACCACTGACTAGCTGGCAACGGTTTTCCTTTTTGTTGCTCTACCGTAAGTAGTGTATCGTAAGGCAGCGTATGCGCGACAGCCTTTAACTTTGACCATGCGGGCATGAATTGCATCATGGCGACAAAAATGGCCGGGACACCTACGCCTTTGCTCATAAAGTATTTAACTGCAGCGCCTCGACGGCCTGAAGAGAGCAGTTCATTCATCTCCAGCAAGTAACCGTCCGGTACTGGAGGGCGGCTGTTATCGACGACGAACGGCGCTTCGTACAATGCTACCCTCCGAATTGCTGGAATTCGTTTCGCCGCCTCCAGAGCAAGCGCTGCACCGGAGGAAATTCCGTATACGAACACCGCTCCTCCGTCTTCTACAATCAGAGCTTCTATATCTTCAACCTCTCGTTCGATTGAATACGGTTTCTTATCTCCGCTGTCGCCTCTTCCTCGACGATCATAAGTTATTACTGTAAAATGTTGAGCCAGTAGCGCAGCCAGTGGTCTGTTCGGCCCGGAATCTCGGTAACAAAGCGCGCCATCAACGAGAATCAGCGCAGGTCCGTTGCCTACCTTATCGTAAGCAATATTTGTCCCGTCTTTAGAAATGACTTCTTTCATGGAAATCTCCTTCTTTACTTGTTTGGATTTGCGTAAAGGCTGCACCACAATTCTCAGACATTATGCGTCGTCTGCAACGTCATACGCTTATATGACTATGATTATCATAATAAATCGCTTCGGTATTTACCTTATACACTTACGACGAACGTGATTTGACGAAATCGACACATTGAAATATTTTTTTAATGGCTTCTTTAACAGCCGATTTCACTCCTAGTAAGCACTCGACTACTTTCACCTTCTTTGGAAATCATCGAAAATAATATCATACCCCTTACTATTCGGATAGATTGCATCCCGAGTAGCTTTAAAAATGGAATCGTGCCCCGTTAGCACGGAGTATCGGGAGACGTTACGCAAAAGAGCTCGGACCCGTTCCGTTAGAAACACCGACTTCCACCCCTTAGTTAGATGGAACGAAGGAATGAAAGGGCTATGACCCGTTGAGACATGGGAGCGAGAATCGCTAGGGCGAAGTGGAGACGTGCGTATATGGAACAATATGGGTGACATGCAATTCACCTTTATTCCCGCATGCCCAATTCTCCATCTCCCGGCCACCGAATCCTCGATCATCCTTTTCTTCAACTTAACTATGAGATGAAATCCTGCGAATTCATGAGTCTGAGTGAGGTAACTGAATCATTTCAAGGGAGCGTAATGAATCTTCCGAATACTTCGAGGTGTAATATGATCTTATGAAAAGTTAATTCTTCATTGATTCACTCATTCAGTATATTTCTAAATTTAAACTGACTGACAAATTATCTTGTCAATATCAACAACAATTATCTTTTCAAGTTCTGATAGTACCGCGATTCTTAACAAAACAACTAAGGGCAAGCAGACTGTCACTTCATTTAATGATTTGGAGATTGCTTTCGTTGAGTTATGACGAAAAGAATATACCGCCCAAAGTCCAATAAGGATTTTGGGCGGTTTATTGTTCTGCCTATTTCGCTTGAACTGCCTGACTGTTCACGGTCTGCCTGTCTACACGCTGTTCTAAAAATACTTTGTAATTGTTCTCGACAATGCTTTCATAATATCTCTTTCTTACAAATACTTATTGGCTTTACTTATTGAGATGCTTGGTTAAGAGCATTTATAAATACCTCTGTTGGTTGTGCCCCGGATATCGCGAATTTTCTATCAATGACAAAGAAAGGTACTCCTGTTATCCCTAATTGCTTTGCTGTGGCTTCATCTGAACGCACTTCGTTAGCATATTTGGATGGATCATGGAGAACTGCCATTGACTCGTCCCTATTCATTCCAACTGATTCTGCAATATCTGCTAATGTATCATGCGTTCGTCCGGCACATAAGGCTTCCATCGTCCCGAAGGCTTTAACCGAGCCTTTTGCAACGACGGCAAGCGAGTCGCACACCTGTTCAACCGTCTCCATTACATGGCTAGAGAAGAGAACGGAACCACCGTTATCCACGAATTTGCGAATAATTTTCTTGATGATCGAAGCGGAGACCGGATCGACGGCTTCGAACGGCTCGTCGAGCACCAGAAACCGGGGGTTGATGCAGCAACGCTACAGCTAGCGCTATCTTTTTGCGCATGCCCGTGGAATAGTCGCTAACGTAGCGATCCTCGGCTTCAACGAGGTCAAGTATCTCTAGCAAATCATGCGAGCGCGCCTTCACGGTATTCTCGTCCAATCGGCGAAGCAGGCCTGCGTATTTTACACCTCCTTGCCGGTTAGCCGTTCGGGCATCGACAATCCGTCGGGCAGTACGCTGATCATTTCTTTGGCGCGACCCGGTTCCCGCCAGATGTCAATTCCGAAGATGAGGGCCGTGCCTTGGTCCGGGCGAAGCAAGCCCGTGGCCATCGACAGCGTCGTCGTCTTGCCGGCACCGTTCGGACCGATTAGCCCGAAGAACGACCCTGCATGGACGAGAAGATCGATTCCGTCGACCGCCGACTTCTTGCCATAGGTTTTACAAAGTCCTTGCAGCCTTAGCGCGGGGAGTCGATCATGCGCATCATTTTTTATCGTCATTTGGTTAACCTCATTTTCGGCTAATCGCCTAGTTAGTACGTCATCTCTGTAATTAACTGTGATAAATAAGGAAAAAAATGTTAATTAGGTTGAGGCCAGTATATCACAGTTCGCCCTCCCTGCACATGTACCTTTTACACTACCGTTAGTGCAACGAAGGCAGCCGATCGTTCAGAGGCCAACTGAGATGGGAAACGTTCTGACTTATATATCTAAGAATTGAACTAAACTGCCGTTGAGCTATCCTGCCCGTTAGCGCAACGATGGCAGCCGGTCGTTCTGAGACCGGCTGCCATCGTGTATTGTTGAACGAAGAAATAACGGTAACTCAAACCTTCCCGTTAGAAGACGTTCAATTATTACGGTCGCTTTTCTCTTCTTAATTACAGCATGCAATCCTAAAATCTAAGTTCGAACCATTACAGCCAGTCTCGATTGTCAATCCGTAGCATGCGGTTTACCAAAACGAACTAAAACATGCCATAGCAATTTTAACTCTTGAAGTACCTCTGCATAGCTGCCTCTGTCGCTCCAATTTGCTGGATTGCGATGTAAATCATTTACCGCCTCTCCGATAATCCTTGCGTTAATATAGCCATCCTGTTCTATCCGTCTGGCTAAAGCGGGCATGGTCGGCCCTCTAAAGTCCGTTGGCACCTCTTCCACCTTCAGATAATATCCTGCATTCCAAATTAACTTAATTGAATAGTTCATGCATAATAGCTCTAACATGCTGCCAATTGGCGTTCCTTTAAACGAAGGATCGGCAACTAAGATTTCTACGTCATCCTTAAGCGATATTTCACCATGTATTTGAGCTTCAATATAGTGGTCAAGGTTGTGCCTAGGCATAAGATTTATAGGATTCGGATAGGGTTTATCAAGATCATATAAAAGACGATGAATGAATTTGCTAGGGATTAGACCTCCCTCACCTAAAGCAAATTCCCGAGAAAACGTATCTTTCAGCAGCGCTGCCATGATCATATCGAATTCCTCATATGTCCCTTTTTCAGGTCGATCCGTGTAAGAATCTCCGTATGTGAAGGTTGAACGCCAGGATACACGGGGGGATAGGAGGAAAAAGCACGAGCCAAATCGCGGTGAAGGCCCGTCTACGTGTGACATGACATCAAGTGAACCGTATTTGGGACGTTCATGGATGGTCGCACCATCTATATGGTAAGTACCATTGAATAAATGCTTCTCCCAGAGATCACGTGCTCCTCCTAAGAAAGCAGTAGGGCTCCCATTGGATATATGGGTTTCGAACTGACTCTTATACGTACCTTGTTCAAGGAGTCCTTGTGCGACGCAATTCGTATCTGCGAGCGGGCGATCGGGATGAAAATGTAATGCGATTCTTGCATTGGACCGGAGTTTGGAAAGCGCATTTTCATAGGTGTCCCAATGGATATTTGACATCTGTAATATCTCATTAATAAGAGTTGTAGCTTCTTTTTTTCGGTAAGCGCGTGCTCACGAATGTACTTCATCGATAAGCTTTGCGAATTCGTTAGTTGTTTGTTATCCAACAACTTTCATCATCTACCTTTCTTTAAATGCCGGTAGCCCTGCATAGCGCCTCCTTTGATAATAACACATGTCGAGTCGTTCATCTTGCCTCGTTTCCTTTCACACTTACGACGTCTTAACAGTTCGCCCACGCATGCCGAATGCGCCGGCAAAAGCAGCTAATCCGGTTTGAATTTCAACTCATTCCCATCGAGCAAAAGAAAACCGCCTCTCCTAGAGGCGGCAGGCGGAGCTGCGGTAATCGATTCAAAAGCTCGTCGCCAGCAAGCCCTTATCCATCTAATTTCCATGTTCCTCAGCCCCATCATGCTCCTTGCCTTCATATTTATTCAGCAATACATGCACTTCACTTTTTGATTTGGCGTTCATCAAGCTGGTTCTGAGTTCACTTGCCCCTCGAAACCCACGGACATAGATTTTGAAGAAACGGGTAAGCGCACTAAACGAACATTGATCATGCAGACCCAGATGGAGCCGCAGCAGATCAATCATTTCCGCACTGCTATGCTCCTACGGCTCTGTCTCAAATGCATATGGATTTTGAAAATTACCGCGGCCAATCATAATACCGTCGACACCGTATTGCTTAGCAAGCTGCAGACCGATTAACGGTCAGGGATATCCCCGTTAATGGTCAGAAGTGTATCTGGCGCCACCTCATCACGAAGCTTCCTTCTTTTTCTCCGGAATCAGTTCCCAATGAGCTTTTACTTTGCTCATTTCCTCTCTTGTCCGAAGATGAATGGACAGATTCACAATGTCTTGTTTCAAAATATGGGTAAACAGTCATGCCATTCGTCTAGGTCACTAAAACCGAGCCTTGTTTTTACACTGACAGGCAGTCCTTCGGCTTTGGCGGCTTGGATGGTATCCGCTGCGATTTCAGGACGGCAGATCAGACCGCTGCCCCTTCCATTCTCTGCTACATTCGCCACTGGACAACCCATATTAATATCGATGCCTTTGAATCCTTCTTTCGCCATGCCGATGCTTATTTCACGGAAAAATTCCGGCTTATCTCCCCAGATATGTGCTACAATGGGCTGTTCATCTGGGGTGAAAGTCAAGCGACCACGTACACTTTTGTTCCCCTCTGGGTGACATTAACTCTCCGTAGTCGCAAACTCCGTAAAATACACATCCGGTCTGCCCGCCTCACTTACCACATGGCGAAAAACAACATCTGTTACATCTTCCATGGGTGCCTACAAACAATCAGCAACCGCTCTTTCAGCTTCTTTCTGTCCCACTTCATCAGCGCGAGCGATTCAGACTTGCCGCGCTGTTATTGACCGATATAATACTTCCTCACCACGTCGGAAACCAGCTTAGGCCGGCGATATTCATCGACTACGCCTTTGCTGTTTTTTGTCATCGCGCGGGTGAGTAGCCATCCGGTTGCTTCTGTGACCCTGCAATCGCAGAATTGCCAGATGAACAAGCCCGATAAATACGGGCGCTTCAAGTAGGCGATCAGGTTAAGCTCCAGGATGTCTGCCTGTCGTTCCTCAGAGCCCTTCACCCTGGCCGGAGAACGAAAGCCGTAGTAGCCGTCCGCTCCGAACTCGCTGATGATCATCGGCTTCCCTTTGCCGCCGAGTTCGTCCGCCCATGCCCTTGCTCGGTCGCATAATTCGCCGGGGTCTTCATCCGTATACCACTGCGGATACAAATTCACGGAGACGACGTCCGCGAGATCGAAGCATTTCTCTTTCTCGCGGTGATGCGAGGCGAAGGTAAGTGGACGGCTGGAGTCTAGCCTGCGGATTTGATCCAGCTGTCTACGGTAATGCTCGCGTCCTTCCTCCGTATCACTTGCGCACTCGTTCAGAATCGCCCAAAGAATGATCGACGGGTGGTTAACATGCTGCGTTACCATTTCGTTATTGACTGCTTCGCATTGCGAAATGAAGTTCGGATTACGCATCTGTTCGATGCTGAGGCCGCGGGCGTGATTCTCCTCCCAGACTAACCATCCTTGCTCGTCGCACAGGTCCAGGAAGCGCTCATCGTTCGGATAATGGCTTGTTCGGACGGCGTTCACACCCATTCCCTTCATGATTTCTAGATCGCCGACCATGAGAGAAAGCGGCAGCGAAGGTCCGGCCAAGGCATGATCTTCATGACGATTGAACCCCTTCAGGAAGACGGGCTCGCTGTTGAGCAGAATCGCGCCCTTCCGTGCGTGGACGACCCGGAAGCCGACCCGTTCCACCAAATCGTCCACTGGCTCCGCCACTCCCGGCAGCATCAGCTCCAGTTGCAACTCGTATAGCTGAGGCGTCGAGCCCGACCAAGGGATAACGTCCGCGAAACGAAACGTACGCGTTACCTTCGTTACCTTCCCGGGACCGGGCAGCAGCGTTATCGAACCGAAATCCAAGATTTCCTGCCCTAATGTCCCCCGAAGCTGAACGGTCCTAGCGTAAGGTGAATCGTTGCACACGGCGGCCGTGATTTCTCCGCTCCAGCCGGACTCGTCGCAAGACGGGATAAACCTTATGTCCTCTAGATAGCAGTCGACGATCTTCTCCAACGCAACGGGCCGGATCAGGCCGCCGTACGTGTAATAGTCGTTCGGGACATGCAAGGAAGACGCTTCGCCGAACGAATTGTCCGCCTCGACACGCAGCTCGTGGAGCCCCGGCTTTACGCCTCGCACTTTGGCCGTGAAGGCTGTATAAGCATTATAATGCTCGGTGATCAATTCCCCGTCGAAGAAGACTTTGGCCGTATGGCTGACGCCCTTAAACACCAATCGCAAGGAGACCGCTTCGTCGATCCGGATCATCCGTCTGTAGACGGCCCGCCCACGATACGTAGCGAGCTCCGGATGCTGTTCCCAGCAGCCGGGGACGACAAGCCTGTAAGGATATTCACCGTTATCCTCCTCATTTCCAGGCAGCGTTGCGAAATCCCATAAACCGTCCAACTCGGTTACAGGCCTAATATGATGTGTCTCAAATAATCTGATCATTTCCGTTTCCCGTCCTTCCGTGTGCCATTGTTCACTCCGCAAGCTGGGAATAATCGCACTCGTGCTTCACAAAGTATGTTTAATCTCTCATTCAAGCATCGCAACGTTCCACTCGTTATCATTTCGGTTCTGTTCGCGGTATTGCGTCGGTGTCATGCCTGAGCTCCCTTTGAATATTTTATTGAAAATAGGAATGCTGACAACCGACCTTATCAGCCTCCTACCTCGACCGGACTTCCACCGGCAAGTGCTTAACTTGGCTAGGCGCTAAATTATAAAGGGCTGACTTCCCGAACCGACGGGGTCGATTCGGGCGGCAGCCCATGTCTGATTACGATTGCTTGCGCAGCTCGAATACTTTCTTCGTCTGTTCGACCGTCCAGTCGATGATCTCGTCATAGCCGAGACCTTTCGCCTTCTTAATCATTTCTTCCTTCAGCTGGTCGTATTGCGCGTCGTCGTTGGCGTAGATCATCTTCCAAGAGTATTCCTTGATGACCGCGCCGACTTGGTTCAGCTTCTGCGACAGCATCGTGTCCATAACCGCCGGTGCTTCCGTCGAGGAAACCGCATTGTTGACGGCGATTTGGTTGTTCTTCGTCAGCAATTCTTTCGGAGTCAGGGCACCCGTTGCTTCGCGCCACGATTTATCAACCGGGTTCGGGTTATCCTTCAGCACAGACGACCACATATTCCAGTCGTACGGCTCACCCGTATTCGGGTTCGTCGTCGTCGTCTTCAGCGTTGTGTTGTTGATTTGCGCAGCGCCGTCCTTGTACGTGCCGCCGCCGAACTCTGCAGGAACCTGCTGCGACGTGTCTCTCAGCGCTTTCTTGCCGAAATCGGTCAGCGCGGCTTTACCGTCCTTCATTTCCCACGTCAGGCCTTCCGGTCCGTTCAGCGTCGTCATCATGCCTTCCGGTGTATACAGCCAGTTGATGAATTCCATGATCCGCTCCGGATGCTTCGCCTTGGCGCCAATCGCCCAGACGCGGTTGCCGCCAAACGGCGAGTAACCGTAGGAGTAGATCTTCTGCGCGCCGATGCCGACCATCTCAAAGCCCTTGCCCGCGTCCGTGTGGTTAGGCGTATTGTAGGCGCTGTCCTGCCATGGAAACCAGGAGAACAGTACTTGGCCGTCTTTGTACTTATTGACGACGTCATCGAACTTCTGGGTCATGGAGTCCGGATCCAAGAGGCCCATTTTGTTGGCGTCGTAGTAGAATTTCAACGAACGTAGGTAGTAGCTGTTGTCTTCCAGGATGCCTTGGTATTTCTCTTCGTTCGCGGAAATCTCAAGCAGCGTGCCTTGGTTGAAGCCGTCGGAAATGTCATAACCGTAGATGGTTCCCGGCTGCTTCGCGAGCGTCATGTAGCTGCCGTCCCAGTCGCCCCACAGCGAGAGACCGTAAGTCGGTTTGCCGGAATCGCTCTTCGGCTCCAGCTCCTGCATTTTCTTCAGAACAGGCAGGATGTCTTCCATCTCCGTCATCTTCGGGTTGCCGAGCTTCTGGTACAGATCCCAGCGCATATCGATCTGGTATGTCATCGTGTTGCCTTCGGAAGGGCCGGAAGGCATGTTCGACGCATCATGTCCGACGCCGTATACCGCTTTGCCGTCGCCGAAGTTCTTCTTGTTCTTCTCGATCGCTTGGGGAACGTTTGCAAGAATGTCTTTGCCGTATTTCTCGAGCAAGCCGTCCTTCGTCCAATCCAGCAGCAAGCCCGCCTTGATGGCGTCACGATACTCTTGGCCGTCATTGCCGAACACGACAAGGTCGCCAAGGTCGCCCGATGCCATGAGCGTCGCGAATTTCGCTGCGCCGCCCGCGAGGTTCGGAGCCGTAATGTTCATTTCAAGACCGAATTTGTCCTTCAGGACCTTGCCGTACCAGCCGCCCTGCGTGCCGGCGAAGTTCGCGAGCTGCGAGAGCACCTCGATCTGATACGTTTCTTTCGGTGCGTTTGCGTTGCCGGTACCTGCTGCCGCGTTGCCGCCTGCATTTGAACCTGCATTGCCCGCATTCTCTGCGTTGCCGCAAGCCGCTACTCCCATCATCAGAACAGTTGCGGCCGCGACGACTTTCAAATTTGTAAGCGCTTTATACATGTTGTACAAGACCTCCCTAGGTTGAGTGAAATCCTCATTTCGAACAACAAGCTTACGGAAAATCTAAGGCGGGCCTCACCCCTTTCAATAAAGTCGGAGGAGCCGGGGCGGAAGGTTATCCCTTCACGGCCCCGATCATGATCCCTTTGACGAAGAAACGCTGGAAGTACGGGTAGACCAGCAGAATCGGCAGCACGACGATCATGGACACGGTCGTCCGAATCGAGGTCGACGTCTGCATGTTGGCCAAGTCGAGGCCTTGGCCCCCCGAAGAGTTCCGCACGATGGCCGCCAGCGAGGACGCCTCGTTCATATATTTGTAAAGCACGTACTGCAGCGTGAACAACTTCTCTTTGGACATGAGGAACAGTGTGTCGGTGAAAGAGTTCCACTGCGAGACGGCCGAGAAGATGGCAATCGTCGCCAGAATCGGCGTGATCAGCGGGAAAATGATCCGGGTGAAGATGACCCAATAGCCCGCGCCGTCGATCTGGGCAGATTCCTGAAGCGCCAGCGGAATCGACTCCACGAACGTCTTGACCAGGATGACGTAGAACGGCGAGACGATCGCCGGCAGAATGTACGCCAGGAAGTTGTCCGTCAGGTGCAGGCTGCGCATCGTCATGTACCATGGGATAATCCCTGCGTTAAAGTACATCGTGATGACGAGGAACCGGTACCACACCTTCCGTCCCCACATCTCCTGTTTGGTGAAGAGGAACCCCAGGAAGGCTGCCCCGCATACGGATACCGCCGTGCCGATGACCGTCCGGCTGAGCGATATGAATCCGGAATGCATGAAGTTCGGAAGATTCAGCACTTGCGAATAATTGCTGAAATGGACCTCCTTCGGATAAAAGGTGATCAGTCCCTTGCTGCTCAAGTCATTGTTGCTGATCGTATTGATGAACAAGTAATAGAACGGAAAAATGCAGAGCAGCGCGATGAGTGCGAAGACGATGTAGTTCACGGTATGGAACGCGACGTCGCTCGAGCTAAGTTTCTTTTGCATACGTGTCTCTCCTTGCTGATCGGATTAAATGATGCTCTCGCCTCGGAGCAATTTGGACATGCCGTTCGCGAAGAACAGTAGGATGATGCTGATGACCGACTTCAGCATGCTGACCGCGGTGGCGAACGAGAAGTTGTTGCCGACCAGGCCGGTATTATAAACGTAGAGGTCAAGCACCTCGATATGGTTCTTGTTGATCGCGTTCTGGAAGACGAAATACTGCTCCAGGCCGTTGTTGATGAAGTTGGCGATCGTCAGCAGCAGCAGGACGAAGTACGTTGGCATAATACCCGGTACGGTAATGTTCCAGATGGTGCGGAACCTGCCTGCGCCGTCCACCCGGGCGGCTTCGTACAGCTCTTGATCGATCCCCGCGATCGCGGCGATGTACAAAATCGCTCCCCATCCAAGTCCCTTCCACAGATCCCACAGCGCCATCTTCAGCCATGTGTGGCTATCGGAGGCGAGGAAGCCGATCCCTTTGTCGATAAAACCCAAGTTGATCAGAATGTGGTTCACAAGCCCGTTATCCACCGAGAATAGCATGAAGGCGAATGAGTAGACCAAGACCCAGCTGATGAAGTTCGGCAGCGTGGTCAGAATTTGGACGTACTTCTTGAAGCGCTGCGATCGCATCTCGCTCATGAAGATGGCGAAGATGACCGGCAAGACGGAGGCCAAGATGTTCAACGAGCTCATGGCCATCGTATTTCGCATGACGCGCAGCACTTCCGCCCGCTGCGTCGGATTGCCGAATATCGATCTGAACCACTCCAGGCCGACGAAGTCGGACACGGCCAGCGGGATGCCCGGCCGGAAGTTATAGAAAGCGTAAGTCCAGCCGTACAGCGGCATATAGGAGAATATAAAGACCAGCAGCAGAAACGGCAGTGCCATCAGGAACAGCTTATATTTGTTGCGGATTTCGAACGCCCGTTTCTTGACCGGTACTGCGCCCGGTCCGGATTGCGCTTGGATGGTATTGGACACTTCGGAACCTCTCCTTGTTTAACGGTATGATAAAATGTCGACGCCGAACGGCTTCAGCGAAATGCGTTCGGTTGCGGTTCCCTCGTACAGGATACTCTCGTACGCCCGGTCCAGCACGATCGTCTGGTCGGAAGTCGTAAAGTTGGTCAGGAACAGATACGAGGCATCGTCGCTTCGGCGAACGGAAGCCTGCACCCCTTCCGGAAGCCCTTGAATATGCGGAATATTCAAATTGTTCAGGATGCCGCAGAACAGGTCGGCCAGGAAGTCATGCCCGAAATTCGCGCCGATGTAATAGACGGACCCGCTGCCAGCCCGGTTGACGCTTACGGCCGTTCTACCGGCGTAGTACTCCGAGCGGTACCAGCCGATCGGCTCGGCTCCGGCCGGCTCGATAATGTCGGCCCACTGCGAGCAGAGATACGTTTTGCCGTTATTCATCTGCACGGGCACCGTGTCCGAGGAAAGCGCGTCCCACTCCTCCACGATCAGGCCCGCGCATTCGGCCAGCGGTCCCGGTACCTCCATCGGCCAGACGGTATTATTGAGATTCTTGATCCCGCTGCGGCACGTCAGAATCAGTGTGCCTCCCGAGTCAGCAAACGCTTTCAGCCTCGCGGCGATCTCTTCGTCCATCAGGTACAGATACGGCGCCACCACCAGCTTGTAGCCATCAAGAGGCTCCGTCCAGTGCAGCACGTCCGTACCTGCTCCCAGCCGGACAAGCGCGCCGTGGTAGGACTTCAGGATGCTCTCGTACTGAAAGCCGCCTTCGATATGCGGCTGGATCTGGAAAGCGCGGTGCTGCTCATGCGAATACAGGATTGCCGTCTCGCTCGGCACGGTCGTACCGTCCAGAAGACCGGACAGCCGATTCACTTCGCCGGAGAGCTGGAGAAACTCCGCGTATCGATGGGCCGGCGGCTTGCTGCCGTGATTCAGCAGGCCGGTTGACAGCTGCTCGCCGCCGGCAACCGCGCCCCGCCAGAGGAAGTGCACGATATTGTCGGCGCCTCTGCCGATGCTCTGCCACATGACGGCCCGCATGAATCCCGGCTGCGCCGTCCGTCCCATCGGTCCCCAGCAGCCGCCCGACGTTCCGCCAGTAATCGTCTCCATGAGCCAGAAGTTGCGGTGCTTCAGGCCGCGCGTCCGGTCGAGGAAGAAGGCGCCGCTGTACGGCGAAGTGGGCAGCCGCTTCGGACTGCTTGTAATGTAATAATCGGTCGACGCAAAATCCAATTCCTCGAAGAGGCTGTTATAATCGATCGGCAGCGGCGACTCCCACATGTTGTGGGTAATGAATTGATTCGGGCAGTGCCGGCGGAGAATATCGATCTGAATCCGCTGATAGTCCACGATCGACTCGTTCTGGAACCGGTGATAGTCGAGCTGGAAGGACGGATTCAGCTGAATCCTGCCGCCGCGCGGCGTATGCACCTGGCTCCAGCTGGAGTATTCGCCGCTCCAAACCACAAGGCCCCATTCCCGGTTGACGTTCTCCAATGTGCCGTATTTCCGCTGCACCCATTCCCGGAACTTCGCGTCGCAGGAGCAGCAGTTGCATAACGTCATTTCGAATTCGTTGTCGGTCTGCCAGCCGATCACGGCCGGATGTCCGCCGTAACGGACGGCCAGTTCGGTGACGATCCGCTCCGTACGTATGCGGAAGGACGGGCTGTTGACGCACCGGTGGCCGCGGATTCCTTCGTAACGCGGCTGCATGCCGCTCTCGATCAGGTATGCGTCCGGATACTTCTCCATCAGCCAGTTGGGCGGAGCGGAGGTCGGCGTTCCGAGAATGACGTCGATGCCGTGCCGGCGCATGACCCCGATGGCCCTGTCGAGCCAACCGAATTCGAACCGGTCCTCATCCGGCTCCATCCGGCTCCACGCGAACTCGCCGATTCGGACCATGGAGACGCCGGCTTCCTTCATCCGGCCTGCATCGGCCTCCCACATCTCTTCCGCGTCCCATTCGGGATAGTAGTCCATACCGATTCTCATGCCCATTCCCCCTTGTAACAGCTTTCTTCCACCCGGTTTACCAGAAACCCAGCGCCTGTTTCTCTTTCATCAGCTGCTGGAAGCGTTTATCCCATTTGACCCACACTTCATGAGCCGTGATCCCGCCCGCGAACATTTCCTGCAAATATTTCCATTTGTCTCCCGGATCTACGGTCTGGCTGGAAGCGGCCGTCATCACCGTCCGCCCCGGCTTGATATATCGCTCAAAGATCTCTTGCTTATAAGCCGGCTGTTCCGGGGTCGCAACATCGCGCAGATTCGAGATAAAGTTGCTACGGTCTATAATCTCCTGCGCCACTTTCTGCGACGCCAGGAATTCAAGGAAGCGCTTCGCTTCGGCCATGTGCTTTGCTTTCTTAGGGATGAACAGCTGGCCCCCAAGCGGGCTGATCGCCAGATCCGCCCCTCTCGCATAGGGGACCGGGAACAGCCCGAGGTCCATCGACGGGTCCTTCTGGAGGACGTCGGCGATGAACCAGTCCCCCATCGTCATCATGGCCGCTTTCTCGCCGATGAATGTATCGACGGCCATATCGTAGCTGTCTCTTAGAACGTTGCCGTTCGTATAACCCAGCTTATAGAGGTCGTATTGCTGCTGCGTAATCGCGGTTAACGCCGGAATGTCCGCGGACTTTCTCCGGCCCGCATTGATATCGGACCATAGCATCGGGTCGTTCTTCTTCGCATAGTCGGCGAAGGCGGAGCTTGTCCATAGCTCGGTCGCCCATGCGTCCTTGAAGGGCATGAAGAATGGCGTGATGCCCGCCGCTTTGATGGCCTCGCATACCTTCAGAAGCTCCTCGAAGTCCTGCGGCACTTTTAGGCCAAGCCGACGGAAAATTTTCTTATTATAAACGATCCCTTGTTGCCCGGCGTCTTGCGTGAGATGGAAACCGTACATACGGCCGTTATAAGATAGCTGCTGCCTGCTCACCAGCCTGGGAGCCCAAGGTTCGCCGTCAAGGGCCTCGAAATTATTCTCGAGGTTCAGCTCGAAAGCGGCTGTGTTCAAGTTATACAAGATCAGGTCCGGCGCCTCTCCGACGGCCAGCTTGGTCTTGAGCACGGAAGACACCTGCTCGGTGGGCAGAAGCTGAAGCTTGACACGGATTCCCGTCTGCTTCTCGAATTCGCTCGTCACCGCCTCGGAGACAAAGATGGCGTTCTTCGAGCTCTTGGTCATCGCCAGTTCGATGGTTTGCGTATCGTCCCCCACCTGCTCCGGCGGCACCATATACGAATTCAACTCTTGTATTCCGGGGCCGGCGCATGCTGCAGAACTCAGTAGCATTCCTCCTAGCAGCAATCCTTTGGCCAGTCTTCTCCATTGGTTTCTCACGATGAAACCCTCCACAGCGTCACTTGAATTATAAAGCCAGCCGCCGTCAGCGTACATGTTCGTGGTTGACTCTTTATGTGTATTATTGTGAACCGCCATCGGTTGCCTAACATGCCGGTCAGTGCTATATTTGGTGATAAATCTCAAGATTCGTCCAGAAAGGAATTGCTGCCGGTGATCCGTTCGTTCTTAAGAAAACGGCCTCAGTTCAGTCTCCGCGGCAGGCTGATCGTGATCTTCAGCCTGCTGCTCGCGCTGGTTCTCGGCAGCTTCCTTATCTTTACGAACCTGCTCGTCATCAAGCCGACCAAGGAACGAACGATCAAAGACACGCTGCTAGCGACAGCAATGATCTCCGAGCGTCTCGACGACTATATTGATACGCAGAACCAGCTGTCACAGCGCATTCTCTCGAACCGCGCGATCTTCTCGTTCGGCGCGCTTACGAGGAAGTCCCAGAGCGCAGAAGCCCTGAACCAGAACCGGGTACTCAGCGACATTATGTTTCAAGCCGTAGGGCCCAGCCAGAACATTCGCGATATCGTCATCTATGGTCTCAAGGGCGAGGAAGTCGCCACGTATATCGGTTACGAAGCACCGCCGCCCCTCAAGCCGGTGCTGGCCGACTTCGAGTGGAGGCGCCGGCTTCAGACCAGCGCTTATTTGATCCATTCTGGAGAAGGGTTGCCCGTCTCGTTCATCCGCTCCATTATCGACATCAACGGCACCGTCTACGGCTATCTGTCCATTCTGATGGACGACACCGACTTGCGTAAGCTGTCCGATGCGGGAAATCTTGGCTCCGTCTACGTGATGGATGACCGGGACGGGCTGGTGATTCAGTCCCGCAGCGGCGACTTCGAGAAGGATCGCGGCAATATTCGGCCCGCTGCGAAGGAGCAGGGGATTTACACGGATTCGCAGAACCACTATATTGCCTATTATAAGTCTTCACATACCGGATGGACCGTATATACCGTCATTCCGCGCGAATCCGTGCTCGGTTCGGTCAACTCCGTCCGGAATATCGCGGTTATCCTGTTCGTCTCGCTCACCTTGTTCAGCTTCCTGTACATTCATTTTACGTCCAAGAGTCTGGTACTTCCGATCCGCAAGCTGCGCAGGCAGGTGCTGCAGATCAGCTACAGCAACTTGAGCCTGAAGACGGACAGCCGGTTGTACAACAACGATTTCTTCCTGTTCAACGAGGCCTTCCGCGAGCTGCTCGACCGGCTGCAGTCCTCCATCGAACGGGAGAAGCTGGCCCTTCACGAGGAGGTCATGGCGAGGAACTCAGCGCTGCAGGCGCAGATCGCGCCACATTTTATTCATAACGTACTGTATTTGATCAGCATCGCCGCGCAGGAAAACCGCACGAACGTCGTGACCGAGATGTGCAAGCACCTCTCGGAGAGCCTGCGGTATATCGTTAGCTCGCCCTACCAGCATGTGACGCTGCGGGATGAGATCGAGCATACGAAGCATTATCTGGCGCTGATCCAGCAGAAGTACGAGGACGATCTGGAATGGGAGATCGACATGGACCCCGCCGCGGAATCCATTCTGCTTCCACGTCTCATCATTCAGCCGTTCGTGGAGAACTGCATCGAGCATGCCTTCGAACAGACGGACCCGCCGTGGCGAATCCGGATCAAAATCAAGCTCTACAACGGATTGTGGGCCATCGAGATCAGCGACAATGGCCAAGGCTTCGACGAGGAAGACATTAAGCGGACGCTCGAGCGAATCAAAGCCGAAAGCTCGGCTGAGCAGCCGGTGAAGATCGGCAGCATGGGCATCGTGAACACCGTGGGCCGACTGGAGCTGATGTACCGGAACCGGTTATTCTTCAATATGTACAACGGGGAGAACGGCGGCGCCACGGTTCAAATCATCGCGTCGATGACGAAGGATTTCTACTAAAATTAGCCTGGAGGGAAGGAGGAGAGCGACCATGTACCGAGTCCTCATCGCGGAAGACAGCAAGCCGATTATGCGAAATCTGAAGGAGTTGATCACAACGTCGGGGCTGCCGGTCCAGATCGTACATACGGCCTCGAACGGCGCGGACGCGCTGGCGGCATTAAACGAGCAGGAAGTCGACATCCTGCTGACGGACATCCGTATGCCGAAGATGGACGGGCTCGCGCTAATCAGTGAAGCGAAGAAAATCAACTCACGGCTGAAAGCCGTCCTGATCAGCGGGTATAACGATTTCGAATATACGCGGAAGGCGATCAATCTTCAGGTGTCCGACTACTTGCTGAAGCCGATCGAACGCAGCGCTTTAATCGAGGTCATAGAGAAGGTCATTGCCCAGATCAGGGAGGAATATGAGGCGGAATTCACGGGACTTAGCGGCATCATCGATCCGGCAGCCGGACCGGAGCAGATGCTGGGGACGGAGTTCTTCCGAGACAAGAAGCTTGTCCTGATGATGCAGCTGCAATACTTCTGTCCGTCCGTACTTGGGTGGAAACCAGAGCAGGTTCAAGACCTGCTCGGCCGGGCATTCGCGCCTCATCCCTTTTGGGTGTTCGCGGCGAAGAAGCCGCGGCTGCTTCTGACGCTGACGGATCCGGCCTTCCTTGACGAGGCAGGTCCGACGGAACGCCTCGAAGACATTCGCGCAGCATTAGAGGAAGCTGGCATGTCGGCGTCGATCGTCGGCCGCTTCTATCCCGTGAATCCGAAGGAGTTTGCCGGCTGCAGCCAGGCATTGTCCGAGCTGCTCGACAGCCGGATGACCATCGCGGAACCTGTCCTGGCGGACGAGGCGCACTCCGCTTCTCGTTCAGCCGACGCCGCCAAGGATGCGGAGCGGATAGCCGCCCGTTACGTTGATATGATCAGCAAGCTGCAGAAGGAGCCGTTTCTCTTGCAGCTCTCCGAACAGCTCGCCAAATGGGGCAAGAAGAATCTGCGTATCGCGCTGTTACACCGTATTGTTGAATACCTCGTGAATGCTTTCCCGTCTTTGGAAAAAAATTATGGAGAGTTCCATTCCAGCGTGCAGCGGCTCTATGACCTGCCGAGCTACACGGACTTCTGCGCAGGGCTGCTGGACCTCTTTGAGCAGCGGTTCACCGAGGAGCAGTCGCTGAACAAGAAGGGCGGCTACGAACTGTTCCGCAAGATCGACGCCCATCTCAAGTCCAATCTCTACACGCCGTTGTCGATGAACGATCTGGCTGTCGCCTTCCACGTCAGTCCCTCCTATATCAGCCGAGTGATGAAGAAGCATTCGAACACCACTCTGATGCAGTACTATTTGGACCTGAAAATCGCCGAGGCGCGCAAGGTCATTCGATCGAATCCCACCATCAAAATCAAGGAACTGTCGGACGCGCTCTGCTTCTACGACCAGCACTATTTCTCCAAAGTGTTCAAAGAATATTCAGGGTGCAGCCCGACGGAGTATAAGGTGACCGTGAAGGGGCACGACGAGACGAAGCAGGGCTAAAGCGATTACGTGGTTGAGCCTAGACTTATATGGTATATACCTCATAACCGCAAACTCACGCACGCCCACACATTTTTCAGCTCTTCTCTTAAACGCTAAAAAGAGAGTACTCGCACTGGTATTCTCTTTCGCGTTACTTCACCACTGCAGCCCGCCAAGGGTGGCGCAGTTCCTGCGAGAATAATTTCCTTCAATATTGCTTCAAGTAAAACATCTGCGTTTATGTATTTCATGAATACTCTATCCCTTACAATATTGGTTTTTAGGGAAGCAAAGTTATAAACGGGTTCCAGCCATGGATGGTTACAGCGGTTTCATGAGCAGGTGTTGCCGACCGTTTACTTCCACACCTGAAGTCATCAGGGAAAATAATAGTTCTCTTCCTCTTCTCTCCCCTTAGGGATCAACCTCAAAATATAATTATTTCGTATTGCCTCGGAAGCGCCGGACTTAAAATCATTGGCCCTCCGATATTCAATTCTCCTTAACGGTGTTCATTTAGGTACATGGACAAGCCGCGCTGACTTCGAAGGGCAGCGCGAGGCAAATATACACCTTCTTGGTGATTCGAAACGTGAATCAGTACGGCTTGTGGAAGACAATCGTTATGAACAGCACCGGAACATTCATGGACGGAGGACGGATGTTTGACGTTACCATTGCAGACATTCGGCTGCATCAACTTTCTGGACACTTCGATTTACAGTCGATGAACGAAGTGAGAACGTTGGTGGCATAACGCTCTATGATGCCGGTTTTTGGAAACCATGACAGGGGCATTGTGATCCATATTCACCTAGTCGACGATCATGTCTGACATTGATTTGTGTTCTTGTAATCGTCCTTTACAAGCTATCTATGCAAAATACCCCTTCTGGCAAAAGGGGCATCTGCTAATAGGACTTGCTTCGTATGTTATTATGCAACCAATATAATGATGAAATAAGTTAAAATATTTAGGTGCTTTTCATTGGAAGTTCTACAATTTCGATTGCATATGGAGCCATCGTTAGTACTTGGCCGATTTCTCTTTCATTTAGAAGACTATAGTAAACCCGATCAAGCGTCACAATCTGTTCCTTACGAGTAAGGTTCATTAGGAACAAATATCTCGTAGACCCTTTTACACGTGTCGAAATCTGAACACCTTCTGGCAGGTCAGAGATAAACTGAAGGCCCAACTTCACTGCTGCATCCTGAATAAAGTCCACATAGAAGGCTTCTTCAGGAACCGTTCCCAAGTAGCAAACCTCACCTTCGCCGAATTTATGGACGGTCGCAGCTGTCTTGCCAGCGAAGAAATCGTCTTCGTACCATGCCACCGACTCAGCAGTTTGAGGTGTTAGGATATCGCACCATTGGCTGCAGGAGTAAGTCTTATTCCGCCAGCTGAAATGGTGTACATCCCTTCCTATCGGGTCATACTCAGCTACAGTGACGCCTGCCGCATTGGAGAGCGGTCCAGGCAACGGTTGGATCCAACATACGTTATTCAAGTTCTTCACGCCAGTTCGAGGCGTCAATACCAGCATTGCACCGTTCTGGACACAAGTTTCTAAACGAGAGGCAAGCTCTGGGTCGAGCAGGAAGAGCGAAGGAGCCACAATTAGCTTATATCCGCTCAGGTCATCTGACTCATTCAAAACATCTGTCACGATGCCGAGTTTAGTGAAGGCACGATGAATCGTTTTCAGATTATCGAAATAATCCATACCATCTACCTGGTATTGAATTTGAAACGCATTATATTGATCGTGCGAATGAAGAATAGCCACTTCGCCCCGCACTTCCGTTCCTTCCAACAACGGAGCAAGCTTCCGAACTTCACCACACAACCCGCGGTATTCCTCGAATCGTCTGCCAGGCACGTTACTGTGATCGATCAGGCCATGCCAGAATTGCTCAGCTCCCGATGGAGCGCTTCGCCACCGGAAGTGTACAAGCGTATCCGCACCGCGTGCGATGCTTTGCCAAGCAAAGGCACGGATAAATCCAGGATGAGGCGTTCGCCACATTGGCATCCAGCATCCCGGAGGTCCGCTAATCGTCTCCATGATCCAGAAATTCTGCCGTTTAATTCCGCGGGTCAAATCCAATGTCAATGCTCCGCTGTATCCACTCGATTCGGCCTTTTCCGGATTTGTGCTCGGATAATAATCAAGCGAAACGAAGTCTAGATTCTCGCAAAGCTTGTAATAATCTAGCGCCATCGGATAACTCCAAATGTTATGCGTAATAAAATGATTCGGACAATGTTTTTTCAAAATGTTCAATTGCAGTTGTTGGAATTCAACTAGAGAATCAGTCTCGAATCGTTTGTAATCCAACACAAAGGATGGATTCTTATAGTTCATTCCTCCAAGCGGAGTTGTTATTTGAGACCAATCGCTGTACTCTCCACTCCATACAACTGTACCCCACGCCGCATTGATGGCTTCGATCGAATCATACTTCTCTTGAAGCCACGTACGGAACCGCGCATTACAATGCTCACAGTTGCACTCATTCAGACTAAACTCATTATCAGTCTGCCAACCGATGACAGCCGGATTATTCGCATAATGAAGCGCAAGCTTTTCTACGATTAAAGCCGAATAGTGTCTCATGGAAGGACTGTTATAACAACGGTGTCCTCGAATTCCGGGATAACGTGGATGCAGCTTTTCATCCCGTGGCAATACATCAGGATACGCATTCACGAGCCAATTCGGCGGCGTGCAGGTCGGCGTTCCGATGACCACTTGTATACCACGTTTTGCAAATGTATCAATTGCATCATCAAGCCATGTGAAATCGTATCTGCCTTCAGTCGGTTCAAGTCTGGACCAGGCGAATTCGGCTACCCGAATCAAGCTGACGCCTGTCTCTTGCATGAGCTTTGCATCTTGCTCCCACAACGAGCGGTCCCAATGCTCCGGATAGTAATCCACACCCATTCTCATGTTTAGATCCTCCGTTTTCTAATATCATTATTTTGCATTGATTTAATTCGACAAAATAATTATATTATTTATACTTAGAGTGATAAATCATCCATTTTTGCTCGATATATCAAAATTATGCTATCTGAGGTGAGATTGTTGCGTATCAATCACTTTGTTCCGAACCCGCGATTCGAACGTTTTCTCTGTTATCCGGAATCATTCGGCCACTATACAGATGAGTCAGAACACAACGAGAATAGACCTAACGGATTAACAACCTATAACTGGCATCTCGTTCGTACAGGCAAAGGTTATGTGTGGACCGGAGAGGAATTCGTGGAATTACGAAGCGGCTCTGGATTTCTTTACGGTCCTGGCGTTCCGCAACGATATTACGCCGATAGCATCGAGCCCTGGGATATCAGATGGGTTCATTTTACAGGGCGCGGGCTTGGCTCACTTCTGCAAGGACGTGGGGAGCGAGACGTTTGGATCTTCTCGTGGGAAGATGTCCAGCGACTGGATCAGTTGTGGACAGATTTGTTAGACTGCAGCACGCCTCCGTTTCAAGAGGGATCGGCGAGATTATCAGCCATCACTTATGAGATGGTCGCCTTACTCGTCCAGCATGCGGAAGCTATCGAGGGCATTCCTAAACCAGGGATGCGGGACAGGCTAACCGAGGTAGCGGAGTGGATACGCTCCCACTGCCACGAGCCGCTCACGCTAGAGCAGATGGCATCGGAAGCGAATTGTAGTTCTTCGCATTTCAGCAGACAGTTCCACCGTTTAATGGGGAAAACGCCGATTGAGTATTTAACAGAATGTCGAATCCTCCAATCCAAGACCCTACTAGTATCTTCAAACTTGACTGTGAAGCTCATTGCTGAGTACAGCGGTTTTTCAAACAGCACGTATTTCATACAGTGCTTCCGAAAGTTAGAGGGGATGACTCCGGAACAATTCAGAATACTGCGAGGCGTGGGCAGCAACTAATAACATACCAAACAAGGCCGTGGATATAACGTGTCCGTTCGTTGCCGGAATAGTCTAAGCAACTTTTATTTTCGCACCAATAAACTAAACAAACGTACCGATTCCGGTTTCGGCAGATAGACAGAAAGCACGCCAGAAACATCGTTCCACCTTCACTCGCTGTCCCCTGCTTCCGGATAGCCAATAGTGACATCTAGCTCGCACGCCTTATAGTGCGACAATGGATCTATAAGCAGCCATCACCTGACCGCAACCGCCACACGGCCAAACCGCCAGGAGCCGTTATTCTCGATTTGCCAGAACAGTCCTTCTCCTGTCTCCTCAAGCTCAAGGAACCCCATTGGGATATTCCGCAGATGACCAAGAGCCCGCATTGCTGATTGCGAATCCGCTTGGACTTCCTGTCTTTGATATGGGATAGTCCAAGCTCCGGGAGTCGGTTACGCAATTGTACTTCGCTCTGCCAAGAATTATGAGGGATATGAAGCCGCATAGTATAGTCGCGATCTTGGAGGCCTTCCTTGCCAAGACCGGTTAACGCAAAGGAAGAAACGTATTCTATTCCGATCGGCTCGGATCCAGCCTTATCAAGAACAGTCCAACATTTAATTACCGAGGTCCCTTCAGCCCATAGTTATGGGCTTTATATAAATATTAACGCATTCACTTTTATGTCCTTAGAATTTAGTACTACTACGAATTAATCGTGCTTATAAATCCTGAGAAAGCCGTATCATATCCTGATATGCTCCCCTTACGGTAGACAGGTGAAATAATAAAACCTGTTATCGTAAGGGGAGCTTTTTCATGTCTCAAAGAAAATATAGTGCTTTGGAGAAACTTGCCATTCTCCAAGAAGTATCACATGGAGAAATTGGTTTTCTGGCAGCTGCGAAGAAATATGGGATTAACAAGACCACACTAATGAGGTGGCAGCGTAGGCATAAGTCGTGTGGGGATGAAGGCTTGGAGCGCCGCACGCGTCTTCGAAGCTATAGTGCTGAGCTTAAGCTCCGAGCTGTGAAGGATTACCTTGAGGGGGAATTGTCTCAGTACCAGATTATTGAAAAATACAAGATTGCGAGTACGCGACAGCTCTTCAATTGGGTGAACATCGTCTCTTATGTATTAGGGCGTTCCAATAACAACCCCCTTGTATTCCAGACGTTAAGACAGGCCTTGCAAGCAGCTCCAAGAAGCAGCCCCATGCTTCACAGTGATCGAGGCTACCAGTACACTTCTTTGGGTTTCAAGAAGCTCTTGGATGAAAATAACATGATCCAGAGCATGTCTCGTGTAGGGCGGTGCATCTAATGGTCCAATGGAATCTTTCTGGGGGACTCTCAAATGTGAGAAGTATTATTTGCACACATACCCTACTTTTGAAGAGCTTGAGAGAGATATTCAGGCTTACATCGGACTTCTACAACCATGAACGATTACAAGCAAAACTAAACGGCCTCAGTCCGATGGAATACAGAACGAAGGCCGCCTAATTGACTTTATTTTTTGTACTGTCTACTTGACGGGGTGCAGTTCATTCTAAGGCCGGCTGCCGCGTATTATAAATGAGCTATCGTCCCCGGAATTTCTTCTGACCGATGCAGGTTATTCCGTCCCAATTGGGTCAAGTTGAATGGTCTCCGACGTTTTGTTCCACCACACCTGCATTTTCACGGAAGAATCAGGATTGTCGGTTGAACCATTTCCACCCGAGGAGCCAAATTCTCCATCTCATGGGATCCTCCTTAGATACGAATATTCCTAACACATATTTTTGGTCGAATCGGCGACGCGTTGAGCTATCGTGTCCCGTCCCTCTGGCATCAATCCCTGGTTGCTGATTGTTCCCGTGTTTCTCCTGGGAAGTCTGCTTGGAGGCCCGTTCGGTGAGGAACCAGGATGGCGTGGTTATGCTCTTCCAAAGTTGCAGGAAAAGTATCGAATCCTGGGGGCGAGTCTAATCCTGGGCGTTTTGTGGACAATGTGGCATCTCCCGTTCTTTTTCATACAGGGAACTTTCAATCTACCACCCCTTTCTTTATTTTATGCTCGGAACGATTGCGAATTGCATTTTGATTAACTGCGTCTATAATCACACGCGAGGGAGTGTCTTGCTGGCAATCTTGTTTCACAATGCACTCAACATCACGGATCTCTATTTCCCTCTTTCTCTCTCGCTCAATTGGCAAGGGGTAGTGGCGCAGCTCCTCGTGGCATTGGTTGTGGTCATCACGTCTGGCCCACAACGCCTTTATCGGCGATTAAAGAAGGCTCATTGGACGTGCATCCCTGCTTAAAATCGGTTTCCTTGTTTTCTTGTCAATTATATCCGGTTACTTTAACCTCTCGCCGGAAGACAAAACGGCAGCCACTATGTGGCTACCGCTTCTATGGGCTCAACTGGTGGCTTTTTAAATTATATTTTATCCTTGTAATATTCCAATACCGAATTATGCTACGACGGAGGTTATTCCCTGTTCATTAAGATAATCAGGTACCTGAAAAGATGGCTCATATAGGGGTCTTGATGTGACTTTAAGAAGATAATTAACCTGCTCGCTAATCATATGGTATACTGCAGCGTTGTAATCAAGTCCCATTGGAAGAAGCTCAAGCGTGGTGGGGATTAAATCGTACTGTTCCTTAAGGGTGGATCTAAGGAGATTTTCCGGAATCTTTGTAAAAGACATTGTTCCATTTTTCCCTTCCTGCATAGTTAACAACTTAATGTTCAAAATTTTATATTTGATTAATTCGCGAAATGATTGAGCTATCCTGCCCGTTAGCAAAACGACGGCAGCCGATCGTTATTAGGCCGGTTGCCGTCGTTTCACTATTGAGCTACGAGTCCCGTTAATTCGATGGTCATTTTCTATATTTGTAATAAATCTCTGGCTTCATCCACATCCATGTCCAGTATTTGCTCCCCTGAGCAATAAGAAATCTGTCAAACCAGAGTTCAAAATTGGCATTTAATAATGAAGGGCTATTGTTAACATCAGCTAGTTCACACCAATATATATTCTTGTAATCTCTCTGCTTAGCAGCAATATTGGTATCGATAAAAAGAAACTCTTCTCCCTCTTCCACAGCTACTGGTATCCACCCCGCTGGAAGCAGCTCGTCATATAATGAATACAGCTCATCAATTCGCTCTAGGCTAAGTAGTTCAATCCCACCTCCATACTGAGGATGCGCAAATATAAAGCCTCCATTATGTAGCCTTAAATATTCCATGTAATCCTCAGGAAGAGAAATAGACCACTTAGTCATATATTCATTTATATCGCTTTGAGTTGCTGGTGGATAAAACGTAAACTTAACGTCACCATACACGCCTTCTGATGATAATCTACGCATAATTCCATCTTGATTTAGCTGGTTCTTTAAACCGTCCAGACTTTTCATGATAACTGATTCCACTATAAGGTCACCTCTTCATTTTCTCATTATGCTATCGTGTCCCGTTAGAGTAACATGTCATATTCACTTTATGAATGGATTTAAAATAAAGAAAATCTTATCAATAGGCAGTAGATTTAAATCATAATTTTACTCTTACTTCTTGATTCTTATAAAAAAAAGGTGATAAGGTTAACCCAAGTTACTATAGGGATTGAGATTACCAATGCATATCGATTAGAAAAATTAATTCCAAACAATCGTGATTCCTCGTTTACGTTGATAAGTAACCAGTATGCTATTCCCAAAATTAACGCACTGGTTGCTAAAGCCGAGAGCATACCTAACCAGTTGCTTTTTTTATATCTAATTACTACGACAGATAACGTCGTTAATACAATGAAAGAGAAAACTATTATAATGAAATTCAATTCTGCTGTCCCCCTTTGAACTTCACTTTTAATAACCTGTCCGAACTTAGTTGGAATATGAAAGGTTAGCTCCAAATCCTTGGATTTTTTAATCGCTTAGATGATACCACATATTGGAACTATCCTGCCCTATACTTCAATAAAAGCGGCAGCTGATTCTTTGTCAGCTGCCGCAGTGTTGTTCTGAACTATCGTTTTCCATTTGTTCAACAAAAGGCTGTCACGTGACAACCTTTAATAATTTACGGAATTGAAAATCTTCCGCTAACTGGACAGTTACGTTATGGTAATGTAATGCGGATTTCTGCGTCATTATCAGAAAGCTTCTTCCAAGAGACAGTTCCACCGGCAGCTTCCGAAATAAACCGTAAGTTGACATAAAAGATGTTATTTTCAAGTGCAGGAGTTTGAATTAATTGCACTTTTTTCTCATTAACGTACGCATCATGCGAACCGGATTGCATCTTGATTTCCAGCCCCTCTTTTGTTGCGGTGACGCTCTTGGTTTTGTTGTCCCATGTCACATCCATGCCCACTACTGCAAAAACTGTTCTAAAGGGAACCAATGTAGATCCGCTCGGGGGTACAACACCAGCCAGTTGGGATTCCTCGTCGTTCACATAAATGGTTGGATGGTCCAGCGATGCATAAGTAAAGCTGCCGCCACCCAGAATCCCAAGAAGCAAAGATAGTGTTATAAGCATTTTTTTCATCTTAATATTCACTCCTTCCTATAAAATAGACGACCAAACGATAATAAGGTTTCATTGCAACATATATCACTAAGTAATAAGTTAATCTGCCCGTTAGCGCAACGGCAGCCGATCGTTCTAAGGCCGGCTGCCGTCGTGTCATGATTGAACTATCGTGTCCCGTTAGTGTAACGACTTTTTTATTTAGCATTCCAGTATTTTTTGATTTTCTCCAGGTCAAATTCATTTTCGATTTTATATCGATTTACCGCTTTATTGTTAGTGAAATCAATTATCGAAAGCTCGTTGTTTTTATATAGGTTAACGTAATAGGTATCCACCCCGTTTATCGAGATCAATAAGGAATAATCTTCAGTCTCCGGGGTAATGGCTTGAGAGAAATTTTTTATCTTTTTTAATTTCAAAGTTGAAAGCTCATTTAAAAGACTGTCTATTTCGCTTTTATTATCTGAATTAGCAAGTCGGACGAGTTCTTCATTAATACTTGAGGTTAATTCCAGTTTTGTTATATCTTCGCCACCAATTTTATTAATGACTTCAGCTTTGAAAGTTGTGTCGATATTCTCTGCGTTTAGACGCAATGTCATACCTATAATAATTACCACCACAACTATAATTCCAATAATAAGTGAGCGATTTTTCTTCAACCCCATAAAATCCCTCCCTAGATTTAAATTCATCACTATCAACTTGATTATGCTATCGTACTCAAATAGCTTAATCTTGATAATAAATCTCTTCGTCTAAAATGACCTCTTTCGAGCTGTAGGGTTCCATAGGATAGCAGTGGAGTTAATCTTGTACTTCTTCGAATAACTCTCTGAGCATCCTATCCTTGTTATTCACAAACTCTTTCATAATCATAAAATGGTCGGTTTCCTCCAATACCTGGACCTCGATACCATCCGGCTTTAGATTGTAAATAATCGAATCTGGATATGCCATAAGGATCGGGGAATGGGTCGCAATAATAAATTGAGAGTTTTGCAAAACAAGTTCATGGATTCGTGTCAGCAACGCCATTTGGCGAAGGGGAGACAATGCAGCCTCAGGCTCATCCAGTATATATAAGCCATTCTCCCCGAACCGATGAATGAAAGTGGAAAAGAACGACTCTCCGTGCGATTGCTCATGCAAGGACTTACCACCGTACGAATCTTTAATAGGGCGACCGAGTGAAGGTTGATTGTCCAACTCATCGATCGTCGTGGCGAAATTATAATAACTTTCTGCCCGGAAGAAGAAGCCATCCTTCGGGCGTCGCGGACCTCTGATCAATTGTATATATTCGTATAAGTTCGAGTGGGTAGCCTGGGTCGAGAAGGAAAAGTTGATCGTCCCACCCTCCGGGTTAAATCCCCAAGCGACAGCAATGGACTCCATCAGTGTTGATTTGCCCATCCCATTTTCACCTACGATATAGGTTACCTTGGGGTGGAAATCAAGGGTATCTAGGCTTCGAATGACCGCCAAATCAAAGGGATAACGATTATAAGTGGGTATTTGGTGCCTCTTGAGCTGAATTTGTCGTAAATAGGAATGCTGAACATTCAATATAGTTCACTCCCGTTTAGGCCTTCAATCCCTATCCTTACCTTTGTTGGTCGACGCTGACTCATGTCACACCTTTGAGTTTACTCCATCAACCAAATAATACCACATATTGGAACTATCCTGCCCGTTAGCGTAACGAAAAAATGGAGCAGCTGCCGCCGGCAAACTGCTCCAAGATGGATTGAACTATCGTGCCCGTTAGTTGAGCGAAGGCAGCCGATCTTTTCCGATCGGCTGCCTTCGTGTCTTTATTTGAACTATCTCGTGCCCATTAGTTGAGCAAAGGTTC
>NZ_FORE01000015.1:0-213559 GCF_900113915.1 Paenibacillus sp. UNC496MF
CCTTTACATAGGCCAACTCTTCCTCTAGACTTGCGAACTTCGTTTTAGGTCGACCTCTGAGGGATGAATGCTGTCCACGACCATCCTCTAATGAAACACCATTTTGGGATTTCTTAACCCAATCCAACACTTGAGCTTTACTACGAATATTCAATTGTTTCGCTACTTCGCGAGAGCTTACACCTGATTCATAAAGACGAATAGCCTCGCTTTTTAATTGTGCCGTGTATTGGAAAAATAGTTGTCCCTTTTTCGCCAAAAAAATCCCCTCCGATTGCAGCTTTTAAGTCCATTGTACCAATGGGCTTTTCTTCGCTGTCAACCATGAGGGGATATTACCAATCCACGCGGTTTTTTATTTTGAGCGTCAATCCTCGTCCTCGATCGTCCGGTTGTTCCCTTGTCGGTTCGCCGGCGGTTCTCGGACGTTCAATGGCATAGTCATGAATGACGGGCTGGCAGGATTGCGATCGCTGCCCGGCGAAGTGGTCGGGACGACCGGAACGGCATCGCCGGCTCGGTCAAGGGCTGACCGGCCGGGAGCCGGGCGGCGGCGCATCGGCGCAAAACCGGCCGAACGGATGCGCAGCATCGATTGTAAAGAAAGAGGAGGAAACGGCATGTCCAACAGACCGCATATCCTGATTTTCAATCCCGACCAATGGCGCGCGGACGTCATCGGCCACTTCGGCAATCCGGCGGCGGTAACGCCGAATCTGGACCGGCTCGCGGAAACCGACGCGGTATCGTTCCGCGCCGCGTTCTGCCAGAACCCGGTCTGCACGCCCAGCCGTTGCTCGTTCATGAGCGGCTGGTATCCCCATGTCCGCGGTCACCGGACGATGTTCCACATGATGCAGGAAGACGAGCCGGTGCTGCTCAAGACGCTCAAGGACGAAGGGTATGCGGTATGGTGGGGCGGCAAGAACGATCTTGTCCCGGCAGAGAACGGCTTCGACGCGTATTGCGACGTGAAATACGTGCCGGAGAAGCGGCCGCGGCCGGAGACGAACCTGCACGGCGCCGACGGCTGGCGCGGCGCTCCGGGCGGGGACAACTACTACTCGTTCTACGCCGGCAAGCTGGAGCAAGCGCCCGACGAGGAAGCCTATTACGACGGGGACTGGGCGATGGTGCGGGGCGCGATCGATTTTATCCGCAGCGCGCCGCAGGATCGGCCGATGTGCATCTACTTGCCGCTGTTGTATCCGCATCCGCCGTACGGCGTCGAGGAGCCGTGGTACGGAATGATCGATCGCGACAAGCTGCCCGGTAGGACGCCGGCGCCGGATTGGTCGAAAAAGCCGAGCCTGCTGAAAGGCATCTACGACCGGCAGAAGCTGCAGGGCTGGACCGAGGACCGCTGGCGCGAGCTCCGCGCCACCTACTACGGGATGTGCGCACGCGTCGATCATCAGTTCGGTCTCGTGCTGGACGCGCTGAAGGAAACGGGCGTCTACGACGATACGGCGGTGTTCTTCTTCTCCGACCACGGCGACTTCACCGGCGATTACGGGCTGGTGGAGAAGACGCAGAACACCTTCGAGGATTGCCTGACCAACGTGCCGTTCGTCGTCAAGCCGCCGCGCGGGGTACCGGTGAAGCCGCGCGTCAGCGAGGCGCTGGTCGAGCTGATCGATTTCCCGGCCACGGTCGAGGCGCTGCTTGGGCTGATGCCCGGCCACACCCACTTCGGACGCTCGCTGCTGCCGCTGCTGGCCGGCGAGACGGACGAGCACCGGGACGCGGTGTTCGCGGAGGGAGGACGGCTGCATGGCGAGACGCAAGCGATGGAGCTGGAGAGCTCGTCGATGAGCTCGCCGAGCGGCCTGTATTGGCCTCGCGTCGGCCTGCAGCAGCAGGAAGGGCCGGAGCATACGAAGGCGGTCATGTGCCGGACGCGCGACTACAAGTACGTGCGGCGTTTCTATGAGCGGGATGAACTCTACGATCTGCGGCGCGATCCGATGGAAGCCGATAACCGGATCGACGATCCCGGATTGCGGGAGGTGCTGGCCGCGCTCAAGGAGCGGCTGTTGACGTTTTATATGGAAACGGCGGACGTCGTGCCGCTCAAGACGAACCGGCGGATGTGACGTGGCCAGGCGCGCGCGAGGGTATGATCATAGCAAAAGGCAACCGATCGGGAACGATCGGCTGCCTTTCTTTATGTTATGGAGCGATTATGATGCCTGCCTGCAGCGGCTTGAAGATGGCCGGTTAGGATCGCTCTCCGGTTCCTTAAAAAAGCCATGGATACAGAATAGTGTATAAAAAAATCCCGAAACAGTCTATTCCTTTTTTGGCATCGATTGTATGATCATTCATGCGGCCGGCGCGCATCCGTATAATCGAAGGGAGAAGACTCGTATCGTTACGCTTCGTAAAATAACGCTGGAAAACCGTCGTGCCGTCTTCAATCTGGAAGTCGCCGAGGATCAACGCCGATTCGTGGCGTCCAATCTCTCCAGCGTGGCGTCGTGTTACGTGCTGGCAACCAACGGCGGTCACCCGTTTCCGTTTGCGATCTACGCGGACGAACAGCCGGTCGGATTTGTCCTGGTAACGTACGGAACGACCGGGTACGACGAACCGTCGTTCGCCGCGCGCAGCTATTGCATCCTGCGCCTAATGATCGATAAGGCTTGCCAGAACAGGGGCTACGGCCGGGCAGCCATGAACGAGATCATGGCCTTTATTCGCACTTTCCCGGCAGGACCGGCGGATTGCTGCTGGATTCCATATAAACACGCCAATCTTCCTGCTAAAAAACTATACGAACGATTCGGCTTCGGCGATAACGGCGAAGCGTTCAACGACGAGTCCATCACCGTGCTGCGGCTTTGACCGCCGCCGCTGGCGGCACCTGACGATCGAGCAGGAGGCAGCCGGTTTAAAGATGGCCAACTGCCTATGCGAGCGCAATCGGCGGCAGGAAACCTCTAGCGCGCTGCGGAATGGTAGAGTAATCAATGTGACCGGGGAGGTAACATGGTTTCGAGCAATAATCACAAACAATTGCGGGCGTCCTTTGAACAAGCCGCG
Organism: Paenibacillus sp. UNC496MF; assembly: GCF_900113915.1. Classification (NCBI taxonomy): domain Bacteria; kingdom Bacillati; phylum Bacillota; class Bacilli; order Caryophanales; family Paenibacillaceae; genus Paenibacillus; species Paenibacillus sp. UNC496MF. The sequence continues at coordinate 3,046 of NZ_FORE01000015.1, forward strand.
CATATCTATCAGCAGGCGCGTCCGGATTACCCGGAGGCATTGTACGGGGAGTTGATCCAAGCGGCGAATTTGCATGCGGGCGATCGCTTATTGGAAGTAGGTTGCGCTACGGGAAAGGCGACGCTCCCATTAGCCAAGCGCGGCTTCAAGATCACCTGCATCGAGCTTGGCGCCGGGCTCGCAGCGGCGGCCCGTCAAAACCTTCGCGGCATGGACGTCGACATCGTCAACCAGAGCTTCGAGGAGTGGCAGCCCGAGGCGGAATATGCATGCGATCTGGTATTCGCAGCGACCGCCTGGAAGTGGATGGATCCCGACGTCCGGTATTTGAAGGCATGGCAGTCTCTTCGTCCCGGCGGGCATCTGGCGTTTTGGAGCGCGGAACACGTTTTTCCCGACGGGGGCGATCCGTTCTTCCGCGATATTCAAGCGGTGTACCATGCGCTCGGCGAAGGGAGACCGGCCGATCAAAACGATTGGCCGCGGCCGGGCGAGCTTCGCGAGTACCGGTACGAGATTGAACAAAGCGGCCTGTTCGAAGCGGTGCACCTGAGGCATTTCGACTGGGAGCGCGTTTATGCCGTCGAAGCGTATATTCAACTCCTCGAAACGTTCTCCGGGCACATTTTGATGGAGACCCGGAAACGCGACAAGCTCTTCCATGAAATCCGGGAACGCCTTAATCGTCGCTCGGATAAGTCGGTCCGCCGCCACTGGGGCGCCGTTCTCCACGTTGCCCGCCGTAAGGAGAGGCATGGCCTTTGGGGTTGAATGAAGGTAATACGGAAGTTTTCAATCAATAAAGGCGGTCCGGCAGTCAGCCGGATCGCCTTTTTATGCGTTCACCGAGGTAAAATGCGCGAATTCGAATGCCTTCACAAAGTTTACGGAAACCAGCAACTTCCGTCATCGTTCCTTCGTCGATTAACTGACGTTTACATCATCGCCATGACAATACAGTACGGGAGCAGTCCTTATGTCGCTTAAAACGAGAATCGGGTTTCTTTCTTTTTTGCTGCTGGGGTTGGGCGCGCTTTGTTTCGTGCTGATCCTCCAAGCGAGTCATGGTCGCATGCCCATTGTGGGACGCTTGTTCGAAGGAGCGGGGAGCGTGATCGACATCGGCAGCCCGGAAGGCGCGTCTTCCTTGTACGGCGGGCTGAAGCCCGGTCACGATGAACCGCACGGTACGTATTACAAGGGCCGCGTAATCGTGCTGATGTACCACGAGGTCGTGCAAGCTCCGCAGGATGCCGGCGCGCTGTCTACCGCCAAGTTCGAGCGCCAGCTCCGCATGATGAAAGCCAACAATTTTCACTGGATCACGATGGATCAGTACCGCGGCTTCATCCTGCATGGTGACCCGGTTCCCGACAATGCCGTGCTGCTGACCTTCGACGACGGGTATGCATCGTTTTACCGGGATGCGTATCCGATCTTGCGTAAATACGAGGCGCCGGCGACCAGTTTCCTGATCGTCAATACGGTGGGCAATCCGCATCACGCGGGAGTGCCCAAGCTGACGTGGGATCAGGTGAGGGAAATGAACCGGAACGGCATTTCGTTTTACAGCCATTCGTTCGATTCCCATCTGTACGCGCCTGCGGATGCCGGGGGCAAGCATGCCATTGCCGCGTTGTCCGGACCGATTTATTCGCGCGATAAAGGCAGACGGGAAACGGAGCGGGAATACGAGCTGCGCGTCAAGACCGACCTCGAGAAGGCGAATGCCGTTCTGGAGCAGGAGCTTGGCTCTCCGAACCATGTGTTGGCGTTTCCTTACGGCGCGTTTTCCAAACCGCTGCTGGCGATTTGCGCGCAGCTAGGCATTGACGTGACGCTGACGGTTAAGGACGGCTTGGATCGCCCGTCCCAGAGCAACGGCTTCCGTCTCAATGCCGGCGGCATGCAAAATAATCCCGATCTGCAGCTGGCGCTGATGAAGCAAGCGCGGCAGCGGCTGGGGCACGCGCATTTCGACCGGGCGCCCGAACGAAAACGGGAGGCGTTGTGGACGTTGGCGGCCATGGCAATCGTCGCGGCGTTGTGGACGGAGGCGGCGTATAAGCTGTTTCGAGCCAAACGGACCCGAGGAACGCTTGCGCAAAAAAACGGGAACGTAGCAGGTTCAGGCGGCTGCGAACGGGACGCGATCCTTCCATAACGACGCGAAAGCAGCCGGCGAACAGGATCGGCTGCTTCTTGCGTCCCTTCAAGCGCAACCTTCCAAGTTCAGGCATCGTATGAGGAGAAGGGAATATTTTCTAACTACGTTGGCTAAAGGAGAAACTTGGATGAGCGATTTTCCGAACGACCCGGGTTTTTTTGGGTTTTTGAAAGAGATGCCGTTGTTTTTTAAGCTGTTTGGCGGCGGTTTATTGACCGTGGTCATCGGCGGATTCTTGTATGTCCTGATTCGGGGATTGTTGACCTGGACGACCAACAATGCCGCGGAAGTAACGACCCGGCCCGTAACGGTCGCGGATAAACGAACGCAAGTCTGGGGAGGATCCGGGGATTCGAGCTCGACGACCGATTACTTCGCGACGTTTGAATTCAGCGACGGCTCGCGCCTCGAATTACAGGTCAGAGGCCAACAATTCGGCTTGCTTGCAGCAGGCGATCATGGACGGCTCACCTATCAAGGCACGCGCTTTAAGGCGTTTCACCGACAGGAGCAACGCGCTGTCAAATGGTAGACGCAGGCATTCCTTGCCGACGCGCTGCAGGTTCAACGGAAACAGCCCGAAGCCGAAGCTTCGGGCTTTTTTCATTCGCGTGACTTAAGCGGCACGGCCCCTTCGCAAAATAAGTGATAATGATTCTCAATTATGTGCAATAAGATGATAAGGATAGGAGCCGAGCGACGATCGAAGCGTCTCGGCAGGAGAGCCGCGGCGGTTGCCGCTTGAGAGGAGGCGGGAAGTGGAACGCACAAGCGAGGCGTGCGTCACGGAGCAATACGCGCCTGGGCGGACGATATCAATGGGCTGCGGGCCCGCGCTTGCGGCCACGCGGGCAGCTGCGAGCGGTTAAGCGCCGAGCTCGATCGCCTGAGCGCGTATATTCTCCAAGAAGACAACAGACGGTTCTGGGACCATGCGGAGGACGAATCGGCGAGAGACGCGGCAGCGTATATGCGGCATGCCTCCGCAATGGCGCTTGGCGCCCTCGAGAAGGTACGAGCGCGCGATATCTGTTCGCAAAATAAAACGGACAGCCGATACGCGGCGCTGCCGTCCGCCTCTTTGCGGGAAGAGTGGAACCGGCTCCAAGAACCGCGAGAGGCGAAGGTGATGTTTATCGGCGCCGGCGCTTGTCCGGTCTCCGCTATTAAGATCGCGGAATCCGCGTCGTCCGAAGTCCTGTGCGTGGATATCGACGAGGAAGCCATCCGCTATGGGACCGACCTTGCGCGGCATCTGGGGTTGGATGACGCGTTCCGTTATGCGAAAAGCCATCTGAGCGACCTTGCGTTCGCCGCCTCCGCCACGCATATCTTCATCGCTTCGCTGGTGCCGGAAAAGCTGGATATTTTGCGGGAATTGCGCCCGATCTTCCGGGCCGATTGCCGCTTCGTCGTCAGGTATGGCAACGGGCTCAAGTCGCTTTATAATTATCCATTGGACATCGACGGGCTGAAGGATTGGCGAGCAGAGGCCTTGAATGGCGCCGGGAGCATCTATGACACCATGATCGTAAGTCGGCCATGAAGACCCATGCGGCAGCGGGACAGCGCGTCGGCTGCTTTTTATTTAGCGCTCGCGGAACTTTCCAGGTTGTGGAAGCGTCAATAAAGGAAGAGGCGATCGAAGCGTTCGCCGACGAGCCGATTCTAATCTTGGAGAAGGGGATAGTCATGCAAGTCGCCATGTCCTACTTAGCGCTGCTGCTCGTAGTGCTGGAAATCGCGTTTAAAAAGCTTCGCGTTCCCGGCGCATCGCGAAAGCCGGCGGATATCGGCGGCAAACGCATCGGGAGCTGGTCAATGGGAGCTTTGATCCTGGTGGCCGTCGCTCTGTACGCCTTTGTTTTGGATCCGACGGACGACGATACGATGAAATGGTTTTGGATGTCGGCTTTTATCGCGGTCAGGGGCTCGCAGGCGCTCTGGGAATGGCGCTATGCGAAGCGGGCGAAGGAATATCTCGCGACGCTGCTATCGACCGCGTTCGGCTTGATCTATATTTACTTTTTTCTATTCGAGGGGCACTACGTGATGCTGCTTAACCGTTAAGCTTGCGGGTGGGCACATCGGTTCAAAGCGATATAAGCCGATAGGCGGATCCGCTCCAAGATATGGTATTATTTGGGGGACAGATAACAGGCAGGGAGGAATACGCGGTGGACGAAAAGGGATGCGTCAAATGCGGAAGCAAGGACGCGCGAACAAAAGAAGTCGCGATGACGGGCACGGGACTTTCGAAAATGTTCGATATTCAGCACAATCAATTCGTGGTTGTATCCTGCGCGAATTGCGGGTATTCGGAATTTTACAATAAACAATCCTCGGCCGGCTCCAACATCCTTGACCTCTTCTTCGGCTGAGATCTAGCCCGAGGATCGGGAACCGCCGATCGCAGGCTTAACCTTCTTTATACCTGAACGACAAATCGATCATAACTTGGTTATGATCGATTTTCTTTGACTAGCAAAGGAGTGGATGGCTTTGTGGTTGTTCATCGGATTTTCAACGAATGAATGATTGTCCAATCAAGAGTGGGACGAGCTAGTCGAAGAACAAAAAAGATCGGCGGTGGATGCTATGGAAAATACGGTCTTGGCATGGCTCATGGATTCGGACCCTTCGCTTCGTTGGCAAGTCCTGCGCGACCTCATCGGGGCGCCCGCGGAAACGGTCGCCGCCGAGCGCGCTCGGGTGGCGACCGAGGGCATCGGCGCGCGGCTGCTCGCTCTTCAGGACGATGACGGGTCATGGGGCGGAGCGGCGTGGAGCCGCGACTGGGACTCCACCATGCACATCCTGACGCTGCTGCGCGAATTGGGCCTCGATCCCGCGAGCCGCGAAGCGCGCCGAGCGGTGAGCCTGGTGCGTGAGCGGGTCAATTGGCGGGGCTGGGACGCAGACGGCACATGGCGGGGCTGGGAATATGAAGGCAATCCGTTCTTTGCGGGCGAGGTCGAGCCATGCATCAACGGCCAGGTGGCGGCGAGCGGCGCCTACTTCGGCCAGGACGTACGGCGGCTCGTCGACCGGCTGCTCGGCGAGCAGCTGCCCGACGGAGGCTGGAACTGCGAGGCGGCTAACGGCTCGCTGCGGTCGTCGTTCAACACCACCATCTGCGTGCTAGAAGCCTTGCTTGAATACGAGCTCGCCTTCGGGAGCCGCGCCGAAGTGACGAAGGCCCGCCTCGTTGGGCAAGCGTATCTCCTTGAACGACGGCTCTTCAGGCGGCTGTCGACAGGCGAAGCCATCGAGCGGGATCGCAAAGGCGGGGCCGACTGGACGCGCTTCGCCTTCCCGACGTGGTGGCATTACGACGTGCTGCGGGGACTCGACTATCTGCGCAAAGCCAGCGTCGCGCCGGACGAGCGAATGGCCGAAGCGATCGAGCTGGTCGCGTCGAAGCGGGATGACGACGGCCGGTGGCCGCTCGAGCGCCAGTACCCCGGCTCCATGGCGGTCGAGCTGAACGAGGGCGAGGGACAAGCGAGCCGCTGGGTGACGCTGCGCGCCTTGCGCGTGTTGGACTGGTATTCAGCCGTTCATTAGGCCGGCTTGCTCGAGGAATTGCCATTGAATTCGAAATGCAAACAAAAGGCGCCCGCCGAGACGGGCACCTTTTCAACGTTCGCCGAGCCGATCCGCGGTCGCCGGAAATGGCTTCGGCAGATCGAACGGCTCCTGTGCGCTTGTTCATTTATCCATGCAGATCGATTAGCGCTCTTGATTGCGAAGCGTGTTCGCGTCCAAGAGCTTGTCCTCCGGCGCGTTCGCTCCCGTCGCGGCCGACCCGAACATTTGAGCCAGGCCCATGAACAGCATGCGGCACTCCTCCGCTTCCCATGGCTCCAGCTGAAGCGGCCGCTTATGACGGTCCGTGAATTTGAAATCCATCTCATTATTCACCGGGTCGTATTCGCCGCGGATCCGCACGCGCTTGCCGCCTTCAAAGTCGATTTCCATCGTCACGCCGTTGATTCCTCTTGCCATGCCTGTCAACTCCCGTAAACATTTTTGCAACGCCGATCACGCTATTATTCGACGCGGATCGCGCCGATTCCTCCCTCGTCCGCGGATTTCGACCGCGAGGAGGACGAATAAGCTGCCCCGTTTCCATCCTCGTCACGCGCAGTGGCACGCCTAGAAGGCGAATTTCCAAATCAACCAACTGCCGAGCGCGGATGCCCAGGACGCGAAACCGAACGCCATGACGATGGTATTCTCGCTCCAGCCGTATTTTAACCGAAAATGGAAATGAATCGGCGCCATCCGAAATAAACGCCGCTTCGTTCGTTTGAAGTACCACACCTGCAGCATGACCGACCATTGTTCGGCCAGGTAGACGGAAAACAAGAGCGGAATCAGCACCTCCACCTTCTCCATGACCGCCAAAAAGGAGAGCGAGCCCCCGATGGCCAGCGACCCGGTATCCCCCATGAACGCTTTCGCGGGAAAGATGTTGTAGAAGAAGAGCCCGATCAAGCAGCCGATCATGACCAGCGAAAAGGCTCGGACCTCCGGCTTGTCCGAGATAAGGAAAAAGAAAAAGTAAGTCGGAATGGCGACGTTAATCAATAAGCCGTCCAGCCCGTCCGTAAAATTGATGGCATTCGCCGATCCCACCACGAATAAGGCGAGAACGACGACGTACGCGTAAACGGGCAGGTGGAGCTGAAAGCCATGAAACAGCGAAATATCGCTCGTCAGCGCAAACGTGCGGAATAAAAGGAGAAGCACCAGGCCCGTACACGCGAATTGCAGCACCAGCTTGGTCCGCCCGGATATGCCGGAGGGATCCTGCCAGGCGGCTTTCTTGAAATCGTCGAGGAACCCGATCATGCCGAACAAGAGGAACGTCGCGCATAATAACGTCGTCAACGGCGCGGGGCGGAATTCCAGGGAGGCGGCGACGCCGATCAACAGGACGAGGCCGGCCATCAACGGCGTTCCCTTCTTCGCGTGATGGTCGGGAGGCAGCTCGGCGCGAATAGGCTGCGTCAGCTTCAAGCGGCGGAGACACCAAATGAGCAGCGGCGTCAGGAACGCGACCAGCACAAAAGAAAGACCCGCGACCGCCAACATTTCGTTCATTTCGTTCATTCCAACAGGCTCCTTTCCATATCCGTTTCATCTCTTCCAGGATGCGGCCATGCCTCTGCCTTCACTTTACCTAATCGCGGGCTTCCCATAAAAGAGAAGGTTTATCGGGGGGAATTTCCTATTTTCACCGCCATTATTGAATGAACGGGGGGAGGTCTTAAAGCTAAACATGAGGTCCTCCGAATAGACAATCAGACTCGCGGGAATACCGGTGTATCTGCCTTGCGGCATAGCCCGATCCTAACCGGCCGACGGCCCGCATTTGCGAAGGCGGGCCAAGCTTGTTACGATAGGAACGAAGGAAGCTGTTAATAGGAAGAAGCGAAGGAGCGGAGCGGCATGATTCTCGTGGAAAATCGGATTGAAGTGAAAAAAGGTTTCGGTGAAGGCGTGATGGAACGCTTTCGTCAGCCGAAAATGGTGCATACGTTTCCGGGGTTCGTTCGCATGGACGTCCTGCACAGCGTCAATGAAGCGGGCAACGACGAGATTCGGGTATGCACGACCTGGGAGAACGAGGATTCGTTCCAAGCGTGGGCGAGCAGCCAAGCCTTTCGCGGCGCGCATGGCCGCCGGGACGAGGAGACCGCGCGTTCGGCGGGCGAGCCCCCTTCGGGACAGGCTCGCGGCGGATCGCCGCAAGCGAACGAGGGCGGTCCCGTGATCGGCAATAAAGTCACGGTTTATCAAGTATTCGTCTCTCACTTGCCGGAATCCGCCGCGCCTGCGGAACAAGCGTAGCCGATCCGGACAAGGACGCACGGATTGACCTGATGCCGCCGATCGGGGCGGCTTTTTGCTTAGGCGCTCCGCGAGATGACGACCGCGAAGATGTGCTAACATAGCGGAATCCGCGCATATTATCGACATCGCAGGAGGATGATAGAGAGATGGAAAAGGCAACCTTTGCCGGCGGGTGTTTCTGGTGCATGGTTACGCCGTTCGATGAACTGCCCGGCATCCTGGGGATCGTATCGGGCTACACCGGGGGCCACAAGGAAAACCCGACTTACGAAGAAGTGAAGACGGGCGAGACCGGCCACCTCGAAGCGGTACAAATCACGTTCGACCCGTTGCTTTTCCCTTACGAACGGTTGCTGGAACTGTTCTGGCAGCAAATCGACCCCACGGACGAATTCGGGCAATTCCATGACCGGGGGACGCAATATGCGACCGCGATCTTCTGCCATAACGACCGGCAAATGGAGCTGGCCCTTCAATCGAAGCAAGCGCTTGAAGCCAGCGGACGGTTCGATAAACCGATCGTCACGAAAATTTTGCCGGCGGCGGCCTTCCATGAAGCCGAAGCGTATCATCAAGATTACCACAAGAAGAATCCGAAGCATTATAAGGAAGACCGCGAGAAGTCCGGCCGCGATCGGTTTATTCAAGACAATTGGTCCAAATAAGCTTAACGAAGCCGCGGTTGACGCGGCTTTTTTTGTTGCTATCGCGCTTTCGCGCGCTTGAAAATCGCCGGGGCCGGCATCCAACCAGTTTCTTCCTTTCACAAAATCAGGCTCTTCGTCGTTATAAGAGTGAGCGTACTTCATGAAGCGGAGGGAACGACGATGATCAAGGAATTAACGAACGAAACGGAATGGCTCGAAGGCTATCCGGTCATGCATGAATTACGAACCCATCTCGACCAAGACGCGTATCTTGCTTGTCTGCGCACGATGAGGGAAGAGGGCTATACGCTGCTGGCTTTGTATGAACAGGACGAAATCGCGGCATTAGCCGGCATCGGCATACTAACCAATTTTTATTTCGGTAGGCATGTGTTCATCTACGATTTGGTCACCAAGTCTTCCATGCGATCAAAGGGATACGGAAACGAGCTGCTCGCGCATGTCCATCGGTACGCGAAGGAAAGCGGATGCGGAATCGTGGCTCTGGGCTCGGGATTGGCGAACCTCGATGCCCATCGGTTCTATGAAACCAAGATGGGTTACGAGAAGACGGCCTATTCCTTCATTTGCCGCGTTTAACGGAGCCCCGCGGCGGCTTGCGGCTTACAATGTGAAGTTTTTCACGTGCGACGGCGAAACCGAACGCATGCGCTTGGGATCCGGCGGCAGACGGGAGAATCCGAGCGAATCACAACAACGAAGACTCGGGAGGACGGGAACATGAGCAAACGCATTTTAATTCTGGGCGCCGGATATGGCGGCCTTCTCAGCGCGCTTTCCGCTCGCGCATGCTTTTCGGCGGAGGAAGCCGCGATTACGGTCATTAACCGTTACGATACGCACCAGATCGTGACGGAGCTGCATCGTCTGGCGGTGGGCAATATCGCCGAGAAGGCCGTTACCTTGCCGCTCGCCAATCTGTTTAAGGACAAAGACATCCGCCTTGAAATCGGCACGGTGACCGCGATCGATCCGGACGGCCGCAAAGTCGTGCTGGCGAACGGAAGCACCTTCTCGTACGATGCGCTCGTGCTCGCGCTTGGAAGCGAATCGGATTTCTTCGGCGTGCCGGGCCTGCAGGAAAATAGCTTCACGCTGAAATCCGTGTCGGACGCGAAGCGGATTTTCGCTCACGTCAACGACAAAATCGCCGCGTACGCGACATCGAAGCGCAAAGGGGACGCGACGTTCGTCATCGGCGGCGGCGGCTTGACGGGGGTCGAACTTGTCGGCGAGCTGGCGGACGAGCTTCCGCGTCTATGCCGAACGCACGGCGTCGACTTCTCGGACGTGTCCGTGTACCTCGTCGAATCCAAGCCGTCGATACTTTCGACCTACTCCGCGGATCTCATCAGGCGCGCGGTAACCAGCCTCGAAGCGCGCGGCGTTCGCTTCCTGTTGGGGCTGAGGATCGCGGGGCTGGACGGGACGACGGTCAGCCTGAGCGACGGCCGGACGCTCGAAGCCGGCACGGTCCTGTGGGCCGGCGGCGTGAAAGGCAGCCCGCTTGTGGCGGATTGCGGGATTGCGGTCGAGCGCGGACGCGCCTCGGTCAACGAATATCTGCAATCCGTCTCGCACCCCGAAGTGTTCCTTGCGGGCGATTGCGCCGTCGTGATGGGACCGGATGGGCGCCCCTACCCGCCGACGGCACAGCTGTCCTGGCAAATGGGCGAGCATGTCGGGGCGAACCTGTTCGCGTACTTCAAAGGCGCCGCCATGACGCCGTTCGAGCCGGTGAATTCCGGTTCGCTCGCCAGTCTGGGGCGCAAGGACGGCATCGGTTGGATCGGCGAAAACGGCATCGAACTGAAAGGCTTACCGGCAACCCTGATGAAAAAGGCGAGCGATGTGCGCTATCTGGCGCACATCCACGGCTTGTTCTCGCTGGCCTATTGAGCGGCTGCGGCCGCTAGCCGAACCCCCGGACGCGGAACCGGGGGTTTTTCGCGTGGTCGGTCGCTGCTACAGGCTCTTTTTGTATGTTTTTCCACTTCGGGGGGACAATGAACGGGAGAATCAAGAAGCGAAAGGATTGATTCGAAGTGGATACAGTCCCGCCATTATGGAAGGAACTGAAGGAATCGGCGGATTTCGTATGCTACGAGCATTTCATGAACGCGGAACGGGTATTCATCGGGTATATCAAAACCTTAACGGACATGGAAACGGTCCAGCGTCAGATTCTAAGCTGCCTGAGCGACCATCCCGGCCTAAGCTTCAACGAAATGTATGCCGTCATTCCCGTGGCGGAAAAAGAAATCGCCCATGACTGGAACATCATTCAAGACAACATTCACCGCGGCTACGTGGCGGTTCAATTCGGTCTTCAAAGCCATCATTGCATGCTCATTAACGCCGCGATATCCAAAGGGCGCAGCGTTACGATTCCGGAAGTCGAATTTACCGTGGAAGGACCCAAAGAAGCCTTCGTCGAGTCCTTGGACATCAATCTGAATTTGATTCGGACGCGCGTTCCGGTCCCGGAGCTGCGCATCCGGGAGTTGACGATCGGGAGCGTCTCCAAGTCCAGAGTCGCGGTCGTGTACCTCAAGGGAATCGCAAACGAAGCCTATTTGAATACCTGCGTGCAGCGGCTTGAAGACGTGCGCTTCGATCAAGTTACGGACAGCACGCTGCTTCAGCAAATGATCGAAGATAATTCCAACTCGATCTTTCCGCAGTCGATCGGCACCGAAAGGCCCGACTACGTTGCGTGGGCCTTGTCTTCGGGCCAAATCTGCATCTTAAAGGACGGGTCCCCCACTTCGGTGTTTGCGCCGGTCAACTTCTGGTCCTTTTTCATTACGTACGAGGATTATTATTTGCCCTGGATTATTGCTTCCCTGCTGCGGATGATTCGGTTTTTCTCCGTCTTTTTTTCCGTGTTTGCCTCGCCTTTGTACGTGGCCGTGATCACGTATCACGGCCAAGGCGTCTCGAACCTGTTCTTGCCCACGATCGTATCATCGCGAATCAACGTGCCGTTTCCTCCGATCGTGGAAGTGCTCATTATGGAGCTCGTCATTGAATTGCTGCGGGAAGCGGGGGCTCGATTGCCTTCGAAGATCGGACAGACGATCGGCATCGTCGGCGGCATCGTGCTCGGTACGGCGGCCGTCGAAGCCGCGCTGACGAGCAACTTTTTATTGATCATCGTCGCGTTATCCGCATTGGCTTCGTTCACGACGCCGATTTTTCGAATGAGCGCCACCATCCGGATGCTTCGGTTTCCCTTTATTTTCGCCGCACAAATCTGGGGGCTGCTGGGGATATTCATCTGTACCTTGGCGCTCGTTGCGCACCTGCTGCGGTTAACGTCTCTCGGGATGCCGTACTTGGTTCCCCTCTATCCGTTCCGCAAGGCCGACTTGTACGATACGGCGATTCGTCCGCCATATTCCAAGTTCCATCATCGGTTCAGCTTTTTTAGATCGCCGAACCCCGTCCGATTCGAGCGGAAGAAGGCAGCGGCCAAAAAAGACATCGACGATTGAACCGTTCCGGGAGTGAAGAAAGGTGAAAACAACCGAGCAGCCGCGATTAACCATATCGGCTTTTCTCGTGTTCGTGCTGATTCATGCGATGCAGTTCGGACCCGAGTATTTGTCCATGTCGATCAAGCCGATTCAATGGGCAGGCCAAGACGTCTGGATGTCGGTCCTCCTCTGCGGACTCAGCTTCCACGTGATCATATGGATGATGTACCAAGTGCTCAACTACAGCGGTACGGATCTGATCCATATTCATCCTCAATTGTTCGGCAGGTGGGCGGGCGGGGGGCTTAATCTTGCCTGCGTCGTTTACTTTCTGCTCGTGGCTTGTTTTCAATTGCGGTTATTCATCGAGGTGATTCAAGTATGGCTGTTTCCGGATCTGACGACCTGGCCGCTGGCCGCGGTTCTGCTGCTGCTCGTGTATTACATCGTTGCCGGGGGCTTTCGGGTGATCGTGGGGATTTGCATGTTCAGCATGCTCCGCTATATCACCATATTGGCGTTGTTTTTTCCGGCGATGTATTTTCATTTTAACAATTTGTCGCCGATACTCGATCATTCTCTCCAGGAGATTTTCCAAGGAGGCAAGCAATTGACGTTTCCCTACATAGGCGTGGAAGCCATTCTATTCTGCTACACCTTCGTCAAATCGCCGGAAACCTCGCAGAAATGGGCGCATGGGGCGAATTTGCTTACCACCTTTTCGTATCTCTGCATTCTGTTCTTTGCTTTATTGATGTTTAAACCCGAACAATTGTCGAATGAAATATGGCCGCAATTAACCAAGTACAAGTTCATTCACTTCCCGTTTATCGACCGCTTCGAATATATCGGTGCCGCCTCTCAGATCTTATGGATCATCCCGATCACCTGCTTCTGTCTATGGGTTTCAAGCCGAATAGGCAGGGTGATGTTCGCGATGAGACAAGCGTCGATACTGCCGTTTTTGATCGCGGCGGTCTTTGCCGCCGTCTGCCTTATTCCCGGCCGCAGCCGGATCGAAGACGTTCAAGCCTTATTAACCGTCGCCGGTAATTACCTGATGTTTGCCTACATTCCGTTCTTGTATCTGGTCGTCTTGATCCGAACGAAAGGGAGAAGAACGGCATGATTCGGATCCTCCTGCCGCTACTGCTGCTCTGTCTTTCGTTAACGGGCTGCGTGAAACAAGATATTTTGGAAAAAACCACGATATCGTTTGTCAGCGCATTCGACGAAGCGCCTGGGGATCAGCTCGAATTGACGCTGGCGCCGCCGAAGTTTCAAGCGGGCAAATCCAGAACCGTTTCCAATCTGCTGCTTTCTAAAGTCGGCCATACCAGCAGAAGCATCACCGAATTAATGAACATGCAGCTGAATCGGCCGATCAAGACCGGGAAAATATCGGTAGTCTTAATCGGGAAGGCCGTCGCGGCCAAGGGAATTTCAAACGAGCTGGACGTTCTTCTGCGCGACGCGCTCGCTTCGCGCAAAATGTACGTGGCGATCGTCGATGGAGAAGCGAAGAAAGTGCTGCAAACCAATTTCAGTTCAAATCTCGAGAAAGGGATGTATTTGTTCGATTTGCTCGATACCAACGTCCGAACCGGCTTAGTCCCCCGGGCTAATCTGAACGATTTCGAATACGCGTACCTGGGCAAAGGCATGGATCCTTTTTTGCCGATCCTCGGTTTAAGGGGCGACCAAGCGGTGATTTCGGGATTAGCCTTATTCAAGGATGACCGCTACGTCTCGTCGCTGAACGAACAACAAATGCGAGTCGTGAAGCTTTTGCGCGAAAACGCGAAATACGGCGTACTCGAGGCGCGGCTTCAAGACGGGACCTACTTCGCCGTCAAAAACGTCGGGTCCAAAGTGAAGTATCGCGTCAGTCGGGATAAGAACCGTCCGAGCCTGCTGATCACCCTTCGTTTGAACGCTGAAGTGATCGATTCCAAGGGGATTCGGTTAACCGGCCTTGAGCATCGGAGGTTTCAAGACAGTTTGGAGAAGGAGCTCGGCACGACGGGGACGGGGCTTATTCGCCAATTCCAAAAAGACGGCATCGACCCGCTCGGATTGGGGGATATCGTGCGGAGCAAAACGCGGCATTGGAGCGAAGCGGCGTGGAAGCAAGCATACCCGGCGGCAAACGTGAGCCTGAAGGTTCATGTGGTATTGACGGAAACGGGGATCAGAAAATAAGGCATCCGGCCAGGAAGGACAGGGTGCCTCTTGTTCGTCGAATCGCCGTTTAGAATCTCATTTGGATCATGAATAATAAATCAAACATAACCGGTAAACCTACGAGAGCAGATAGTGCCGCGATGACCGCGCGTACGTTCTTCTCTTCCCGTAACAGGAATCGTAAAGACTTACACGCTAAAATACCGATCCATCCGCCTAAACCATTGAGCAGGATATCATCAATATCCGCCGTTCCGATGCCCAATAGCCCCTGAATGACCTCCACGGCTAAACTCATGCTGAGTATCAGCAATAGATTGCTTCGTCCGCCATGATTGTTCCGCAATACGGACACATACGCGCCAAGGGGAATGAAAATAAGTATATTGCCGCCCACGTTAGCAAATGCGAATTGTTTTAAATTGACGGAGCCGCCGGATAGGTACGCGCTTATGCTGGATAAAGGAACGAGATTGATGGACCGGACAAAAGCCCGCTGGCCATCGAATAGCTCCATGATCGAAACCCTCGAGAAGAACAGGATTTTCATTAACAAAACGATGTAACCGATGAAAACACCATATAAAATGACCGTTATTATGCGATCTCGTCTATTCATACCCTCATAAGTTCCCCTTCTGCATCCTTCGCAACCAAGGATATGCGGAGCAAGGCTGCCTGGTCAAGCCTATTTTAGCAACGATTGATGACCTGCGTGAGCTTCGCTAGGACGAAGATAGCGTAATGACTTAAAATTTTCAGGCGCGATTTCTTAAATTTTTCTCAAATTCGCAAAATGCAGCCGCCACGAACCGCAGAGATCGTTTAAGGAGTGGTGTTTAGGTTAGGAGAGACGACAACAATCTTATATATAGTTTACACTTAATTAAGTGTGTGCTACATTATTGGTGTGATTACCGCCTGCGAGATTGAAGCGTATTCCATCAGGATCGGCGGCGGGTCCGGGATTCAAAAAACGCTAATTTCAGAGAGGTGATTTCGACAAATGACGGGAACGAATTTTACGGTTATGCATGCGGGAGCGTTTGATGGTCTTCTGCATGTGCCGGAAGGGCCGCCAGGAAAGTATTATCTCAAGGACAGGCTTGGGCTGACCGGCATGGAGGTGTCGCTTAACCAATTGCCGCAGGGAGGAGTGGTTCCGTTCTACCACAGACATCGTGATAATGAGGAGCTGTACCTTTTCATAGGCGGCCGGGGCCAGTTTCAGGTGGATGGCCATCTCTTTGAAGTCACGGAAGGAACCGCGATTCGCGTAGGCCCTGATGGAGAACGCGCGCTCCGCAATATCGGTACCGGGGATTTATTGTTCATCGTCGTTCAAGTCCAAGCCAACAGTCTTCGCCGGTGGGAGATGACGGATGCCGTCATTCCGGATAAGCCGGTGGATTGGCCGGTCGCTTGAAAGGAAAAGAAACGATGACCGGGGCAGGGGTCACGATCGCGTAAGTTGAAAAAGGATGAAACGAAAGGCGTCAATCCTCGTTATACAGCATATAGGAAGATACGGAGGTGTTCAAATGGATTTGCTGAAGGGCGTCGGAAAGCTGGCGGGCGATCTCACGGGAAGAGTGCTTGGCGGTACGGTGCGCGTTGCCGGCGAGCTTGTCCATAGTGACTACATCAAAGAAATCGGTAACGACGTGGAACGAGTGACGGCGAAGACGGGCGAGCTTGCAGGCCGAGCAGCGAGCGGGGTATGGGATGTTGGCGCCGGTTTAATAACGGCGGATAAGCAGCAGGCGAAGACCGGATTCGAGGATCTTGGAGATGCGGTCACGACGACTGTCAGAGGTGCCGGCCAAGGCATCGAATACGTGGTCCAAAGCGGGAAGGATGTTGTGACCGGAATCAAGGAAAACGATAAGCGGTTGATGAAAGAAGGCGCCAAGAAACTCGGCAAAGCAGCCGCGGTATCCATCCTCGCGGTCGGTGCAATCGACGTTGTTGACGGTCCGGACGCCATGGATTCGTCAGAGACTACCTAATCGCCTATTGAAAAAAACGGCAGCCGTCGGCTGCCGTTTTTCGTTATTTTCCATGCACCCAATCAAGTTCATGACAGAGTTCGTTATAATCATCCAAACAATCATAGATGCAAAAATTACTAGGGGGACTGTTTCTTGGCGAATATTCATAGAGTAAGATTTGGCCGTTTTTTAGCTGCCAAGCCGTATGAATCCGCAGCAGCCTTTCGCCTTCGATGAAAATCTCTTCTACGATGCTTCTGATTGCTTGGTTGGAGTACAAGGCAGCATTTTCAATATCGGCAAGTTTCATGAACATTTCCTCCGCGCGTTTGACATGCATGCGTACATCCTGATCATGGCACTTATCGTCAACTAACCTTTTCGGATATCGTATCGTATGAAACCCCGTTCTCCAATATCTCGTGCTGTCTATTTAACTGACCAAATCTGATATACTATCCAGGGGAGGCGGTTACATGAATTATGAAGAATTGGATCGTATGTTATTTGAATTGACCGATCTGGAGATGAAATTAAAAGAAAACGATCTTACGGACGATGCCGTAAAAAGCCGGATTCTTGCTCGTGCCCTGTCTGCGAAAAGCCCCTCCGTCCAAAACGATTCTCATGGCGCCCCGGCTCCGGCTATGGCCATCACTCACCCTTCCATTTACCATTACACCTTGGAGGGAGATGTGCTTCGATTGCATGTCACAGGCGAATTGTTCGCCATCTCCAGGCATACCAGGTTTGTGCAAATGCCCACACACACCCATAACCTATTCGAGATGAATTACATCTACAGCGGTACCTTCTATCAAGATATTCAGGGCGAACGGTTCGAATTAAAAGAAGGAGATTTGATTATCCTCAATAAGAATGTGGAGCATTCCATTGCCAAATGCGGTGAAAATGACATTCTCATCAACTTTTTGGCGAAGAATGAATTTTTCGATAGTGCATTCATCTATAACATCCTCGGGGATCATATGCTTGGTCGGACAATCGCTTCGATTATCGCGGATGCTTCTAGAGAGAAGAATTTTCTATTGATCCATACGTTGAATAATTGGCAAATTAAACAAACGATTCAGAACCTATTATGCGAGGCGTTCGGACTTAAAGCGGCGAACCGGGAGATTATTAAAGCGTATTTGACCGTTCTTGTCAGCCGATTGGTAGAAAGCGAAAGCTACCGATTGTTTGTAAACGACGGAATACGCAAATCCGGGCTCTCCGTCATCGAAATCATCGCCTACATTCATAAACACTATCTAAACACGACATTGGCGCAGACGGCCGAGCACTTCGGGTACTCGGCGGAGCATATAGGCAGAATCATTAAGAACGTAACCGGGAAAACCTATTCCGCGCTCGTGCAAAAGCAAAAATTCATGCATGCGGCGTTGCGGCTAAAACTAACCGATCGCACCGTCGAGGACATTTCCAAAGAAATCGGGTATAACAATTTATCCTTTTTCTATCGAAAGTTTCAATCCTTATACGGGGTTACCCCAAAGGAATACCGCAGCTTGGCAAACCGGGGCGAAGGTATCGGGACGCGAGAGAATCACAAAGAAACGTGAAGAAGGAGCTGCCGACCGGCAGCTCCTTCTTCGCGTTTGCGGACAAACATGAGGGTACGGCTTTTGCGTGATGCCAACTTGGATTTTGTTAAGAATGCCTGTTTCGACGTTACCAGCTAAAGTGCTTTTTTCGGCCCAGCGTATCGGTAATATCGATCGTCAGATTGCGGATGCTCCACCGTCCGCGTTCGTAAGCATGGCCTTGGTCGTCAACGAATTTTGCCAGCGGCACGCTGGATTTGCCGGCGGTCATCATCGCCGCTTCATAGGTGTACTTGTCGTCAATGGTAAGCTTGGCATGGAACCAGACGAATCCGGTTTCGTTTTGGACAATCAGATGGTTGTTCGTAACGGCAATGTCGGCAATCGGAATCGAGCTTTTCGGAGCAGGGACGCATCCGGTCAGCAAGATGGCCAGAAACACGATCAGCGAGCAGGATGCAACGTCCCTGATGCCGGGTTTTCTAATGCAAGTCTGCAGGTTTGTCCGCATTATTGACGTTCCTCTCCATTGGATTCGACAGACAGGCCGAGGTCGAAAAACAGATTGGGCGCGCCGGGATGGCCGCGGTGGACTTCAACGGCAATTTCATTGGTCCCCTTCACGAGCTTGTTTAAATGGGCCTTGAGATCGATTCTCCGATAAGAGGCAAAGTCGTTCGGAATGGCGAGCGAGGATTCGGTTAGGACCCCGGTCAGGATGGCGTCCCGCGAGACTTCCTGACCGTTCAGATAGACAACGTAACCGTCCTCGTAGGCGATGTGCAGGATTAATCCCGACAACTTCTCCGGATCGCCATTCAATTCAAACGTCTTGCGAAAATAATACGTCGGGGATGCGACGGTTTCCAGGTTGGTTTGAATCGAGCTCTGCCGTTCCTTGTTATTCGTATAGCCTAAAGCAGCTCTGCCGGTCTTCCAGCCGGAATCGTCGTAATCCGGACTGCGCCAATCGTAATCCGGCAGGGGAACCGGTTCCGTGCGCGACGTCTCAATGATCGGACCTTCTCCCACCAAGTCCACGCCATCCGGGATGGCGAATTTGATCGAATCGTCGCCGGCGTGATAATGCCATAAGGATTGAATGCCCACGAGCGGAATTTCTTCTTTTTCCTTCAACGTGGCAAGGTCCCGCGAAGCCAGATTATCCGCGTTCAGTTCCAGCTGATCCAATGGCTGTCCTTCTTCGTTCTCCGCTTTAATGGTCAACGCGGTTTCATTCGCTTCCATTTCCGTAAGAAAAGGCTTCTCCTTCATATCGGACAAGCCCCAAATGTCCCAGTCCTCATAATCGGAGGGGCGATAATCGGAAGGCTCTTGGGATACGCCTACATGAAGCGCGTAGACGGTATCGCGGATGAAGACCGCGCTTATTCCGGCTGTCCGGAGCGCCTTCCACACCTCGGGAAGTTTCGGATCTTCGCTTAGCCATGCAAGGGCGAAGGTTTGCTTGTTATCATTCATCGTCTTGCGGATCCATTCCAATTGGGTGTCTCCCGGCTCTTGTAACCGACCGGCGTTCAGGAAGAAGAGCTTGGCGTTCCCTTGCTTAATCGCGTAAACGGATTTCCCGTAACCCGGAAGCGTCTCGGTAGGCACATGAGGATACGCTTGGTCGAACTTCTGCTCCGTCGTCGAACCGTCATAGATGGGGTACAACTGGAACGACCGCGCTTCCGGATGACCCTCCATCAACCGGTTGGACGCGGCAAAATACGAGATGTCCCGGAAGTGCTTGATCCAATCTCCGATTTCCCCGTCCTGCTGGCTGAAGTATCCGAACCGAAACGTCGCGGAGGACGAAGCGGATGACTTGAAGCCCTCCATGGGTACCTTTGTCCAATAGAAGGAACAGAACAGAACCGCGATTAACGCGAGCAGCGATAACGAAAGTTTATATTTGTAAAGAATCGCCATAAGCTTACCCCTCTCCTCCCGGTAACGTGTTCGGCAGGGTAGGCCACCACAGAATGGCGTGGTAGACGGTCGGCCAGAGAATGATGAGATTGGCGATAAAGGCAACCGCAAATCCGATCGTCCAAGGCTTCAGCTTGACTTCTGCCCGGCCGAGCGTCCAGTGGAGGATCGCCCATGTACCCAACCAGACGACCAGTCCCGCCGTTTCTTTGCCGGTGTAGGGACCGATGGCCCACCAAGAGGGGATCCAGGAACCCCATTTCAGCAGAGTCGGATTCGCGTGGAGCGGATTGTAATAGCTCCATAAGTGACAGAGCGTCGTCGCTGCGATGCCGAGCCATACGGAAAGCAGAACGGCGGCGATTTCACCGGTTTTTCGTGGTTTGGATTCCTTCACTGTTTTCTCTCCCTATCGACCATGTTGAAGATCATACCATTTTCAGTTTCGTCAAGCCGAATCCGAATGCAAGTCCGAGCAGTAAACAGATCCAGAATAGCGTGATCAGTAAAGCGATGATGCCGCTAACGGCCGAGCCCGCTTCGAGCTCATGGCGAAACCGGCGCAATAACACGGCTGCGGCGATTCCCAAGGGGAGCGGGTACAGCGAGACGAATTCTTTGTATTCCATCACGACTAGATGGGCTTCGGGGCTGCGGTACATCAGCCACTGCTGGGGACCGTCCGGTCCTCGGTAAGCAATGTAAAGCCAATTGCCGAGAATGATCGTAATCAGAACCAGGATGTTGGTAAGCCAGAGCACCCGTTCCAGGGTGACCGCGGCCCCTTTCTTGCCTCGCAGCATGGGATAGGTCAAATGAAGGACTTGGCAGCTCATGATCACGGTGATGGTCGCGCCTAGCCCGTGCAGGACGGCTTCCAGCTTATGATTGCTGAATCCGATGACATTAAACAAAGGGATCGATAAAAAAAGCAGGGCGGCTGCGCTCGCTTGCGTAATCGCAAGGTCTCTTGCGTTGAACATGGATTTCATCGGCAGTCCATCTCTTTCATTCGGGATTAGGATGTCGATTATTGTAGAGAAGAATAATCAGGAGAATGTTAAGGCTAGTTTAGGAAATTGCAAATGCTGCTGAACGTATCCGGTTTTTATTGCCGGGGCGAAACGGCTTGGCTGCTTAAAATTAGCTTCATATAACGTTTACTTACTCTTAAATTTTAAAAGGATAGATTGCGAGTATAATGGCTAGGGCAGTTGGTTATCGGAAATATTGTGTAATTTCCGCAATCCTTTACGCGGCACATTGAGAACGAAAGAAGCGTGCCGGCAGACTACTGGTGTGTCGATAAAAGCGGAGTAAGGAGGGAGTTCGTTAGTTTTGGATTGATCGGGGAAGAGGCCGACCGGGGGGGTTCCATGGCCGACTGCCAATGACAGAGAAGGGGATGACGAAGTGAAGGTGAAGTTAAAAGCCAAGTGGAAAAGTTTGACCTTGGTTCTATTCGTAGCTACGGTTTTGTTCACCATCGGCATTTACAACGTATCGGCTGAAAGCACGATTATTAAGGGGCCGTATCTGCTGTACGCAGGATCAAACAGCTCGATGAGCGTCCTTTGGCAGACGAGCGACAGCCAGCCGAATACGATCAAGTGGGGGAAAGACACCACGTATGCGCTGGGGGAACAGTCCGTCGCTACGTACGGTGAAGACAACCAGCATAAGTTCGACATCACCGGGTTGGAACCGGCTACCAAGTATTATTATGAGGTAGACGGTCAGGCCGGTTCGTTCGTCACGGCGCCTGCGGATGACGCGACCTCCGTGAAATTTCTCTCCTATGGCGACAGCCGTACCCAACCGGATTACCAGGAGAAGGTAGCCGACCTGGCGCGGAAGGCTTACGCCGCAGACCCGTCTTACCAGACGATTCTCCTGAACAGCGGTGACATCGCTTCGAGCGACTCCGAGAGCAATTGGACCGCCCAGTACTTCGTTCCGGAATCAGCCTACCCGCAGCTGCACGCGCTCCAAACCGAGGTGCCGATGATGGGGGCCAGGGGCAACCACGAGGGCGTAGGTTCGGTCTACGAGAAGTACTTCCCATATCCGTACGTGAACGACTTCTACTGGTCCTTCGATTACGGTCCGGTCCATATCTCCGTCCTGGACGAGTATGCGGATTTTAAGCCCGACTCGCCGCAGTACAATTGGCTGATCAACGATTTGGCCACCACGACCAAGCCGTGGAAAATCGTCATGGGCCATCAACCGGCCTGGGGTGCCGGTACGCATGAGAACAATACGGATCTCCAAAAATACATCCATCCCATCCTGAAGCAGTTTGGGGTGCCGCTGTATCTGAACGGACACAATCACAACTATGCCCGTGCCGAGGTCGACGGGATCGAGTACCTCACCTCCGGCGGCGGCGGCGCTCCGTCGTATGACGTGGACCCGACCTGGCCGAACATCGTCAAGGCCGACAAGTCGTACTTCCTGACCGAGTTCGATGTGAATGGGGATACGATGAACGTGACCTCCCGTCGAATCGACGGCACGGATATCGAGACCATCACGGTTCACAACACGCAAGTTCAATTGGATATTTCCAAGCTGACCATGACGGCGGACAAAGATACGTTGGAAACGGCTGTTCCCGACAGCAACGTTAAGCTCGATCTGGCTGCTGTTGACAGCAAAGATGCCAACGTGGATCTTTCCAAAGCGCTTGTAAAATATTACACGGATAAGCCGGATTATCTCTCCATTGCGGCGGACGGAACCGTGACGCTGAAGAACAAGCCTGTATTTAATGAATCCGCTCAGGTTTGGGCTGAGATCTATGACGGCAGCAAGTTGGTTACCAGTAACAAGGTGACCATTAAGATCCAAAATCCGAACGGGCTGGCCGAAGCGAAGTTGACATCGGATCGCGGTTCGTTGTCCGGCGACGCTACGGCTAAGCTGAGCTTAACGGCGAAAGACAACTTGGGAGCGGCCATGGATCTTTCTTCGGCTCAAGTGACCTACACGACGAGCCTGGAGGATATCGTGTCCATTTCCGCTGACGGCACCGTAACCGTGAAAAACCAACCTTCCCGCACGACGGCCGTGACCATTCAGGCAGCCGTTACCGTCGATGGAATAACAGTCGATAGCGATAAGGTATCCATCATTGTCGGCCCTTCGGCGGACGAAGATGCCCATGTTCTCGTAGCGCCGATCAAAGGCCAATACGACGATACGGAAGAAGGCGCGGATGGAACGTTGGATCTTGAAAGTTCCGATTTGGAAATCGTAACGGAAGATTCCAACCAACAGATCTTGCTCCGATTCGCCGAACTGGCTATTCCTAAAGGGGCGAAGATTCTTGACGCCTATATTCAATTCTCCGTCGACGAGCCCGATAAGAACGTGGATCCGTTTGACGTGAATATTTATGCGGAGGACGTTGCGAACTCGCAGCTGCAAGATCCGCCTAATGTTTCGTCGCGGATTAAGACGAAGGATCTCGTAAACTGGAAGGATGCGCCGAAGTGGGAAGTCGAACATGAAGCGGGTCCGGCCCAGCAAACGCCTAACGTGGCATCCTTGGTTCAGGAAATCGTAAATAAGGATGGATGGAATGAAGGAAATACATTGGGCTTCATTCTAACCGGCCAGGGCACCAGAACCGCCGAGTCCTTTGAGGGCGCGGGCGCCAACGCGGACCAAATTCCGCAACTCCATGTCATCTACGCAGATGCGGATACGACGCCTCCGGGCAACGGCGGCGGTACGACGCCTCCGAACAACGGCGGTACTACGCCTCCGAACAACGGCGGCACTCCGCCTCCGAACAACGGCGACAACGGCAATACGACGCCACCGGACAACGGTAACGGCGGCACGCCGGTTATTCCGGCCAACCCGTTCAAAGACATCGATTCGCATTACGATTGGGCGAAGGACGCGATCGCGGTGCTGGCCGACAAGGGCATCATCAACGGCACGACGGCCACGACCTTCGAGCCGGGCAAGCAGATCACGCGAGCTGACTTCATGGAAATGCTCGTCCGCATGCTGAACCTGAAGGCGGATGTTACTTCCAACTTCAGCGACGTGAAGGCGAACGACTACTATTATCAAGCGCTTGGCATCGTCAAGGCGCTCGGCATCGCGAACGGCACGGGCGACAACAAGTTCAATCCGCGCGAGTTCATCTCGCGTCAGGACATGATGGTGCTGATGAGCCGGGCGATGGACGTCACCGGCAAGCTCGACCTGAGCGGCGCGCCGGAGGAGTTGAACGGCTTCAAGGACAAAGCGAAAATCGCGCCTTACGCGGTCGAAGCGGCTGCGCAAATGGTCAAAGCGGGCATCGTGCAAGGCAGCGATTCGGCGCTGAACCCGACGGGTCAGGCAACCCGGGCGGAAACCGCGCAAATGATCTATCATCTCTATCAGCTGCTGCAGCAAAACGGCAGCCTCTAAGCCGGTTCATCCCGAAACATAAGTAAACGTAAATGGCGGCGCGAGGAGTCTATCCTTTCGCCGCCATTGCGTTGTTGGAATGTGTTGCCTGCCGCGTAACAGGCGAGTCGCTTTACGAGACGTCAATGTGACGTTAACGTTCGGCATACATAGATTTCATAAAATAAACAGGTACGCGGTAAATGGATTCAGCCTGGTCTGCGTATTGCGAGAAGGCAAGGACCGCATCCTAACATGAAGAAGAAAAGAGTGCATCGTATGCGTATACAAGGATTCAAGAAATTAGCCGCACTGATCTTGGGAATCGCACTGCTGCTTTTCGGAGTTACCCCCGTTTTTGCTCACGACATGTATCTCGGGAGTTCCAAATGGGCTTTTGGCAAGGATCGTATTTTGTCCACGATCGAGTTCGACCCCGGTTTATTTCAGCAATTAAAAGGGATTAAGGAACTCGGGTATGATCTGGACCATCTCACCGATGATCAGCTCCATGACCTGACAACCAAAGTCATCCAACCCTATATCGACGAGAAGCTATCGGTTTCCATTAACGGCCGCGCCTATCCGGAACAGGTAGTTAAAATAGAACGGGAAGGGACATTGTGGAAAATTTGGCTGAAGATAAGCGATCTGAATTTTAATTGGCAAGAAAACCAGGTGAGCATTGCGTATCATCTTCTATTTGAAGAAACCGGAAATCAGCATGTGAATATTGGCTATGTTTATTATACCGATGCCGATGACGATTCCGTGCAGGCGGTCTTCGATAAGACCCAGCCGAATTTGCAAACTATATTCGACTCCAATCATACCGTATGGAATTTCTCGGATAAAACCGCTGCGTTCTTGTCCGACATCGCGACTTATGTCGTACTCGGCATCAAGCATATTTTAACCGGCTATGATCACATCGCGTTCTTGCTTGCTTTAATCGTCATCGGCTTATCCGTCAGGGAAGCGATAAAGATCATCACGTCGTTTACGGTGGCGCACAGCATAACGTTACTGCTGGCGGCCATGCATATCGTCAATCTGAACGCGAAATTCGTAGAAAGCGTCATTGCCCTTTCCATCTGTTATATCGCGGTGGAGAACCTGTTTTCCAAACAGGTCAATTATCGATGGCTCGTCACCTTTATGTTCGGCCTGGTTCATGGATTCGGCTTTGCCAGCGTGCTTCGGGAATATGTCGCGGACAAAGAGAATCTTGTTCGCTCGGTGGTTTCGTTTAACGTCGGCGTAGAAATCGGACAACTGTCGATCTTATTAATCGCGTTGCCCCTGCTTTACTTGATCAGGAAATGGTTCTCTCCCCGGACCGTAACCATCGTGGCTTCCGCAGCTATTTTCATGGTTGGTTTCCTCTGGTTCGTCGACCGGCTATTCAATTTGCAATGGGTACCCTTCTAAGAAAGCGGGAAGAGAGAACGCCATGAAAAAGATTAAAACGCCTTATTTCTTTGCTTTCGTCATAGGTGCGGTCTTCATGATGATTTCCGGTACGTGCACGGCTTTTGGCAGTTCCGAGGCCGATGGACAAGCTTACCGTACGAAGGCCAACCAATTCGTTGCCGCTAAAAATTATGAGCAGGCGGCGCTGGTTTTGGAAGAACTGTTGGCCAAGGACCCGAACCTGAAGGATGAGATCGTGTACAAGCAATTAACCCATATCTACGATGATTACCTATTTGATTTTGATCAGGCATTGACCTTGTATCAGACGTATCTCGACCGTTTTCCGAGCGGTACGTTCGCGAACGACTTTCGGGACAGAATGACGTATCTCGAGGAGAGGCGCTCTGAATGGCAAGCCTTGCGGGATTTTAGAAGCGTTCAGTTGGAAGAGGACAAGCGTTCCGATCAAGACAAGCTGGCGAAAGTGGAAGCCATTCTTTCCAAGAATGAAAACGCATTGATTGCGCCCGAAATGCATCTCTACTTGGCTAATCAATATTTTGAAGACGCCGAATATCAAGCCGCTAGCGAGCATGTGGAAAACGATATCAACAGCTTTGGCAAGGCCGGGATGACAGACCCTGCGGACCAAGCCTTGGCCCTGCGTTTATATGCCGACATTCTCGTGAAGCAACATCATTATAACAAGGCCATTCGAGCCCTGGACCAGGCTATGACTCTCGCGAGTCCGGAAGAACGGTTTAATTATGCCGTGAAAAAAAACGAGATTATGAATCACAGGAACATGGCGATTGGCTTTATGGGTTGTCTTGCTTATTATCTAGCCGTCGTTCTCTTGCTGTTTCCGTCCCACTATCGGGGGGATTTCCGTGTAAGTCCGTACTTCGAGCGACTTGCCAGGCCGATTTCCCTGCTTGCCCTGGCTTCACTAGTCCCTATTCTTGTCCTGAAGATCAGGGAGGAGCCGGAAGCGGACCCGCGGTTTTTCTTATGGCTGTTGGGCTTATCGATCTTTTCCATACTCGTGATCAAGCTTCTTGCTCCGCTGTCGCGCATAACCGGCAGATTGGTTTTCATCTCGGTGAGCGGTTTGCATATGGCGGCTGCTTTGTTCATGGCGTATTACCTGACGATTTATAGCGGAAGGAAGATCATCCTAAACACTGCAATAGAGGCAGATCGAGATCCTTTGACGTCCACGTTCGTCATCTTATTGTGGAGCTCGGCTATTGCAAGTTTATTCATCTATATGGCGTATAGCTTTGGTTATGCAACACGTAAGGCGAAATAACGGCGCATTTCACATTTTAGGAGGGGTTCGTAGTAATGATTTCCGCTTTTATTTCGTTTTTCAGATTAGGCGTGGAACATATTTTAACCGGTTATGACCACCTATTGTTTATTTTCTCGCTGTTAATCGCAAGGCAAACGATTAAACAATATGCCGCGGTGATTACGGCCTTTACCATTGCGCACTGTTTAACCTTGACCTTGACGGTGCTCGACATTATCAATGTACCGGCTAGTATCGTTGAACCCGCGATTGCGCTTAGCATTTGCTATGTTGCCATTGAAAATATATTCAGAAAAGACGTGAAGAAACGCTGGATGATTACGTTTGTATTCGGTTTGATCCACGGAATGGGGTTCGCCGATTTGTTGAAAGGCATGGATCTGGCCCGAAACTATCTGGCCTTTAATATTTTTAGTTTCAATTTAGGCATCGAGGTTGCGCAGTTAGGGATTCTCGCGATCCTGCTGCCGCTGCTCTTCGTGATTCATAAATGGAAGTTTTCAGTCCGAGTCGTCAATATCTGTTCGGCGATCGCTTTTGTATTAGG
Source organism: Paenibacillus sp. UNC496MF (assembly GCF_900113915.1). NCBI lineage: Bacteria > Bacillati > Bacillota > Bacilli > Caryophanales > Paenibacillaceae > Paenibacillus > Paenibacillus sp. UNC496MF. Next base: position 30,591 of record NZ_FORE01000015.1, read on the forward strand.
CGGCTTGTGGTTAACCGAAAGGATCTTCTTCTAAACACCTGCCTCTCAATGCGTCTCATAGGCGTGGGGCATGGCTGCCTTCCTAGGCATTTGTGCTCAATTATGGATGAGAAGGGCAAATTTACGTTTTCATTACTTCCTCATGAACAACCATAAACAAAACTGAATTATTCTAGTATTGCATGCAAATGAAAAGAAAGAAGCGTGAGTAAAGTTGAAACATAAGCCGTTTATATCCACTATGATTGCGCTAACGATGTTGTTTAGTCTCGCTAACGGTGCATGGGCTGCGTCTAATTCGCAACCTGGCGACAGCTTGAAACCGGTAAAGCAGGATAATCACGGACAGTCCAAAAAAATAACGCCTTTGGGGTTTTCGTCTAACGTAAGAGCGTCGGACACGTTTTCGTTCAAGACATCGTCAACGAGCGATCTATTGAATCTGACAAACGGCAGTGTTCCGCCATATCTTTCAATCAGTGACGGAGACGATAATATCGATTTGTCCGATGCCAAAATCAGTGCACTCAAAGGCATAGACGGGATAGCGTATTCGATCACGAATTTGCCGGCGGTTGACCGTGCCAAATCCTACACGCTGCAAATTCGCCATGCTTCGATATCGCTTAAAAAGGTTGCCTTCAAGCCGCAAAGTTCTTCCAACACCGATCTTAGAGCGCTGAATAACGCCATTCACCTATCAAACATCGACAACGCGCATCGCACGATTGATATGCTCCCTCAATCTCATGTTGAACACTTGCTTGCCGAAATTGACGCAACCGACCCTTCGATTCAACGTTATTCGGTTACGGATCGTTCGGGGGCCGAAAAAAAGCCGGCCGATGAAATCGTAAATCACGACATATTAACCGTCGTTGCGGAAGATGGAACGTCCAAAGCGTTTACCATCCAACTATCCACGTTGAAGGCCGACCTGCAGCAATATACAGTCGGTCAAACGCAAGATATACGATTAGAATATTCGATTAATAAAACCACGCCAGAAAGAAAATATTTATACGGGACGCTAACCTTTCATTTGCCGGATGGCATAACGGCTTCCTCTACGGATACGTTCGATTTAATCGGCCGCGGTTTCGTACAACTCAATGATGCGGCTATCGCTTCTGCAAAAGATTATAACCATTCGGGAAGAAACTGGGTTAGAGATATGAATTCGAATGAGGATTTACGAACCAAAGTGGCCATCACGGACGGCGGAAAAACGGTTTCCATCAAGGACACGGATTTTAGCGCATACAATGGCGTTGACGTTACGCTTGTTCTGAAAAACAAAAGAATTCCGAGCCGAGGCGGAACGTTCCGTGCGACTTTTAGCGGCAAGGCTTATTCGGGAACGCCTCGCGAAGCGGATTATACGGAAACGGGGACGGCAAACTTCAATGTCGCTTCTACCGTAACCCATCTAGTCAGAAAAGCTGCCGATGTCTCCTATAACACCCCGACAACGGTCGTACTGGAAGCCGATTCCATCAATAAGCAAGCAAGCGTCTATGCAAGTTTAGACAAAGGTTTAACTTGGGTGAATACGGGAACAGATTTCAAAGCGCAACAAGCCATCCTGTCGAACCTGTTGCCGGAGACCAATTATTCTTTTAAGCTGGTAACATCCGATGGAAGTTCCAACATGGTGAGCTATTATTCAGGTCAATACGATGTCACGAACTTTGGTGCCGTTGCTGACGCAACCGTATCGGAAAGCGCGGGCGACATTGTTCACTATACCGGAACGGATAATGCTGCCGCCATAAATGCAGCGATTGTCGCGGCAAGCAAAAATGGCGGCGGAACGGTTTATTTCCGAGGAGACTCGAATTTTGCTTCGAACAGCATCCATTTAAGAAGCAACGTCTATTTATATTTTGACAAAAACGCCCAACTGATCGCCTTGGACAAGATCGACGCCAGAGAAGCTCCTTTAAATTATCCTTTCGCTTTGGGGCAGGATGACGGTCATGGTTACTGGGAAGACGCCCTTATGTGGGGCGTTCGCGTAGAGAACATTAAAATTATCGGGAATTCGGCCAAGATTTACGGGAATATGAATTTATATACGGGCTATAGCGATCCTTACGTTCCTGGTAACGGAACGAAAACCATCTCGTTCAAACTGTCGAAAGATATCGTGGTTGGCGGAGCGGATGAGGAGCATGGTTTAACCATTGAACAAGGCGGCTGGTTCTCGATACTAACCACTGGCTGCGATAACATTCGGGTTCAAAATATCGTTCTGCCCGACTCTACTTCCGGTCGCCAAAGAGACACCTTCAACTTTATGCAAGATAACGACGCATCCGCTTATAACGTGACGACGTTGAAATCCAGTAATGACGTCGCAAAATTAGGAAGCGATTTTTCGTTAGGATTTATTAGACACGTTTCTAATATCGCGATTGAAAAAATCGTTGCCGGCGACATCGCTGGCGGAAACGTGTTCCAGTTAGGCTCGGAAACGGTTGGGGATATGGCGAATATCACCGCCAAAAATTTATCGCTGACCACCAATGCCAACAAGACCGGCGTGGCCATCTGGGTCAACGACGGTTCAAACGTAAGCAACGTCACCTTTTCGGATTTGCATTTGGAAAACACATCCGGCGGCATTGCTTTCGGCGTATCTCCTCGTTTTGAAGGTGCCGGGTTTGACGAAGACGGAAGTCTTCAAACAGCGAGGCTGCCGCTTGGGATACGAAGACCCGGTTCGATATCCAATGTAACGGTCGATGGGGCTGTGTTATCCAAGAACGCCGGAGGAGACGGAGCGTTCCCGATCGTGATTCAAGGCTATAAACGTTTTCCAAGCACCGGAGCGGCGGGCCAAGTCGACGTTGGATCGGTTGGAACCATCGTAGATGGAGAAACGTATCCCGTTCGCAATATCACGATTAAGAATCTTGATCTCACGGCGTCCTTTAATCCTGCCAAACCTGCTTCCAAGCCGGTTCTATCCAACACGACGGAAGTGATCGCCGAAGCTAAAAACGGGGGGAACTATCGAACATCGTCCTATTCGAATGCGAGTTCATTCCCTGCCTATGGCATACTCATGAAATATGTCGATCATGTCACGATTCAAGACAGTTCCATCCAATATGAAGACGCGTTAAGAAATGACCGTTATGCGATTGTCGTGGATAACGGAACGGACGTTGATCTGAATAACCTCACGATTCTGCAAGGCGGGTTAATCGGCAGCGCCGTACAAGTTAGAGGGACGTCAAGTTATCATTTCAGCAATATCGCGATTAAAACGTTCAATAAACTGTATCCAACCCAAACGCCGACCGTGTATCCCGACGCAAACGGCAGTACCGCTTTTGATAGTTCCAAACAAGCAAATTTATCGCAATCCTACGTTTTCCCGAGCGTTGTCGCTGACAAAGCCGTGGATATCGCCTATACCAGCACGCATATTAACGCCATTTCAGACCATGCGATCGATATTAAAGCCGGAACTACGGTCGGAAACGTTCTAGACGAGATTATATCGCTCGCTGGCGTCCAAACGATTTCGGTTGTCGATGGTAGTGATCGCGCGGTTGATTCAACCGAAGCGATTACAACCGATTATCGTCTTAAAGTGATTTCAGCCGATGGAACAAAAACCACGATCTTGCCGTTCTCGATCGATGATGCCGTTACTTCCGGCACAGCTGTAGATCGCGTTTTCCTGCATGAAGCCGCGTAAACGCAAGGAAAACCTCTGAGAGTTAATTAAAGTTATGATTGTGTTGCTATAAAAATAATCGCAATGAGGTGAGGACAATGAAAAAAACAAAAATAGATACGTCCTATCCTCATATTGCTTTTAAGTGATTTATTACGTGTACCTTTGGCTCTGAGGGTGGGATTCACTCTTAGGGCTTTTCATTTTGGTCAAGAAGCGTTCAAGATTCCTTGCCGGTCAATGACAGCCGCTTTCAGAGTGGCTGTCATTTTTAGGCCAACAGGGCGGTAAAGGGTAGCGGTTTTATTTGGAAATTGGTCGGAGAACTCAGTTGGATGGGGCTAGCGCGCGACCGGTTCTAGGGCAGAGAGAACCACGCTGCCAATCGCCAGAAGCGCAACTAATGGGACACCGAAGTTCAATGCACACAAATGCAACTGGTGGGCAGGTTAGCGCAACAATTCCGTTTGACTAACGTCAAATAATGGGAGACGGAAAATGCTATAAAGTGGAGGCCTTACTATGAACTCCAATATAAAACGAATGATTGTAGTGATTTCAATCTGATTTTAATGACTTGCTCTTTAGGCTTCACACCTCAAAGTAAAGGCATAAGGGTCGATATAGCAAAAAAACTTATGGGAACGAGATATCAAGACGAAACCTGGATTCTTAGAGGCACAGATAAGAGGGATGAGTCAATAAAAGAATTTGAAGCAAAGTATTTGATGCCTTCTTCAGTCGACTCGAGCGGAATCGTTGGAGGGGAGAAAGCTTATTCTAACGCTACTTCAGGGGAACAAAGAGTAAGTCGGCTGCCGTCGTTATGCTAACGGACAGTTTACTGGAATCAAGCTGACTAAAGTTTCACTTCATAAATGACTGTCAGGAATTCATTAATCCGAATCAAGATCTTCTGGTACAAGTCGGCATAATTAATGCATTTGTATATTGTCCTATTATTATAGGAGTAATACTTATCATTAGTGGCATAGTTATGTTCACTGTCATTTTTAATCACTGGACTAAAAAGTATATATAGCACACTGTTCAACTAACGGGATACGGTAGCTCAACAGTCAAAATTGAAGGCAGTCGAACGAATTCGGCTGCCTTCATTACGCCAGCTTTTTATAATTGAAAGGAGTGTTAGGATGCCCGCTTATCTTATAACAGGTGAAGCAGGTACGGGGAAATCTACCCTAGCGATAGAGCTCCAAAAGCGGGGGTACATCGCCTACGATGGTGACAGAACCCCTGGACTCACGTATCACGCGGACCGTTTAACAGGGCGACCAATAACCGAAATGTTGGACCGGTACACTGAAACAGATTGGGTTTGGGACAGTAATCGACTAAGAGAAATACTTAACAACCCCAGAGATGTATTTATTACCGGCGCTACCTCCAATCAGCAACAATTTTATCCGGTATTCAGAAAAATATTTATGCTGACAATAGATGCGGCAACTCTCACCAATCGCCTTCAAAACCGCAGTGCCGGTGATTACGGTATGCATCCCGAGGAATTAAATGAAATCTTACGCACATTTGAAGGTTTCCAACGTCGAACAATCGAAGAAGATGGCGCGATACCGATTGATGCTACTCAACCGCTAACTAAAGTCGCGGATGACATTATTGCCTGCCTACCGTAGCAACACTGGAAAGATAAACGATACAATCTAATTTTGGAAAGATCTCACTTACGCAAACTACGACGTTCTGTTGCTATATATGGTGCTCCGCTTACGGGACAATAGGTAGTATTGCTCTAACGGGCATCCGGCCGGAAGCTCATCGTTCCTCCGCAGCGACGCGGAGGTTTTTTGCGTTTTAATTCGTTCGGAGGATGCCAAGGAAGCCGTCTCATGAAATTATTAATAGAATGCCGAAACATTTTTTATGGAGGGGCTTTCCCAACGAAATAGAATGAGCCTAATACAACGTTGTAAGGTTTCAAAAACAAGGAGGCTGGCTCATTTTGAAAGCGATATCAGCGCGAACCGGAGGCGGCTCCGGAGGCCGCTTCGTCGCCGCAGGTCGGCAATTATCGGTATCAAGCAGAGCCGTGCGAGCCTTTTCGGTGCTGCTGCCCGTAGATCAGCGACTACCGAAGGATGCCGGGAAAAACGCTTAGTATACTTTTAGACACTATGTAAGAACAAAGTGCGTGCTACCCTTATGGCGCATAACAGGATATACTCGGCATGGAAGTTATATCCATCGTTTATAGGGAGGTGTTTTGAGGCTTTATCAAGCTGGCAGCACGGTTCATGAACCGAAATCTTCCATTAGGAGGCGGGTAAGGTAGTGAAAAAAGTAGGGCTCTATCTCTTAATCATTGCTGTTATGTTATCAAGTGTGAGTAGGTTTGATTTAAAAAAGGTGCAGGCTGCGTCGACGATTACGGTTTCGCAAACCCCGTATATTATCGATGAAGCCGGGACGTATAAATCAGAAACCAAGCTGACGATTCATAATGCGGGCCCTGCCTATAACGCGTGGGTTAAAATCGCCGCCGACGGTCAACCCCCGTACATGGAACCGATCGGTATCCTCGACAACGGCTCCAATACAGTAACCGTTCATGTCGTTGAACTTATTAACGATGGCGATAACGTAACCTTCGAAGTGTACGATAATGCCTCCGGAGCAGATACCGCGCGCGAATCGACAACGGTATCTCAGAAAAAAATCCGCCATTGGACCGTATACGTCGCCCACGATTCGCACACGGATATTGGCTATACGGATTATCCCGAGACGCTGATCAATTCGACATGGCCTCAAGAAACGGACGATGCGAATACGTACATCGCCCAGACGGACAGTTGGGCGAAGCCTGATCAGTTCAGGTATCCGATGGAGCAATCCATAAGGCTGTTTGGATCGTTAAACAGCCGAACTGCCGACCAAATCGAAACCCTGAAAACGAATATAAAAAACGACCGGCTTCAATATCCGGCAAGTTATGTGAACACCTCTTTCGAGGCCATGAGCACGGAGGAACTCATCCGATATTATTACTTTTCGGAAAGACACCTGAAGGACAAGCTCGGAACGGAGTCAAGCGGCGTGGCGATCATGGATGATAATCCGAGTTTCTCGTGGTCCAATGTCGACGTCATGGCAGACATGGGAATCAAATATATGTTCTTGGGCTTCAACATATATGCCGGTACGCCGAAAGTCATGCTCGAGGAGTACCCCCGCATTTTTTATGCTCAAGGCAGGAAGCCGAATAACAAAGTGCTCATCTACCAAGGCGCTTTGTACAATCAGAACCAAATGAAATTTCTAGGTACCGGAGTAAATAATGCCGCTCCGACTACGATCGCGGATACGACCCAGGCCGTTAGCGATACGTTAATGAATGTGTTTCAGTCCTCGACCTATGTCGGAGACGCGGTGTTGGAAAAAAATACGCCATGGTTGGATAACGGCCCGCTCCTGTCTTCGGTAAAAGATCGGATCAAAGAAATGAATGCCAGGGTAGATTCAGCAGGGAGACCGTATGCTTTTCCGAAGTTCGTCGATTCCAATGTGAAGGATTTTTATCAATACGTCGATGCGAACTTCAGTCCATCGATTCCCGTTTTCAAAGGAAATTATGAGAATTATTGGAACTATGGCATACCTTCGGATGCTTACAGCGAAAGCGTCCAAAAGGATGCGCAAGACAATGTGCCGGCAGCGGAAACGTTCGCGACGTTCGCCAATCAGGCCGGCCCGAATTTCAGATATCCTTACCAAGACGTGTGGAACGCCTATAATAACTTGAATTTATACGACGAGCACACATTCGGGAGCTCGGACTCCGCGGTGGATGATACGCACATTTGGAAACGAAATAACGCCATAACGGCCAAGAACCTCTCGGACAGGATCATGAACGATTCCTTGGCCAGTTTAAGCACGCTGATTCCTACGACAGGCCAGACAATTTCGGTCTTCAATTCGTTGTCTTGGACGAGATCGGATCTGGTCAAAGTCAACCTCTCCGATCTGCCCGCACACTTCGATATCACGGATACCGAGACGTCGACGCCATTGAAATACGACAAATTAAGCGATGGGACCGTAGCGTTTGTTACGCCGAACGTGCCCGGTCTTGGTTATAAGACCTTTCTGGTAACGGCAAGAGCGAATGATCCTGCATTTCCGTCAACGTTCAAGAAAAGCGAACATACGCTGGAAAACCGGTTTTTCAAGGTCACTTTCGGCAAACAAGGGGAAATCTCAAGCATCATTGACAAGCAGCATGGGAATGTCGAAATGGTGGATCCTGCCTCGCCATACAAAATGAATGAATTCGTCTACGATAAGAGCGTTCTCGACTTCCACACCCTTAAATCGGAAAGCACGGTCTACGGAGCTTCCGTCTCGATTGATGTCGGTGCCCTGCAGGGACAAATGACTTCCACGGGCTTTAGCGATGGGACAGCCGGGATTCAAAGAAACGTCATCCTGTATGATGCGTTGCCAAAAATCGATATCGTCAATGTCGTGAATAAGATCGATGCGCCCGGGTCGTATAGAGTTACCGAGGACGAGGAAGGTTTCTTTACTTTCCCGTTGAACGTGCCCGATTTCACGCTGCGTTCCGAGATGCCCTCAGGCGATTTCAGGCCGTATGTGGATCCTAACATTAACAATCCGAAGAATGAACAGTACTATGCATCGAGCACCGATTATCGCACCGTTCATAGGTGGATCGACGCTTCGAATCCGTCCGGCAATTACGGGATTACGCTATTCCCGCAATCCGCGCCGGTGGTGGAGTACGGCAGCAGAAGATCGGGCTTGTACGATGTCGATTACAATACGCCGAAACCTTGGATATTTAGCTATGTGTACGGTAACAAATGGAGTACCAATTTCATTCAATCGCAACCGGGTCCGACAACCTTCAAGTATACGCTAATGTCTCACGCAGGGGAGAACTGGCAAGCGGGCAGAGCGGATAAGTATGGCTGGCAATCGACGACCCCGCTGCAAGCGAGAGTAATCACCGGTGCACAGGCTGGGGCCGGACTCAATGAAACCAAAGGCCAATTCGTAAAAGTCAGCGCCGACAATGTCGTGATGACGACGGCCAAACCCGCCGAAGCCAACGGAGAGGGCACGATTCTGCGATTCAATGAAACCACGGGAGTCGATACGACAGTAACCGTCGACCTGTCCTATTTTAACCCGTCGTCCGTCACGAGAACCGATCTTCTGGAAAACGACAGAGGCGCGATGCCGCTTGCGCGCGGTAAAGTGACGTTTACGATTAATGGGTACGGTTATTCTACCATCCGGCTCAAGTACGGTTCGGCTCCTGCTCAGGTTACAGGGGTTACGGCAACGAAGGATGACTCGGGTACGCTCGTGTCTTGGACGGATCTATCCGATACCAAACTCGCCGCCTACGAGGTGTTTAGAAGTACGAACAAAAACTTCAAACCGGGTTCAGGCAATTACATGGGAACGACATCGGTGAATCGTTACTTCGACAAACAAGTGGTCGATGGGCTGACCCAACCGTATTACTATAAGGTTCGAGCCGTCCGGGGAGGGCTGAAGGGGACGCCATCCGAAGCCGCTACTGCAACCAGCGGAGCGAACCGCGATAATCCAGCCCCTACGGCGCCTTCAAATTTAAGCCTTGATTATGCGTTTGGAAACCGGGCGTCGATTTCATGGGCTCCGTCAACGGACAATCTTATGGTTAAAGGGTATAACGTATATCGGGATGGCGTCCGGCTTGCGGATGTTCCGGCAACGCTAAACAGTTACCTGGATATCACCGTCTTGCCTGGCATGACCTACCGTTATACCGTTAAGGCCTATGATCAGGCGGGCAACCTCTCGGCTTCGAGTCATGCGGTCGACGCGACAACGGCCAAAGGCTGGCGAACGCCCGGAAATATTGCTCCCGATGCTGCCGTAACGGCATCTTCTCAGTTAAGTGCCCGTTACGCGGCGGCAGCGGTGGCGGATGGCCTGGTAGGGGATACCGGCGAATGGGCATCTCTGAATGAGCAAAACCCGCGGATACAGCTCACATGGCCATCCGCCGTCACGATCAACCGAATCGTACTCTATGATCGGGCCAATGCGACGGATAATGTAAATGGCGGTACGCTGGCCTTCAGCGATGGCACAAGCATGACGGGGATTAATGGGATACCGCAGGATGACGGAGGGAAAGTGATCTTCTTCGCTCCCAAAAAAGTCACTTCGGTAACCTTTCAGGCTGTCGGAGGTACCGGATCCAATGTCGGACTTTCAGAAATGGAAGTGTTTACGACGGATTCGCCGGTCCTCCCGGTAACGGGCATTAGCCTAAGCCCAAGTTCGGCCGAAATGGATACGAATACGATTTTGGACTTGACCCCTACGATTGCGCCGAGCAACGCGACGAACCAAAATATAACCTGGAGTTCCAGCAACCCCGGCGTCGCAACGGTCGAGAACGGCGTCGTACGGAGCCTCGCTGCAGGCAGCGCGGTCATTACCGTGACGACGGAAGATGGGAGCCATACGGCTGCTAGCAACATGACGGTCATCAACAATCTCGCAAGAACGGCAACGGCGACGGCATCGTCCGCTTTTAGCAGCAACTATGCGGCATCCAAAGCCATAGACGGTATCACCGGCGTTCATGACAGCGGCGAATGGGCCTCGCAGGGGGAACTGAATCCGTGGCTGCAGCTGGATTGGAGCAGCAGTCAAACAGTCAACAAAATCACCTTCTTCGACAGAACGAATAATTTGGACTGGGCACCTGGCGGAACGCTCACGTTCAGCGATGGAAGCTCATTGTCCGTTACGGGGATTCCAAACAATGGAAGCCCGCATTCCGTGACGTTCCCGAGTAAGGATATAACTTGGGTGAAATTCCAAGTATCCGGCGGAAGCGGCCTTAATGTCGGCTTATCAGAACTTAAGATTGTCGATGAAGTCGCAAAGTAGAGGCGAACCATTAACGGCGACTTGATAAAGGGATAGCACTTCCTGTTTTTACACAGGAATGTTCTGATTTAGGGTGGTAACGCGGCGGCTCCTCATCCCTTTCGGATGAGGGGCTATTCATATATTTATCTCCCGATTGAAGCTAGCTTGGAAAGACAGATAACAGTTAAGAACGCTCGATTGCCGTCGTTCGCCAACGTTCGCGACGCCATCTTTTCGCCCGGAACGGCTCTGAGGCATAGGCGCCCCGGCTGGCTAATAGCTTCGCCGATCTACTCTTCCGCTTGGGAGGGCTTGTCCTGGAATCGGATGATACGAAGAATAGATCGAAGGGACCATTTTTATCTCTATCTATTGTCGTGTATTTACAATATGTGATAATATTACCTTCGCACTAGAATTCGATAGAGAACGACATCATCATTGAGATATTTGCATCTAGAGCCTGCCAATTAGAGTAATAAGTACTATTGAAATTACTACACTTTCCTTCGCCATTTGAGATGGGAAGTGGCACCCGAGAAAAGACTCATGATGAAATTTACGAGCTACAGTTGAGTTGCACCCACTATCAATTCTATGCGAAACCAACACAATCGGGGGAAGACAAATGAAAAAACAGATCATTTCTGCGGCTATTGCATCCGCGCTAGTATTAGGAGCAGTGCCAACCGCATTCGCTGATACTACATCAAGCTTTACCGACATTGATAACTCATTCGCTAAGGACGCTATTCAACGGCTTGTTGAAGCGGGAATTATCAATGGTGTTGATTCGAAGCATTTCGATCCGAAAGGCGAGTTGACTCGCGCTCAATTCGTTACATTGATGGTCAAGGCAATGAACTTGCCGGTCGATACCTCGAGTATGGCGTCTAACACGTTCAAGGATGTAGTTGGTTGGGCTGCCCCGTATGTTGATGCGGCGTACAAGGCAGGTATCATTCAAGGAACCGGAGCTAACGCGTTTAGCCCGAATAGTAATCTGACTCGCGAACAATCGACCGTCATCATGGTTAAGGCACTGCAAACGGTAGGAGAAATTAAAGGGACGGGCGTTCCGCTGACTTTCACCGATGCAGATGCGATCTCCGACTGGGCGAAGTCGTACGTAGCAATGGCCGTTGCTTACGGATTAATCAAAGGCAATCCCGACGGATCGTTTAATCCGCAAGGAAACGCAACTCGCGAACAAGCAGCCGTTATGGGCACTAATTTCTTGAAATCGGCCGAGGAAGTTAAGGACGAAAACAAACCGACAGATCCGGCTGAGCCAGAGCAACCGCCTGTGGTAATTCCTCCTGTAACTGGCGGCGGCTCAACTGTAGACACACAGGCTCCTACGCTACCACAAGATGTGACTGTCTCCGATATCACAGAAACAAGCGTAAAAGTAAGCTGGACAGCTTCGACAGATAATGCAGGAGCACCTATGTATAAGGTGTATATTAATGCCGGCCAGGTATTTAACAGCACCGACGGTACGTCGATGATTGTAACGGGGCTGACTCCCGATACCGATTACCACTTCGAGGTTAGAGCGTATGACGCAGCAGGGAACATGTCAAACTATACCGATCCTGTGAGTGCCCATACAGTAGCCAGGCCGGTAGCAGTATCCAACGTCTCCCTGTCGTCTGATAACGCCAACAACCCGTTGCTTGCTAAAGTGGGCGACACAGTCACTTTGCAATTCGAAACATCGGAAGAGGTAATAAAACTCAGCAACTTTAAAATTAACGGCGGAAATCCTACGAGCTTCACTTGTACCGAGACACAAGAGGGTGGCACATGGATTAGCCAGGCGACTTACGTTATTGACGAATCAGATCCAGAAGGTGCGATGAATTTCCAAATTAACGTTAAGAACGCCGCAGGGACTTATTCGCAAACCATCGAGCAAACAACGAATGGCCAATACGTTGAGGTGCAGAAAGCGCCCGTGCTGTCGTCTGTTACCATTGCTTCAAACAATGCTAACCCAGCAGAAGCAACATCCGGCGACACGGTAACGCTGACAATACGTTCCGCACAAAAACTTCTCAAGCTCAGCAACTTCAAGATCAACGGGAGCAACCCGAACAGCTTTGAATCCGTGCAAGACGGCAATGAATGGGTAACGACAGCTACGTATGTTCTCGATGGAACCGACCCATTGGGCGCTATGAGCTTCCAAATCAACGTCCGTAATGAAGCGGGACTTTACTCCGTTACAACCGAAGCAACTACGGACGGTAGCTCCGTGACTGTCAATTATCAAGGCGTTTAACCTTAAAGTTCACATAGAAACGGCAGCCAATATCGTGGCTGCCGTTTTCGCGCTTCCGAATAAATAATTTGGTATCAAAGAACTACAAAGTAGAATAAACACTGCCCCTATGCCAGACCCCCAGATATCCAAGAGGGGTACGTTTTTGGAGAGATAGTATTGATTAGATGGCAGCTGCCCCAGAACGGTCGGCTTCCGTCTTGGCGCTAACGGGCAGAATTATGCAAGGTGGAAAAAGGGATTGTGCTCAATCACCATCTGATTCTTTGGATAAGATGGAGCAAGTTTCCTTTTTCCTCCTCGCTGATCGGCCATGTACGGATTTCGTCTAGGATGGTACGCAGATTGGTATACCCTTTGGCCAAACCGTTCAGCCTTGCAGCCAAGGTTGCATTCGTCAGCTCTTGAGGGGACGGAAAAAGTTTGCTCAGCTCTTCGATTGCACTAGGATGGCGTTTTAAATAATATTTTTGATGTCGATCCTCAGCAGGGTAGAACCGGTTAAAGGGAGCAATCTCGGTGTCAGGCTTTCCTTTTCCTTCTTCTTCTCGTATTTTCATGACTTTCTGGATTACGTTTAGCTGACTTTGCCCACGATACAAAACCAAGGATAGATACTGACGGCCTTTATAATCGTTAATATTGAAAGGATTGTGGTTACTCCAAAATACATCCAGGACGTTCTCCAATGAAAGGATCCGGGTATCATAATCCATTTCGACCGTTTCCGTATGATCTCCAAGCTGCCGGTAAGTAGGTTGATCCAGGGTACCTCCGGCATAGCCAACGCGGGTTCTTATGATTCCTCTTATTTGTCCGAACAAAGCGTCAGGACTCCAAAAACAGCCCATGCCAAGCGTTACCGTGCCTATGTTATTGTCATTCATCAAACCACCTCCGGTAACCTTATAGCTTTGCCGCAATCTTAGACTGAGCCAGGAAAGCACGTTCGGATCGCCTTTGCTGCCTTTCCCTATACGACAATAACGCAGCAACGCAAAGAAAGATACAGGGGGTTCGCACCTTCAATCCGCATTTCGGGGTAAGTCACCTTTGGTTATTATGTCCAGCAGTAGAAAGTATATTCGAAGAATTTAGGCGTCTTCCGCCACCCGGCGGCCAAGTACTCAATAGAAACAAACATATGTCATTCAACAAACGGGACACGATAGCTCAATCTTGACGTGACGGCAGCCGGCCTCATAACGAGCGGCTGCCGTTGTTGCGCCTAACGGGCAGTCATTAAGAATCATGGAACAGGTTAATGAACCGAACGAAATATTCACATGTGCAATGCTGATAATGGGGAGAGTTCAAAATGGAGATTAAAGAAATTGCAGTCGTTGTTTTAGGCTCTATAATTTTAATTATGGCTGGATGATTGATAAATAAAACGGCTAACGGTCGTGCGCTAACGGAACGATAGTTCAACCAAACATAAGCAACTTTGCAAAAAACCAGCATTAGTCCGAGACTTATCAGTCCAAGACTGCTGCTGGTTTTATGATTAGTGTCTGATACTCGCCTTTGTGCTTAACGCTCAAGACAGATAAAACGACTCCCGCGAACAGCCTTCAGCCTTACAGAGATTTGTCGTCCACGCTATCTAGCCACGCCTCGATGGTGCCGATGACGGAGGCGACGCAGCCGTCTTGGAACGGCGAGATCAGGCCGGCCGCGTTTGCAAGCTCCGTGAAGGAGAGGCTGCCGCCCAGACGGCAAAGCCCGAGGTAATCATGCCATGCGGCTTCGCGGTCTTCGCGGGACTTCTTCCAGAATTGAAATGCGCAAAGCTGCGCTAACGTATAGTCGATATAGTAGAACGGCGAGTTGAAAATATGTCCCTGCTTGTGCCAGAAACCGCCTGCGGCCAAATACGAGTTGTTCGCGTAATCGCGATGCGGGAGATATTTCTTCTCGATCTCGCGCCACGCCTGCTTCCGTTCGGTCGGCGTCGCTTCCGGATTCGCATATACGTAATGCTGAAATTCGTCCACGGTCACGCCGTATGGAATGAAGATGAGCGAACTGGCGAGGTGGTCGAACCGGTATTTGTCCGCGTCCTCCTTGAAGAACTGCTCCATCCAAGGCCAAGTGAGAAACTCCATGCTCATGGAATGGATCTCGCAGGCTTCGTAGGTCGGAAAGGCATATTCCGGCACCGCGTAGCCGCGACTCTCGTACACCTGGAACGCATGTCCGGCCTCGTGCGTCAGCACGTCGATATCGCCGGAGGTGCCGTTGAAGTTGGAGAAAATGTAGGGCGCTTTGTGTTCGCTAATGTACGTGCAGTAACCGCCGCCTTGCTTGCCCTTCTTAGCGACGAGGTCCATCAGGTCGTTGTCTTGCATGAACCGGAAGAACGCGTCCGTCTCCGGCGATAGCTCCGCGTACATCTTCGCGCCGCCGGCGATGATCCAATCCGGGTCGCCCTTCGGCGTTGCGTTGCCGGATAGGAAGGCGAGGTTCTCGTCGTAATAGAGCAGCTTGTCGACCCCGATCCGGTTCCGTTGACGTTCCTTGAGAGCCGTCGCGACCGGGACGATATGGTCCTGGACTTGCTTACGGAAGTTCGCGACCATGCCGGCGTCGTAGTCGGTTCGGCTCATGCGGGCGTAGCCGAGCTCGACGAAGTTGTCGAAGCCGAGTTTCTTCGCGATCCGCGTGCGGACTTTGACCAAATCATCATAGATGCGGTCGAGGGTCGTTTCGTTCTCCGCCATGAAGCCGGAGGACGCTTCGGCGGCGCGTCTGCGCATATCGCGGTCGGTCGATTGCTGGAACGGACCGAGCTGCGCGAGCGTGCGTTCTTCACCTTCGAACGGAATTTTCGCGGAAGCGATCAGCTTCGTGTATTCCGTCGTTAATTTATTCTCCTGCTGGAGATCCTCGATAACCTCGGGGCTGAACGTTTTCAGCGACAGCTCGGCGAGCCGGAATAGCTGCCGTCCCCATTTAGCCTCCAACTCGGGACGGAACTTCGAGCCGACCAGCGCCCGGTAGTAGTCCGTCACGAATTCCTGCACGACGGGGCTGTTCTCGTCAAAGAAGTCTTGCTCTGCTTTGTAGAATTCGTCGTTCGTATCGATGGAGTGGCGAATGCTTGCGATCGTCTGCATCGTGTCGAACTCGCTGCGGAGCTTGTTTATGCCCGCCATCGCGGAGTCCTGCTCCTTGAGGCTGTCAGCCGCGGCGAATATGCCAAGCAGCTCCTTGAATGTCACCTCGAACGCCTTCACGTTCGGTCTCTCGTATGTATATTCGCTAAATGTCATGCGCCCTTCACCGCCTTCCGGTTTTATAAGACTGAATCGTATACGTGCAGGCTAACCTAGTCGACCCGTTTACCGCATCCGGCAAACCCATCATCGAGTCGACGAGCGCAACCTTATTCCATTATACTCCATTCCGCGGAGCAGGTTAACAAACAAACGTGGTACTGTTCCCGAAACGAAACGACAATGCCGTCCTAATGGCGCGGGAAGCGAAAGACAGCAAATAATCAATAGAACCGCAACTTATATCAAAAAAAAGAGGTTCGATTCTTTTATAATCAGTTAAGGGGAGGTGCCTATGGACCGCACGATGCAAGAAATGATTGACTGGATTGAGGATCATCTTTTTGAAGATTTTTCTTTAGCAAGTTTAGGCCGTGATATGGGGTATTCTCCTTATTACTGTTCATTCAAATTTCATCAAATGACGGGCATCACCATAAAAAGATATAAATCTCTTCGGAAAATGTATCTGGCTTCGATTGAATTGAAAGAAACCAAACAAAAGACGATTGATCTTGCCTTCAAGTACGGATTTTTATCTCAGGAGGCGTTTACGCGAGCATTTAAAGGGACGTTTGGCATAAGCCCGAGTGCCTTTAGAAAAAAACCGCAACCATTGCAAACCTATCTCAAATTCAAAATCAATCGCAGAGAGGATGGATTCTCGATGGACATCTCGCAGAAATTGAAGATTGGGGCTTTGCAAGATAAGATCCAGAATCAGTTTGATCACGACATATTGAATATCTTAAATGGACAAATGATGTATGAAGAGTTTTATAATCATCAGTTAATGGAAAAAAGCGATTATGTTCCTTTTAACGAAGCGATGTGTTCAAACGATACGACCGCGACGATTTTCAGCGATGAATTTAAACAAGCAAGAGCCTCCGGACATCGGGTGTCCTTACAGGAGTATGAGAAGATTACCGTGACTCCTTTGAAACCGCTGTTTGAGAATAACTATACATGCATGGTGTTATGGTTCGGAGATGACATGTTCTGTCAAATCAATTTACTAACCGTACTAGCCTATTTAGAACAAGCGAGATTCGATGGAAAAGTGTATTTCCATATGGTTAACGAAATGACTTATGAAGTGGAAGAAACGGAGATCTGGCTGGAAGGTTACCAAGACCTTTATCAGCAGGTTTTGATTCATCATCGTATGCCCGAAGTGAATGTCATGCCTGTGATGTACCAGGGGATTCGTTTATATCTAGACTATCTAAAGGAAGATAATGAAATCACGACGTTTATTAAGAAGCATATAGGTAAGCCACAGGATGAATTATTGCAAAGCTTATTTCATATATTTCCTCACTATGGACTAGGGGATTTGCAATACATCAAAATAATTGAAGCCTTGAAAGAAGGACCGTGAAGCTCTTCCTCCTGCGTCAATACGGCCCAAGCCGATTCCTGCTTGACCGTGATGAACGCGTCTCCTGGAATGATGGCCCGGTCGCGCTCGGGAATAAGGAAACATGCCCTCTCGTATGCCCAGGCGTATGAAGCGATCGCCACTCCGGAAGCTCCGTGATCGAGCCGTCCGGCGGCAGCTCCTTGAGCGAGCGCCGCACGTCGATGCCTTTGTGCGGATAAAGCGGTGAGACGGCCGCCATTAGCCCGCCGCCGACGGATGGATCGGCAGGCGATAATCTTCCTGTCCGTTCAGGTAAGGCATTTCCTGTGCGTGTGCGTACCACGGGCACGTCCCAGAGCGCCAACAGATCCTTTAATGACCCGACATGGTCGAAATGGCCGTGCGTCAGGACGATCGCGCGCGGCTTGGCGCGACCGAACCGCTTTGCGGCTGCGGCTCTAATCCAGTCCCCGAATGCCGCGATGCCCGTATCGATCAATACCCACTCCTCCGAGCCTATCCACTGGCAACCGCTTCATTGCTTACTTTTGTTCCGATTATGCCTTGCATGGCGACGAGACTTCCCCGAAGGACGTGATCATCCCTCGCTGCTCCTTCTCGATGCCTTCCCTAATGAGCGCATCCAAGCTCGGCAGGACGAGCCCAATGCCGGCTCCGCTCACGCACATCAGCGAGAAGAAGCCCGGGAGAGATCTCGGGCTCCTTTTGACTGTATATCCCTCAACGGGCGTCAAAATAAACAGGACAGAAGGAAACGTTTCGGCGCTCGTGCCGAATTCCTTTATACCGTCCGAATGGGAATTTCGTTAGGACTTTAACTCATGAAGAAGTACCCGGTGGCGTCCATAAATCCCCTGATTACATTTAACATAGGAAGGATAAAGTAAAGTTGTTCTTTGGAGGTGACTGAAATGAAATTCGTATTCATGTCTGTGATAAGTAGCGCCATCGGTGTGACCTCTTTGATCTATTATGTCCTTGCCCTGCTTTGGAGCGTATTGGTTCACACCGACAAGATCAACGATTATCGCTTATTTCGAAAGGGATCAACCGATTCTGGAAGATAAGAGATTAGATGCGTCAGCACGTTACGGCTTGATCATTCAACTGTAACCCAAAGAAATCCAAAAAGGAGTGAGCCTATGGGTATTTTAAGCGGAAATCCTAAGCATGAGCCATTGCATTATGGTGAGGTCTTTGACTTGTGGCAAGCCTCCACAGCTGCCAAGGGATGTATTTCCTCGTACCGTTTGCTTAAAAATCATTGTGGAGACAAAGATTTGAGAAAAATTCTGAATGACGTCATTGCTCAAGCGGAGCAAGAGGTAAGCGAGATCGATTCGATATTAATTAAGAATGGTATTGTGCCGTCTCCTGCGCTTCCTGACCGCCCGGAGGTTAACTTAGCGGACATACCGGTTGGTGCGCGCTTTGCCGATCAGGAAATTGCACCGATGGTTTCCGTAGACATGGCTGCCGGTTTGATCGCATGCAGTCAGACAATTGGCAAATCCGTTCGGGAAGATCTCGCGGTGCTCTTCAAAAAATATCATGATGCTAAAGCAGCAATCGGACTAAAAGCATTAAGGTTGAGCAAAGAAAAAGGCTGGTTAATTCCCCCGCCCTTGGCATTAAACAAGCCAGAGATGGCAGAGGCAAACACTTACACGAGAAAGCGCCAAACAGCTTTCCATGCTGCAAACCGTACTAAGGAACCCCAGCGAGAAATGGTTTTCTTTTTTGTCACGGGCAAGCGGAGCGGTCCTTAGGAACTCGCTCGCTCGATACCACATGCAGGTATTGCAGAATAATTAATCTCCGTTCGGGGAAAACAAACCTAAGTATTTCAACTACCCAATAAAGGAGTAAATACGTTGAAAATGAAAACTCTATGCGCTTTGCTGCTGGTAAGCTGCTTGACGTTCATGGTAAGCACTGGCGTTCTAAGTGCTCATGGCACCGTCACAAACCAAACTAACAATAGTATGACGAATCAATCGTATGACAACCAAACCATGAATACAAACAGCTACAATGCAACATCGACTTCTGGCGGCAACTATCGGGCAAATGCAGCGAATGATGACTATGGTATGGATTGGGACTGGTTAGGCTGGTTAGGATTGCTCGGTTTGATCGGCTTGAGAGGCCGCAGTCATAAACGTGAACCGGAGCGTAGCTAATTCCTTCTTATAAGAAAGCGAACAGCAAGAAAACAAAGGCCCCGGCGAATGTTCGCTGGGGCTTTTACCTTCTCAATAGGGAGGCCTACTGTCCGGTTAGCAGACCATATCCGCTTGCAATGCTAATGAACCTGGAGGTTGACGCACTCAGGTCTATAAATGAAGTTCATTCCTTAAAAAAAGCATCCCCGCGAGATGATGACTAACAGAATGAACAGTACAAGAATAAAGCCTAATACATTGCCGCCACCGAAACCACCGACAGGTCCGCAACCTACGCCGCCTACGCCACCAACGTTACCATAGCCCATTGTGGTCAGCTCCTTTAATTGAGGTACACCGCAGTATATGTTGATATGGGTTACGTGTATGGGCTGTTGCCATAAAGGGGCGAACGACCAGGTACAAGACCATTAAAAATGGCTTTTATTAATTAATCGAACGTGCACGCATGTTCGATTGCCCAAATTCCGACACACCTCAGCAGCTTGATCCCGTTCCCGAAGCAAGCGAACCGCATAATGAAAACGGTCACTCAGAGATGACGAACTACACTTCGTTGAGCTGACGGGACACTAGAGTTCAATAATCCAGGAGCAGTTTGCCGCCCCGGCAGGTTGCTCCTCATTAAGTTAAAGGGCAGGAGAGGCTACTCAAACCGCGAATACTTCAGACTGAGAGATGAGGTGACTGGGGGTGAAACTTCGTACATTACGACACGAAATTGAAGAAACTCGCAAACAATTTGGCTTATTGGGACGATAGTTCGACGCCAGAAAAGATCATGATCACATTTTCATCATATTGTAATTAGTGGAAATCAATTGATTGAGGTGAAACTATGGAGATATTAGTAATTCGGCATGGTGAATCAGAGGATGAGACAGTAAATGTGCTTGAACCGTTAACAAACTTAGGAATTGAGCAAAGCAAAAAAATGTCTGTACGTGTTTCAAAAGAATTTCCGCCAGAGTTAATTTGGTCAAGTACACTTCAACGTGCAAAGCAAACAGCGGATATAGTAGCGAATATCGTTGATTGTGAAGTGAAATATCTTGATCATCTCTGTGAGCAGAAAGTTGACGAATGCGACTTGAAATTTCATGAGCGAATCCAACAAATCTTTTCTTACATAAAAGAGAATAGCAGTCAATATAAAAGAGTTGCTATTGTTATCCACGGAGGAACGATTACGAAACTCATCGAGAACTTCCTCCGGCTACCTTTAAATAATAATGTCTGGTTCCATACCAACAACACGGGAATTCATTTCTTACACTATCATCCCAAAGCAGATATTATAAAATTTTCAAATAGCACCTGTCATTTAAACTGACGGGACACAATAGCTCAATTTAGACGCAACGGCAGCCGGCTGCAGGACGATCGGCTGCCGTTGCAATGATCCTAACGGGCGATTTAATAGAAGCTTGTGGCGTCGCCATTTCGACCTGTGAGACCATCAGATGGTGTTGCGCCTTTTCTGTTCATTATGCTTCCTCTAAATGATTTAGTTCCTTCCGCGTGGCTCACTGGGTTCTGACGGCCCTCGTGAAAACACCCCACCCCGCCCAGTAAGAGGCGAGACGGGGCGTTGGGATTCAGAGGTGTCAGTCTCCTGAGAGCGGGTTCGCTACGGTCAGCTCCTGGATCTTCTCCCCGGTCAGGACGTCGAAGTCACGCACGATCATCCGGTCGTCGTACTTAGTGATGGTCATAACCGTGGGCGACTCCGGTCGGTCGGTCATCGAGTCCTCATCCCACGGGTTAATCGGGTTTGGACCGAACTCCATCGCTAGTGCGCCCGTGTTGAACGCAGCGTAACCGTCGGGGTCGCCGCCTTTGGTCACCGGGCGACCCGACCAGTCGCGCAGATATGGCGACCAGTGCGAGTGGCCGCTGATGTAAACGACGTTGGAATACTGGCCGATGATGTCCTCGAGCACCTGGACGCGGCTACTGTTCTGGTAAAAGCTGCTGTAGGTGCCGGAGACCGACCACTCAAACGGGTAGTGGCCCATCACGATGACCTGCTTACCCTGCGTCTTCCAGTACGCGAGGCGGTCCTTCAAGAACTTAACCTGCTTTTCGCTTACCCCGCCTTCGGCGGCCGTGGTACCGTCCTCAACGCCAAGTGCGATCAAGGGAATGCCGTCGATCACCTTCTCGTAGTAGGTGTTGTCGATCTTGGCACCCCACTGGTTGCCCCAGGCGATGAAATTGTCGACCTGCTGACCGAGGCTGAGCACGGAGCTGCGCGTATCGTGGTTTCCGATCGCAGGGTACACCGGCGGCATCTTGTGCTTGGCGAATATGTCGCTCACCTCCTTGTACTCGGCGAGCTGCGCATCCTGGCCGTTCTCCTTCGGGCCGCTGATGATGTCGCCGACGACAAGTGCGGCAGGCGCCTTCGGGGCCTCGCGGTGCAGCAGATCGAGGGCGGCGTCGAGGTAGGGGAGACCCTCACCCTGGATGTCGCTGAACACCTGCAGCGTCGTGCCCTTTGCGTTCGGAGCCAGCGGGGCGAGCGGCGTGCGCACTAGCACGTCGTCCAGTGCCCAGTACAGCTCGGGCTTATTGCTGGTGTACTCGAAGCGGAACACAGCGGACTTTGCTCTGGCGGGGACATCCACCGGAATGACCTCCTGACCGGAGAGCACGTCGCCGCCGCCATTGTCGCTGATGCGCGCACCGGAATAGCGCAGGATCTCCTGCGCCTCGCCGCCGTCGAACGATACGGTGACCCGCGCGACAGCCTTGTGCGCCTGCTCGTAGTGCGAAGCGAAGACGAGTTCGACGGCGTCGCGGCCCTCGACGGAGACGCTCGGGCTGATCAGCGAGGTGGAGACGGGGTGCGCGTTGTCAATGACGGCTCCGTTCGCGGCCGCGATCCCGTTGTCGGCCACGGCGATCGTGCCGCGCGCGCGAGAGAACTGGTTGCGCTCGTCGAGGAAGCAGGTGATGTCCAGCGGCTGATCAACGTCCGGATCACAGCCGACGTCCGTCGGTTCGGCGGAGGCGAACCAGTCGTCTCGCGGCGTAAACGTCCAACCGAGCCAAGCGGCGGTGTCGCCGGCGGTCTCGACGGTCCAGGCGGAGCTGGAGTTGTCGAAGTCGCCACGCCAGATGGTCTGCTGCGCGGGCTGAGCGGCGTGGCCGTCCCCTGCGGTCGGGTGCGACGGGGCCGCTGCCGTGGCGATCCCTACGCCGGGAGCGAGGAGCGTAACGGTGACGATGCCGGTGGCGGCAAGCAGGATAAACCCTTTCTTGCGGATTTGTCTCATAATTATTCCTCCTAATTAACATTTGAACCATTGAGCTTGAATTGCTAGAGATTGGTCAAGCTTCTGAAGTAAATATAGAACCTTAACCATTAATTCCAAATCAAATCTATGTTTTTTATTAGTAAAATACCTACAAATTCACACTCCAAGGGGGACTAGGATTGTGTGAGACTCCCGGCAACGAAGCACAGCCCATTCCCGGGAATCAAAAAGTCAGTAGGCGGCGACTGGGTAGCAAACACATACTTCTGTTTCTTTAGTCAAACTTTCGGTTATTGCTTCACCCCGAAACCGATACATAAAAAAATGGTCATAAGTGTAAAATACATGCGAATCCAAACAAGCATTTCGTGGGAGAGGACTGCGATGATCAGAAGGCTTTTGGGGAAAGGACAATCAAAGAAGGTATTCGTGGAGAGACAAAATCCGATTCCCGAAGGAGAAGATAGGCTATCCTCCTCTTTGGAGGAGACGGCGAGCAAGCTTAAGGAAATATTTAATGGCTGCTCAGACGTGGTCTTTCGCGCATTCAGCATTGGTGATGTGACCGATGCTCTGCTCGTCTATATCGAAGGACTCGTCGACGCGAAACAATTGGAAGAGACGATCTTGAAACCGTTAATGACAAGCGACTATTCCTTACCATCGTTTTCAGCAAAAGCGGATATGATTCGGGTCCTCGAGAAGAGAGGGATTGCGATCGGCCAAGTTAAACGGGCGTCGAGTCTCCGGCAGATCGAGCTGGAAATCTTAAAGGGCTTCGTTGTTTTGTGCGTCGACGGACAATCAGAATCGATCTTGGCAAACGTGGCAGGAGGGAACGTTCGATCGGTGGAGCAGCCGTCCACCGAAAATACGGTTCGCGGCCCGCGGGACTCTTTCACAGAAATATTGAACACGAACACGAGCTTGATCCGCAGGAAAATTCGGTCATCCCGTTTGAAGATCGACGGAATGACGGTCGGTGACATCACTCGAACAAGCATTGCGATAGCTTATATTAACGGTTTAGCCAACGAACGGGTTCTGCGGGAAATCAAGGCCAGAATTCAAAGCATACATACGGATGAATTACTGGAATCGGGAAATATCGAGCAATTCATTGAAGAAAAGCCTTTCTCTCCGTTTCCTCAGTTCCTCGCGACGGAAAGACCGGATTATGTTGTCTCTGCTTTATTGCAAGGCCAGGTCGCGATCCTTACAGATGGATCTCCATTTGTTATTAGCGCACCGATGACCTTCTGGGGATTCCTTCAGGCAGGCGAAGATTATTACGAGCGGGTCGTTTACGCCAATTTGATTCGGATGATCCGCCTTTTATTTTCCATGATCGCGTTGCTGTTGCCGTCACTTTACGTCGCTCTGACAACCTTCCATCAACAAATGATTCCGACGAACCTGTTGCTAAGCATCGCGGCGGCGCGAGAAGGAGTACCTTTTCCGGCGCTGGTGGAGGCCCTGATTATGGAAATTACATTCGAAGGCTTAAGGGAGGCGGGAGTGAGACTGCCTAAACAAGTCGGCCAAGCAGTGAGCATCGTAGGAGGCTTGGTCGTCGGTCAAGCGGCTGTTCAAGCGGGTATCGTCTCGGCTCCAATGGTCATCGTCGTATCTTTGACGGGAATCGCTTCCTTTACGATTCCCCGTTATAATTTCTCGCTTGCTTTCCGTATTTTACGTTTTCCTTTAATTATTCTTGCCGGCATATTTGGACTCTACGGGGTTTCGGTTGGTTTGCTTGTGATCTTGGTTCATCTGTGCGAACTGAAATCGTTCGGCGTGCCGTATTTGTTTCCAATGGCGCCTGTTAACCTGAAAGGTCTTAAGGACGCGTTATTCCGTGCTCCGATATGGACGCTTTATCTTCGGCCGCAATCAGTCGGTCAACGATCGAAAGGGAGCGGGAAGGATTGAAGACAGCGATGAGATCGCTTTGGCTTCTCTTGATCGTCCCGCTGCTCGGCGGATGCTGGGATCGGGTCGAAATGAACGACATTTCATTTTTTATGGCATCGGCCTTGGATCTGACGGACAAAGGCGAGTTGAAAATTTCGATCCAAGTGCCAATTCCCGTAGGTGCCGGGAGCGGGGAGAGCGGGAAGGCATCAACGGGGGGGATGCTCGGCAAAACGTATTTCGTTGTAACCTCTACAGGAATTAACATTCACGATGCGGAAAGAAAAATTCAATACAAGATGTCCCGGCATTTTTTCAAGGGCCATCGAAGAGTCGTCTTTATCGGAGAAAAGTTTGCCAGAAGCGGAATTAAAGACGCTCTCGATTATTACGCCAGAGATCCAGGAAGCCGATTAAGAACGTATTTAGTCGTTGCAAAGGGGGGAGAAGCAACGAAACTGTTAATGAACGACCACCCTATTGAACGCATTCCGTCGGAGGACGTCCGCGAGCTTGAACGTTCCGGCACGGGCACATCGGTTACATTTCGGGATTTTCTCATGGCACAAGCAAACGAAGGTATCGTCCCGATCATGGGGGCGATCGAGTTAATCTCCCCGACGGACAATCCCGGGAAAGAGGACGGCTTTCGATTGAATTCACTGTCTTCGACCGCCGTTTTTAAGGACTATCGGCTTGTAGGTTATCTGAACGACATCGAAACGAGAAGCATGAATTGGATCAAAAATAAGCTTGGTCAAACAATTGTAGCCGAAAAATTACCCCGGGCAGGAGGCAACGTCGGCGCCGTGTTAAACAAAACGAGCAGTCGTATTGTTACGACGTTAAAAGACGGCAAAGTCCTGTTGTGTATCGAGCTTTACGGGGAAGGCGTACTCAACGAAGCGAACGTAAATATGGATATGAACGATCCGAAGAACGTCTCAGTCATCGAAAAGGAGCTTGGGCAATTGATTGCCAGGCAAGCCTTGCATACAGTGAAAAAAGCGCAAACCGAATGGAAAGCGGACGTTTTCGGAATAGGCTTGCAGCTTCACCGGTTCCAACCAAGCGCTTGGAGAAAGGTACGAAAAAATTGGGACGCGACGTTTGCTAGCGCCGAAGTTTCTGTAAAGGCGACGATCAAGATAGATCGGGCGGGAATTACTACGGGTTCCTTAACGAACGAAGAAACCGAGGCGAAGCGATGATCTTAGGGTCGGGGCTGTTGTATATGTTCGGCATCATCGTCATCGCATGGATGCAATTTCGCTGGATGAAGATGAAGGCGAGCATACAGGATTACATACTCGTTACGATAATGTATGTAGGGGTGGCCACTATCGGTTTTCTATTGATTTTGAACGTTCCCATTCCCAGTCCGTCGTTGTTCATTAAAAAATGGCTCATGTTCATGGAGATGTAAACGAAACGGAGGAGAGGAGTCATGAAAAGCTACGGGTACAACGACCGGATTTCCAACATGGAGTTATTCGCCCTCATGTTCGTTTTCGTCGTGGGCAGCTTACTGACGATTCCTGTCGGTTTCGCAGCCGGGCACGATGCTTGGATATCCGTCTTGATCGGTACGCTTGTTGGACTAGCCATTAATGGGTTATACGTTTACCTTTGCCACCGTTATCCGCATAAATCGTTGGTGGAGATTGCGCATGTTCTTCTAGGCTCTTGGATCGGCAAACTCGTCGGCTTGTTATATGCCTGGTATGGCTTCTATCTTGGTTGCTACGTTCTTCGGAGCTTCACGGATATGACCGCTGCGGTTTTGTTGCCGCGAACGCCGACCGTCGTCCTCGGGACCGTCATGATCACGCTTACGGTATGGACCGCAACCAAGGGAATCGAGGTCGTAAGCAGATGCTCGCTGATGATCCTCGTGCTCATTTTCGTTTCCACATTTATCGGATGCGTCTTATTGATCCCGGATATGGAACCCGCCAATATGCTCCCGATCCTTGATAACGGATGGCCTTCCGTCTTGTGGGGCGCGGGACAGATCGCGACTGTACCGCTTGGAGAAACAATCGTTTTCGCCATGCTGATTCCGTACGTGAATCGGACTTCAACCGTCAGACGGACCGTAATCTGCGCTATCGGTGCTTGCGGGATCCTGCTTTTCATTACGTGTTTCGTCAATATCTTCGTATTGGGGGAAATCGCGAGTGCGCAATTGTTTCCGAGCTATACTTCGTTTATGTACATCGCGGTAGGCGATTTTTTCGAGAGAATCGAGCCGCTCGTTTTTACGGTTTGGATCTTCAACGAATTCACGAAGCTAAGTGTATGCCTCCTATCGACATCGATCGCCTTCGCCCAGACGATACGAAGCAGGGACTACCGAATTTACGTGTTGCCGCTCGGCTTGATGATATTGTTGCTCTCGACGTTTCTGCATCCCAATCAGCTTGACCTCGTCGAATACGTAAAAAAAATATGGCCTATATATTCCATCCCATTTCTCATTGTCGTCCCGGTGCTACTTCTAGTCGTTTCGTTATTTCGAGGAAGAGGCTCCCGAGCTCGCCTTACCGAAGCTGAACCGGATGGCATAGAAACGTCTTAGTCGAACGGACGATGGTCGATAGGATAAATGGCAGCCAGCCTTGAGAATGAGCAAAAAATTGTCCTCCGAAATTTTCTTCGTTGAAATAAAATGCGGATCACATATCTTTGATTTAACGTTGATTTACTATTCCTCTCAAGCAGCTGCAGCTTCTTGAATATTCTCGAAAGTAGTCATACTACGTTGACGAATGTCGGGTAACAAGAACATGATGTCATTGGAGGGCCGCGAATATCGCGGTCTTTTCTAGTTCTTGTCAAAACCTCCTCTCGATCTTCAAATCGCTTGGTGTTCCCAAGTCCGTCGTCACGATTATTGAAGGCGAATCGCTCTTTAACGATGGTATTGCCGTAGTCCTCTTTCAGATTTCCTCCGTTTACTTGCTTTCTTACATGGAGATGGACTGGACGGGAGTTGGCAGCGGAATCTTGCTGTTCCTGCAATCCGCCCTAGGAGGCATTGCCGTTGGCTCAGCTCTGGGGTGGTTTTCTCGCAGCTGCATCGCTTTTCCTTATGATCGGCTTGGAGATTCAGCATAATGATTTCGGGGACAGGTGGCTACTGATCCTTGCGGCTATCCTAATCGTCCTGACAGGACGTGGGGGAGCACGGCAAGAACGTAGACGAAACGTAAAGACAAGGAGCGATTGCATGGGGTACATCATATCGGCACGCAAAGAGACCGAAACGATCAAAAAACAAGACACTCGCCTATCCGCACCAAGAGTAATGATTATCGGCTTTTCAGGACTCATCGTGATCGGGATGCTCCTACTTGCTTTGCCGGCTTCATCCGTAACGGGGAGAAGCATCGGCCTTATCGATGCGCTATTTATCGCAACTTCCGCAGTATGCGTCACGGGGCTGTCCGTCCTCGACGTTCCGGGGACCTTCACAACGTTCGGCGAACTTGTGCTGCTCGTTCTCATTCAAATCGGCGGCTTGGGGTTTATGGTATTCGGCGTCTTGTTCGCTGTGCTAATCGGTAAGAAGATCGGTCTTCGAGAGCGTCTGCTTATTCAACAATCCGTCAATTCGTATTCGACGCAAGGCGTCATCCGACTCGCGCTTAACATTTTTATCATTGCGCTGATCATCGAAACGTTCGCCGCCTTCTTGTTGACCATACGCTGGATGCATGAATACGGCTTTGCGCGAGCGAGCTATTATGGCGCCTTTCATGCCATATCGGCGTTTAACAATGCCGGCTTTGCGCTGTGGCCGGACAATTTGACGCGATATGTGGGCGACCCGACGGTGAACCTCGTCGTCTCCGCACTCTTTATATTCGGCGGTTTGGGCTTTACGGTCATTCTGGACATCGTGAAAAAGCGCCGGTGGAAAGATCTGTCCCTGCACAGCAAAATCGTCATCGTGACCAATCTCGGATTGATAGCGGCGGGAACGCTCGTCATTCTCGCAGTCGAGCTCTTTAATTCAGCCACGTTTGGTGGCCTTACATGGCCTCAACGCGTGTGGGCGGGTTATTTCCAAGGTGTCGTGACGCGTACGGCCGGCTTTAACACCATCGATATCGGCGCCATGCTGCCGCCATCGCAACTTTTCATGATCTTCCTGATGTTTATCGGCGGTTCCTCGGGTTCGACGGCCGGTGGGATCAAGACGAATACGTTTGCTGTCCTGCTCATGTCGGTACTTGCGATTGTAAAGGGGAAAGCAGATATACAAGCCTATAAACGAAGGCTGGCCGTCGATCTTATTCTTCGTTCGCTCGCCGTCATTATCATTTCGCTAGGCGTTGTCATGGTAAGCACGTTCCTGCTCACCATGACCGAGTATCGATCGCATGCCGATTTTTTAACGCTGCTGTTCGAAGCGACCTCCGCATTCGGGACAGTCGGAATGACGATGGATTTTACAGGCCAGCTCTCCATTGCCGGCAAAGCGGTAATTATCGTCACGATGTTCATCGGGCGACTCGGACCGCTCACGCTCGCCTTTGCCATGACGCGAGGCTCCCGCAAGCAGCCGTTTCGTTATCCGGAAGAAAAAATCTTAATCGGATAAGGGGGGTATTGGGTTGGCACGACAATTGGATTGGAGACTTCTCACGCCTTCTTCTTCGGGTTACTGCTGTCGGCAACGTCAGTCAGTATTTCGGTCTAATCGTTAAAAGAACTCCATATGCTGAAGAGCAAGGAAAGCACCACTATATTAGGCGCTGCGATTTTAGATGACGTTCTCGTAGTCATTCTTCTCGCATTTGTTATGAGTATGTTCGGGGGAGAAGAAGTGAATTTTGGGCTTGTGATCGGAAAAATGTTTATCTTCTTCGCCATTGCCGGTCTCATGATTTGGAAAGGAACGCCATGGTTGTTAAAATGGTTGGCTCCTCTTCGCGTAACCGAGTCTGTCATCAGTGCAGGGCTAATTATCTGTTTCTTGCTCGCCATGGCCGCTGAAGAACTGGGGGTAGCCGGAATCATTGGTGCATTTGCAGCAGGATTCGCGGTATCGCGGACATCGTATAAGGAAGAAGTCGAGCATAAAATGGAGCCGATCGCCTATGCCGTTTTTGTTCCGATCTTCTTCGTCAGCATCGGGTTATCCATATCTTTTGAAGGGATAAAGGAATATTGGGGGTTAATCGTCATCCTATCTGCAGTGGCCATCCTTACAAAATTAATCGGCTCGGGACTAGGAGCGAGACTGACGGGATTTTCGTCACGATCCTCTATCGGAGTTGGAGCTGGGATGGTATCGCGCGGAGAAGTATCGTTAATCATTGCGACGATCGGATTGGAAAATGGACTCTTACATCGAGACTATTTCAGCGTCATGGTTATCGTCGTGATTTTTACTACGCTCGTTACCCCTATTTTGCTGAGGTTAATATTTCGGGAGCGATCTAAGAAAAGAGCTATGACCTTGGATGATGTCAATTCTAACAGATAAGAGGGCTAGCGAATAAAATGACTGGATGGGTTGTGTCGCCATTCATGTTAAGTAAAAATACGTTGAGGACTTGTTTATGGTGGCTTTTTAAATAAATTCTTACTTTTGACTCATTCTTATACTCAAATTACGGTCTGTGACCGATTAGGATAGGGCCTGTTCATTCATAGTTTCATTTGCATAGCGCAAAAGGCTTTTTGCGTATTGGCAGGTCTAGCGGGGCTACCGCACTAATAGGTATCTAGGGAACTCCATTCAATAAGGGGGAGGTATCTTTGACCTATTTCGTAACTGTTGAACCAGGCGTAAGGGTATTCGTCCAGGACCTGTTTCCTGAAGGACAAAAGACGATTTTATTTATTCATGGCTGGCCGCTAAGCCATCTGCAGTACGAGTACCAATATGATGTACTCCCGTCGCACGGCGTGCGCTGTATCGGCATGGACTGGCGGGGATTCGGGAAGTCGGATAAGCCCTATTCCGGGTATACGTTTGACCGACTGGCAGACGATATCCGTGCCGTCATCGACACGCTCCAACTGAGGAATATCACACTAGCGGGGCATTCGGCAGGTGGCGCACTAGCCATCCGATATATGGCCAGACATCAGGGGCACGGAATAAATAAGCTCGTCCTAATTGATGCACAAGCGCCGGGATCCGTACCTCAGCAAGGGGCCAATGCATTCATTGCACAAACATTGTCTGACCGGCCCGCACTCCTGGCGGGGCTGCCAAATCAGTTTTTCTTCCGGAATATTACGAAGCCGTTTGCGGATTGGTTCTTTCAGGTCGGTCTACAAGGAGCAGGCTGGGCAACGGCGGCGGTAATGGTGACGCTGCGGGATCGAAACGTGCGGAATGATCTTGGATCCATCCGCATACCGACCCTGATTGCGCATGGCATTCATGATCAGGTGGTTCCATTCGCAAGTGCGCAAGAAACGAATCAGTTGATTAAAGGCTCAGTGCTCATCCCTTTTCAGTACAGCGGCCATGTACCGTTCCTAGATGAACGCGAGCGATTCAATCAGTTACTATTGCGCTTCATCGGGTAGGCATTTTACCTTTATCGCAGGCTGCCTTAGCTCAAGCCGCAAAGTATAAGGCAATATTGGAGGTGTAAGTAACGGACGTCTTAGGGATATACTTGGTGGGTTAGTCAAATATAATGAATTGATTAATTATCCAAGCAATAATCATATTGGTATCAATTGGGTGTTCGAGTAAAATGCTTGCATATAACATACAGCCCATTGTTGCTAATGTACGAACCAAGGACGTAAATAGCATAGATACTAATGAGCATAATCATGTCGTGTTCATGCCTTTAGTTATGTTTTTCCTTGCCCATGAAATATCCCATTCTATGTTGGAAATACGTTTTCAAACAAAAGCGAAATCGGAAGAACGATCCATATTAGTGGAAGTGCGACATAAGCTCTGCCTTTTATTTTAAATAATTGACTGATCCCAAGAACAGCGCAATACATGGAAATGGGTTATTAAACAGATATCGCATAAAACCAAGAAACAAATGATTATTTGCTCGATGAAAAATGAAAATGGTAACTACTGCGCTAATGTAAGATGGGAAGTCAAATGCATGGAACGAAAAAGACAATTAGACTGGTTAATACGAAGGCTGCCCCGACTCCAGATATGAAAGATGTTCAAGCTTGTTTTGTACAAATGGAAAGAATATGGTTAAACAAACGGTCTCGTTAAACGGAAATCCAAACGTCTGGTTCGTTTTGACTATGAGTTGCAATGCATGGAATTCTTGTGCAGGCCCAAAATTCATCCAATCCCATCCTTTTAGCATGAAGAAGGAACTTGATCTCATTAAAAGCCGCGAATATCGCGGCTTTTAATGAGATCAAGTTTTTGTCAAAGCCAAATGACAAGAACTTGCCGCCACAGCCAACGGATATATTTTACTTCTTTATCTGTTGTAAGATATTGATCTCCAATCTTTAACTTGTAGTTTTGATTATTCATTTGAATTGTTGCCGCTTTGTTGGCGTTATCCCATTCAATTGCACGCCAAATTAGATGCCATAGACAAATAGCAGAATCCTTTCAATTTTCGTTTGAATAATATATTGCAGCGAGACAAGCTTAGTTGCTTTCTGAAAAACGATTTATGTGGTCGAGCTTGCGGGGATCAGTCCAATTAGCGATACCCCGATCTTTTTAGTTCGAGGACGATATTCGTGTGTCCAAGCAAAGGGCTCTGAGACGGTAGCCGTCAACTTTGTGGGAGATGAATCCGGTACCGATCTGCCGGGGTATTTTCGCCGATTTACCGGTCGTTGACGCCCGTTTGTCGGTTTCGGGACCCGGGGCGGAATCTGTGATTGCCTCTTTTGTGGCCAGAGATGCGGCTGGAACGCTTATCCCTTGTGTTACTCAAATGTACCCCACAGATCCTGTATTCCCAGATTGAAGAACCGAGCAATGTCGCTGAAGCCGAGACATAAAAAATCGCCATTATTGGCTTCGGTCGCTACTACTCCCACTCATGTCCAATTAAGAGATTCCCGTTCTCGGCTGCCACTATTCTATTTGGCTGGATTTATTGGACCGGAAGCAGCGGAATCACCGTAAATGAACCCGGAGGGAGCGCCTCCGGGAATTTTCAAAAATCTTTTTTTGTGTTCCTCAAACCTTCAAATCCATAAAACTTAGACGAATTGAACGAGATCCTCCATGGGCCGTCTCGTTTTTGAACGTGCAGGCATTCTGGACCGATAGCCGAACGCCGTCATCACGCTTAAGCCGTACTCGTCGTCTCCAAGCAGCCCTTTCTTGTCGAGCAGAGCATTGACGGCATCCATATCGAATCCTTCGATCGGGCACGAATCAATGCCGATATGAGCCGCGGCCGTCATCATATTCGCCATTGCCAAGTAAGTTTGCTTAGAAGACCAATCTAACAGAGCCCGTTCGGTATCCAAATGAAGATCTTTGTAGAATTGAACGTAAGCCTGTTTCATGCTTTCATAAACTTCGACAGGGACCCCCTTTACTTGGGTTTGATGCTCTATGAGATACGGGGCTTCATAAGTGAGCCCTTTTCGTGCCAATAAGATGACGAAGTGGCTCGATGTCGGAAGAGATCGCATTGCGCCGTATACGAGCGGCGCGAGTTCTCTTCTGAATTCATCGCTTTGCGCGATCACGAATTTCCATGGCTCATTGCCTCCCGAGCTCGGAGAAAGCCGTCCGGCCTCGAGAATGAAGCGAAAGTTCTCGTCGGAAATTTTCTTTACCGGATCGAATTCTTTCGTAGCATGCCTAAAATTAAACGTAGATAACAAATCCGATTTTTTCTCCTGGATCTCCATCGGTGTTATTCACCCCGCGATTCAATTTGGTAGAGCCTTGAAACGGACCACAGTCCGATTACCGTGCTAATAATAACCGGACCGCGGTCCATTTGTCAAATCGGAGAATAGTCAACCTCGAACGGAAACGGATAAAACAAAGAAGAGGAGCCCGTTAGGTCGATACACGACCCAGCGGGCTCCTCTTGAAGTTTTGTTATAGAAAGAGCGGTTCGACGTAAGTGTTGAATAGCTTATCTCTGATTTCATCGGAAGTGTAATGACGTTGTTCTTTCAGAAATAAATACATTTCGGGAGCCATCGTAGACAAGATGGCATCCGCCCTAAAGACAGGATCCATCTTCGAGGTGCCATTCGATTCCTTGTATTCCTCGAGCAATCTCACGATAAGGGAATGTATGGACTCATAATGTTCATTGTAGAAGGAAGCACTGCGTTCTTCCTCGGAATTGTTGTTAGTTTGCATAGCAGCCAAGAGCGGAGAGTGCGTTTCCAGCGATTCCAAATGGTACGCAAGCACGGTTTCCAATCGCTCTTTAAGCGAGCTTGAAGATCGTTCTAGAAGATATCGTTCCATTTTGTCTTTATTCTGAATACAGCTTTCTCCGATCAAGTCCCAGCACAATTCGCCTTTGTTCGTATAGCTCCGATATAAGGTTCCTTGTCCGACGCCAGCCTCTCTTGCGATATGCCGCATGCTGACGTTCTCGACGCCGTATCGGGCGAACAGTTGAGCCGCCTTCTCCAGAATAATTTGCCTGCGTTCCTGCGCATCCTTGCGAAGCGTGCGTTCCGGCATCACGATTTCCCTCCGTTCACAAAACGCGATTGACAACCGGACCATGGTCCGGTTATATTAAGTAGCACCCGGATCACGGTCCGGTTATGTGGCGAGTTTTTCAATTACTTGAGTACATGTTACCCCTTTAGCGAAATCGGGTCAATAATATCGGGTAAAGGGGAAGCATAGCAAGTAAACCATCAAAACGCTCCTGAGGAGGATTAACAATGTCGAATCAACAAAACAAAAAAATCGGGGTAGGCGTCGTCGGAGCCAGCTCCGCGAATCCAGGGTGGGCCGTATTCGCGCACTTGCCGGCCATTCAAAATTTGCCGGATTACGAATTAAGAGCCGTAAGCACCAGCAGACGCGATTCCGCCGACGCGGCGGCCAAGGAATACGGAGTGGCCGGTTATGACAATTATAACGACATGATTAACGACCCGAACGTGGATCTTATCGTAATCGCTACGAACGTTGATACACACTATAATATCGCCCTCGCCGCAATCGAAGCCGGCAAAATGGTGTTCAGCGAATGGCCGTTAGGCGTAACGACGGGCGAGGCCTACGAATTGGCAACGCGCGCGAAAGCAAAAGGCGTTCGTACGATGGTCGGAATGCAAGCGAGATATTCTCCCGCGATTCAATACGCGCACGATCTGATCAAGGAAGGTTATATCGGCGAGGTCATGTCCACGACGATGAACGGCACGTCTCTCATCTGGGGTCCCGTTACGCCTAAGAAGTTCGCTTATACGTACGACGTAACCAAAGGCGCGACTTTATTGAGCTCGCCGACGCTGCACGCCATAGACGGATTGAACTACGTGCTCGGCGATTTCGATAACGTCGCCGCAAAATTCGCCATTCGATTTCAAGAAGCCAAAGTGCTCGAAGACGAATCGATCGTTAAAGTTACCGCGCCGACCCACTTGGCGGTTACGGGCACGTTAATCGGCGGAGCGCTTGCCACCGTCGTCTATCGCGGCGAGACGTCCAGAGACGTCGATCTGCGTTGGGAAATCAACGGCAGCAAAGGACAATTGGTCATCATCGCCGAGAATAACGGCAATATTCAGAACACCTCGCTTAAACTTTTCGGAGGCACCGGCGAACAAACGTCGTTGTCCGAAATGGAAGTTCCGAGCTGGTATACGGACATCGTCAAAGATATTCCGGAAAGCCCGGCCAAGTTCGGCAACGTCGGCTACGTTTATGCAAGCTTCGCCAAGGATCTTCGCGAAGGCACGACCTTGACGCCCGATTTCGCGCATGCCGTGAAACGCCATCGTCTGGCGGATGCGATCGCGAAAGCCAACGAAACCGGCGTCACCCAGAAGGTGGACAACTCGAATCCGCTCTAATATGAACCATTAAAGTTTGGAAGGACGAGGGGACATTTCGTTCCCTCGTTCATTTCTTATACCATTTTTATAGATACGGATAGGAGAGGAAACGAAGTGAGCGATCGAATTTCGAGAGCGAATATGATTTTGCTTATCATCGTCTGCTTTACCCAGTTTATCGAGGTCATGAATAGTACGACGGTCGTCGTAGCGCTGCCTTCCATCCAGTCGGCGCTTCATATGCGGGCGAACGACTTGCAATGGATCGTGACATCGTACGTGCTCACCTTCGCTTGTTTTCTGATGATCGGGGGAAGGGCCAGCGATCTGCTGGGAAGAAAACGCGTATTAATGATCGGTTTGGCCCTCTTCGGGCTCTCTTCGTTGGCGGGAGCGTTGGCGACGGATCCGGTCTGGCTCATTGCCAGCAGGGCGGTACAAGGAATCGGGGCCGCGCTTTCCATTCCGGCGGCCATGTCGCTCATCAGCAACAATTTCCCGGTCGGGCCGCAGCGCAACAAAGCGTTCGGCATATTCGGTGCCTTAGGATCCGGGGGGGCGGCGGCCGGATCGATCGTCGGCGGTTTGCTAACCGATTCCGCGGGCTGGAGATCCTTGTTTTATTTGAACATTCCGCTCGCCCTATTGCTTATCGTCGGATTATTGTTCGTTAAAGTAAGTCCGACGGCGGTGCAGGAAAAACAAACCATCGATTGGCTCGGTTTGATTTCGGTGTTGGCGGGCATTTTCGTTCTGGTCTACGGCATTTCCATGCCGGACGTGGACGGCGCTTGGCCGGCGACGAAGATCGCGATGTTGATTATCGGGGTATTGGTGTTGGGCTTATTTATTCTGATTGAAACGTTCGCCAAAAACCCGTTAATGCCCCTTCGTCTATTCAAGTTCCGTTCGCTCGTCACATCGAATATAATCGGATTTCTGATGTTTTCCTATATGACCGGATTTAATTACTTCTCGACCTTGTATTTCCACGAGCTCGGCTATTCGTCTCTAGCCGTCGGGTTGGCTTTCTTGCCGCTGGGTCTGACCTCGATCGTCGTCACGCAGATCACGCCGTTCATCATGCGCAAATTCGGAGCGAAGAGAGTGCTGATCGTCACGCAGGCCATCAACGCGCTCGGGATGTTCTGGCTGAGTCAGATGGATATGGATAAAAGCTACGCCTCGTTCATTCTCCCGGCGTTTATCGTACTCGGGTTGTCGATCGGCGCGTCCTATACGGCCGTCATCGTAGGATCCGTTCAAGATGTGGAGCCCGAGGAACACGGCATTGCGGGCGGAATCGTGAATACGTTCCTGCAATTGGGCGGCAGCTTGGGCTTGTCGATTCTGGCGACGATCGCCGCCTCGGTGACGGCTTCGGCAAACGATGTCCCGGCCAACACGGCCTTGTTATCGGGATTCCACACGGCGCTCGTCGTAAGCGGTTTGTTCGCGATCGTTGCGTCGCTCCTTGCTTTTATGAGCGGGGGCAAGAAGAGGACTGCGGTTTCGAACCCTAAAGATGCTCTTGTTTTACGAGGAGAGGGGAGATAACTATGCCGGAAAGTCCTCCCAAAACGTTTGAAGGCGTCCCCTTATCCATCTTTGACGCGACTTCAGAGGAAGAAATTCTCATGCTCGAGCATAACTCGCTGTATCGCAGTCTGACGATCGGAGATCGGAATAGAATGAAAGCCAGCATGCAGCAGCTTCTCCTTCTCCGGATTACTTCCGCCGATGAAATCATCATTACGACGCAAATTTACGGACATGAAGACCGGATTCGCAATTATGAAATCATCGCAGAAATGCTTCGGTAAAGACTTGTCCATGCTTCCGTCCGGAACGATCTTGGTTACCGAAAAGCACGCCTTGACTTAAAGTCGACTTTAAGGTTTATAGTCGTCTTGTAGTCGCCGCGATTCCCTTTTTCGACGACTATAGAATCGTTATTAAAGGAGAGATTGGTCTTGAGAAACATCGATCGCATTTATATAAACGGGAAATTCGTAAAGCCCCACGGAACCGAAACGATGGACCTGATAAATCCTGCGACGGAGGAAGTCATCGGACGGGTAACGCTCGGGGACGAGCAAGACGTCCGAGATGCGGTTACGGCGGCGAAGGCCGCTTTCAAAACCTTTTCCGCAACGACGATCGAAGAACGCGCGCGCATGCTGCAGCGTCTGCATGACGTCATGATGGAGAAGTTCGATATCCTAAATCAAGTAGCCGTAGAAGAATACGGCGCACCTGCAGCCGCTACGGCCGGCCGTACCCGGTACGCGGCTGCCAACTTCCTGCATAATATGGACGTCATGAAAGAATTCCAATTCGAAAAACGCATCGGCAAAGCCAAAGTAGCGCTTGAACCGCTAGGCGTTATCGGGCTGATCACGCCTTGGAACGCGAATTACACGCATATTTCCACGAAGTTGGCCCCCGCGATCGCCGCCGGTTGCACCGTCGTTATTAAAGCGAGCGAACTTAGCGCCATTCAAACGCAAGAGATCGCGGAGTGCTTTCACGAAGCAGGCATTCCTGCCGGAGTCATCAACTTCGTTCACGGCCGAGGCGACGTAGTAGGCGCGGAATTAACCCGTCATCCGGACGTCGCGATGATCTCGTTCACCGGTTCCACGAACGTGGGCAGAATCATCGCCAGGGACGGCGCCGCTACCATGAAACGAATGGTCTTAGAGCTCGGAGGCAAATCTCCTAACGTGATTCTGGATGACGCCGATTATGCTAAAGCGATTCCGCTGGCCGTCATGACCGCATTCAGCAATAGCGGCCAAGCCTGCCATGTCGGATCCCGCTTGATCGTTCCCGAGAGCCGTTTGGAGGAAGTCAAGCAGTTAGTCGTTAAAACGGTCGAAGGCATCAAGGTAGGGAGTCCTCGGGAAGAAGGAACGTTCATCGGTCCGATGGTCAACCGGAAGCAATATGATACCGTTCAACGCTATATTCGTCTTGGCGCGGAAGAAGGAGCGGAATTGATCGTCGGAGGTCCGGGTCGTCCCGAAGGGTTGGAAACCGGGTATTATGTTAAGCCTACCGTTTTTGCGAACGTGTCCATGGATATGACCATTGCCAAGGAAGAGATATTCGGTCCGGTGCTTTCGATTCTGACCTACAAAACGGAGGAAGAAGCGATCGAAATCGCCAACGATACGATTTACGGACTGTCTGCTTACGTCAGTTCCGCGGATTTGGCGAGAGCGAACCGCGTCGCCTCCCGGATCGTAGCGGGCCGAGTGCTCATTAACGGCTTGTACGACGAACCGAAAGCACCGTTCGGAGGCTTCAAGCAATCCGGAATCGGAAGAGAATTCGGAGCGTACGGGCTTGAAGCCTACGTCGAGTCGAAAACGATTATGGGCCATGACGTCGTCCCGCAATAATCGGACGATCGCCGATTAATGATCCATTTCGAATTCGTATCCGGAAACGGTCTCGCCTTTTTCGATCGACTCGTACTTCGTCAGCTTACGATTAACCGCTTCGAAGGCGTCATCCAGCTCTGCCTGGCGCCGTTGCAATTCCTGCTTGTGCCGCTCCAGGATCGCTTTTCTTTGAGGAATCGTAGAGTCTCCCTGGAGAGCTAAATCGACGATACGCTTTAAAGAGGATATCGGCATCCCGGTTATCCGAAAGCAGGCCATTAGTTTAATCCAGTCCAGATCTTCATCATCGAATACGCGGTTTCCGCTTTCGTTTCTGCGAATATGAGGAAGCAGCCCTTCTTTCTCGTAAAACCGGATCGTATGCGGAGGAATTCCGAGGCGTTCCGAGGCTTCTTTGATCGTAAATTGCATAAATTCCAACTCCTTTTCTAACCATATACGCGGGAATCGATTTAACGACCTCAGAATCAACGACGAGAGGACAGATTGCATTTGCGTATATTTAACCAGCATTTCATAAACGGACGATTCGTGGAGACGACCGGAACGGAAATTCAAGAATTGGTGAATCCCTCTAACGGCAAAGTGATCGGAAAGCTCGTTCTAGGCAACGAAAACGATGCTCAAACGGCAATCGCCGCGGCCAAAACCGCTTTTAAAACGTTCTCCAAAACGACGGTCGAAGAGCGAGGTCAGATGCTCCAGAGACTCCATGATACCATTATGGCCAGAGAAGAGGAATTAACCAAAGCCGCGGTCGAGGAGTACGGTTCACCCTTAAAGCCGTCCAGAGGCCGAACCGCCTTTTCCGCGCAAACTTGCCTTTTCGCCAAGGAGTCGTTAAAGAATTTTTCGTTCGAGAAGATGCAGGGGACAACCAAAATCATTCTTGAACCGCTGGGGATCATTGGCGCAATAACGCCATGGAACGCCAACTACACCCATATTTGCAATAAAATAGCCCCGGCCATCGCAACGGGATGCACGATCGTCGTTAAACCGAGCGAGCTAAGCGGCTATCAGACGCAGCTGTTAATGGAATGCATAGCCGAGGCAAAGCTGCCGGCAGGCGTCGTGAATATCGTGAACGGGACGGGACTGGTCGTCGGAGCAGAGCTTGTCAGGCATCCGGATATTGCCAAGATCTCTTTCACGGGGTCGACTCCGGTAGGGAAATTGATTTGCAAAGACGCTTCCGTCACCCTTAAACGATTGGCTTTGGAGCTGGGAGGGAAAAATCCGAACATCATCCTGGACGATGCCGATTTTTCCAAAGCGATTCCGATGGCGATATCCATCGGGTTCAGCAATACGGGACAAGCTTGCCACGCGGGGACGAGGTTGCTGGTTCCGGAAAGCCGATTGAACGAAGCGATAGAACTTCTTAAGCAAGCCGTAGCTTCAACCAAAATAGGAAATCCGATGGATGAAGATTCGGTACTGGGACCGGTCGTTAGCCAAAAACAATACGAAACCGTGCAGCGTTACATCCAAGCCGGGATCGATGAAGGCGCCGAGCTGATTGCCGGAGGATTAGGCCATCCCCCGGGACTCGAGGAAGGGTATTACGCGAAACCGACCGTGTTTGCCCGCGTAACGAACGATATGAAAATCGCCAGAGAGGAAATCTTCGGTCCGGTGCTTTCGGTCATCTCGTATAAAACGGAAGAGGAAGCGATCGCCATCGCCAACGATACGATTTTCGGTTTGGCAGCCTATGTCAGCTCCTCGAATATGGATAGGGCGCGACGAGTAGCTTCGCAAATCATCGCCGGGCGCGTTCTGATCAACAAAGCCTTGCAGGATGATCCTTACGCGCCTTTCGGGGGATTCAAGCAATCCGGTTTAGGTCGGGATTCGGGCATCTACGGCTTGGAGGAGCACGTAGAACCCAAAGCGATTCTCGGTTACGAAGTCCAATAATTGGAGTCGGGAATCATGCGGTTCGGCCGCTTCATCCCTCCGCGCCGATCGTATAACTCCGTCCTCTACGGGCGGGTTTATACGATCGGAACCCCCTAAAGGAGCAATTCCATGAACAAGAGCTTTAAAATGACTCTGCTTGCGTTGGCGGTCACTTCGACGCTTGCGCCCATGTTGGCGGCCCCGGCAGTCAAGCTTCTCATGCTGGATTTCACGGCAGTAAACCCGGTGCTCATTCAACTCGTCGTCACTTTCGCGTCTTTCTTTATTTTGCCTAGTTTGTTGGTCGGAAGTTTGTTGGCCAACCGGCTCTCGAAGAAGACGCTTCTCGTCATCGGATTGATCTTGTACGTTATCGGCGGGGTCGGACCCGCGTTCATGAATTCCATCGGAGGAATTTTGGTTATGCGCGCGGTTCTTGGACTGGGCATCGGCTTCATCACCCCGCTGATGAACGCGTTAGTCGCCGAGTATTTCGAAGGCGAGGAACGTTCCAAGATGAACGGTCTCACCGTCGGCGTGAACGGATTAGGAGGCGCCTTCTTTCTCGTTATCGGCGGAGCCGTTACGGCGTTAGGATGGAGAGGCGTGTTCTGGACTTATTCCTTCGGCGTCGTCTTGCTCATTCTGGTGTTGGCTTTTGTTCCGCGCGTTAAACCGGTCAAGATAGAGAGCGGCGAAAACGATCGCAATAGTAGAAAATCGTTGCCGATCGGCGTATATATGGTCGGATTGCTAACGACGGGACTTATGGTTCTGTATTACGTCATCCCGACCAACCTTGCCGCGTTCGTCGTCGATCATCATCTGGGCACGTCCGCGACGTCGGGATATTTAACGGCTCTATCGTTTCTATTGGTTTTTATATCCGGTATCGTCGGGACCAAGCTCAGGCAACGATTAGGAAAGGGAACGGTCCCCCTCATTTTCCTGTTATTCGGCGCCGCGTTCTTGTTATTAGGCGAAGCTCATTCGTTATGGATGGTTGCCGTGTCGGTAGGGATCGTCGGGTTCGGATTCGGACTTGCCTATCCTGTTTTGTTAAATAAAATGGCGATTGTCGCAACGCCACGCCATCGAACGCTGGCGATTATGCTTATGACCGCGTTCGCGAACATCGGCCAATTTATTTCTCCTCTCGTCACCAATGCCATTCAATCGCTCTTTTATCTAAACTCCATTCGCGGCGTCTTGCTCCTGATCGCGATAATTTTGGCAATCCTGCTTATCGCCTCGATAATTCGCTTATCGATATCGAACGGGAAGAAACCAGCGCAAACCTAATCTTCTATATTCGGGATTTCCGTTATTCAAACCATACAATAAAGGAGAGTTCATGTACTCATGAAACAATCGATGATGAAAGCCGCGATTTTGGAGCAATTTAAAGCGCCCCTTAGAGTCGGGGAAACACTCCGTCCGATTCCGGGTCACAACGAGGTGCTCGTTAGGATCAAAGCGAGCGGAGTAAACCCGCTAGACCTGAAGACGAGGGAAGGGGTGGCACCGCACACCCGCACGGCGCCTCCCGCGATATTGGGAATGGACATGGCCGGTATCGTAGAAGAAGTCGGAACCGACGTAACCGGATTCGAGCCCGGAGATGCGGTTTACGGTTTGACAGGCGGCGTAGGCGGAATCCAAGGCTCCTTAGCTGAATACGCGGCGGTAGACGCGGATTTGCTCGCAAAAATGCCGAAGGGCATGTCGATGAGGGAGGCCGCGGCATTGCCGTTGATCTCGATTACGGCCTGGGAAGCGCTGGTCGATCAAGCAAACGTTCGTCCAGGCCTTAACGTGCTCATTCACGGCGGCGCCGGCGGAGTCGGCCATATCGGAATCCAACTCGCCAAGTCGCGGGGGGCGAACGTGTTCGCGACAGGATCGAAAGCGAGTCAAGACGTCATTAAGAAACTAGGCGCCACGCCAATCGATTACGCGGACGCTTCGGTTGAGAGCTACGTACAGGCTCATACGGATGGGGAAGGCTTCGACATCGTAATGGATAACGTCGGAGGCACGACGCTCGATGCATCTTTCAACGCCGTGAAACGATATTCCGGCCACGTAGTCAGTATTCTGGGTTGGGGAACGCATAGTCTGGCGCCATTATCTTTCCGTGCCGGCACCTACTCTGGGGTGTTTACGCTTATGCCTATGCTTACCGGCAAGGGACGTTCTCGTCATGGCGAAATTCTTCGCGAAATCGCGAATTTGTATGAGCAAGGAGCGTTAAAACCGATTTTGAACGAACGGATGTTCACGTTGAATCAGATCGAAGAAGCTCACCGCGCCATGGGCGATAAGCAAATCGGCAAAATCGTCGTAAGCATCGATTAAGGAGGTGATGGAATAAAACAAGCAGGTATAATGATTGAATGATAATTTATTTCGGAAAACACTAATGTGGGGATAAAGGAGAATCACATCATGAGTAATACCGTCGTTAATTACGCGAAGGATCTTGAATGGTTCGACACGATGCCGGGCGAGAAGATGACCGTTCGTCTGCACAGCAATCAAGTTGACGGAGCAATGACGATCATCGAAGCGCGAGTTCCTTCTCTAATGGGCCCGCCGAAGCACATCCATAATGAAAGAGAAGAAACCTTCGAAATCCTTGAAGGCACTTTCCGTTTCCAAGTTGGAGACGAGGAGTTCGATGCAACTCCAGGAACGACCGTGCGGGTTCCTCGCGGCGCCGCACATGCATGGGCTAATGTCGGTCCCGAAACA
Source organism: Paenibacillus sp. UNC496MF (assembly GCF_900113915.1). Classification (NCBI taxonomy): domain Bacteria; kingdom Bacillati; phylum Bacillota; class Bacilli; order Caryophanales; family Paenibacillaceae; genus Paenibacillus; species Paenibacillus sp. UNC496MF. Next base: position 74,588 of record NZ_FORE01000015.1, read on the forward strand.
GGACGGATGCTGTTTATCTTCACACCGGGCGGTATCGACGATTTCTTCCCTGAAATTGGACGTCATTCTCTCGAGGAAATCATACACATCGCGTCAATCCACGATACGGTAATCATCGGTCCTCCGATGGTACTGAAGTAAAAGCAATCTCTTGGATGAAAGAACATGCGGCTTCGTCTTTTTGTATGCAAATTCCACCGCACGCTCTTTCCGACAAGAGCATAAAGGGATGAATGGAAAAAGCCTGGAACGGTTTGGCGATTTCTGCGCTTTGTTCGGTAATATTAATGAGAGGCTGCCGTTTCGGCAGCCCAAAGACATCAAATAAGAAGAAGACAGAAGAATAATTGTCGGGTGACAAGAACATTATCTCATTAAATGCCGCGAAAACCGCGGCTTTTTTGCATTTATGGGATCAAGTTCTTGTCAAAACGAATTGACAAGAACTTGGTCCCATTTTCGAACTTGACAAGAACTTAATCTCACTCCCGACGGTTGGCTGGGAAGATTGCTGCGATCCTCTGATTAAAGGCCGCGATAATCGCGGCATTCGACCATTACCGACAATATGTCCGGCGCGACGGACGAGGAGAAGCTTGAACTAAGTTCATCCTAACCCATGAACTCTTTTCCATGTTTACCGATAGGGGATTTTCTTTCGTTTTTCGAGCTGGTGCTTATCAAGAAAAATGTTTACCTGCAGTAATCTTAGTTCCCCATTCACCTATCGGTGTATAAAAACTCAGTTCTCGGCCAAGCAAGAACTCTGCTGCCTTCGTATATGGACCTTGACGATAGCTTTTGTTTCTTCTTCTGCCAGCCATTTCTCTTTAGAGCAGTTCCAAATTTCAAAAAATACAATTTCATCAGGATTATCCACATTTTCATGAACAATGCCGTTTACAAAGGTGGGTTGGGGTTACTTGGCACCTTTGTAAGTCAAATTGACATGACTAAGGTCAGTGTTGTTGTCGAAGATAAATTCAAGTTGGTAATTCCCACGGATATAAACCAGCTTTTTCTGGGCGGTTTTACCGGCTTTTATCGTTGTAGCTGAGTTTGGCACCCCCCACTGCTTCATCAGGATGTTTGGAGTAATGCCGCCAAGATTGTGTTGGCGCTCCATGCCCGTACCGAAATAGCGCATTTCTTGAAGTTTGTCCGATTTGTAGGAAAAGGATAATCCGGGTTGACCCATTGACCCTTCGTATACATCAAATGCATTAGCGCCCGTGCCGACTTGAATCCCCTGACCGAATATTTTGATAACCTCTTGACGCGTAGTTTTCCCAATTGTGAATCCTTTTGTTAGTTTGCCTATGTCTTCAGGGAATTGGCCTTTAAGAGCAGGCTTATAGAAGCTGTTCAGGAAGCTGTTAACGGTTTGGGGAGCTTTAGAGGGGGCCGCAGTCGAAATCGTTGCTTGCGTTGAAGCATATGCGGGTGTCAGGCTGTTCGTTATCCCGACGATTCCGAGAATTGCAGCACCCGAGATCAAACATGCGGCCGTTATATTTTTTGCAGATAGTTTATTCTTCATGATCTTTCCTCCTGTTGTCCAGCACTTGATCATAGTACTGATCTATTAGTTGTGTACGCCTATACTCATAAACGAGAGTTGTTTGCCGCCACGTTTCGTAAGCGATTCATTATGATGAACCTCGTCAAGTTTTTTGTAGGGATCCCTTACGAAACTGATCTTAATTCATGCGCAGGGGACAAAAGTTACGATACAGTTAAAGCCCGATGACGAAAGGGTAACGGCAAGCGGCAGGCGGCGACAACGGACGTTTGCCGACGAACCAGACCGGCCCCTCCGTCTGCGCATAGTTTATTGAGGGAACATTAAAGACGCGGAAGGACGAGTGGAAGCGTAGAACAGAGACGCAAACGGAAGACGGCGCTGGTTAGGAAACGGGCGAAGAACGACATCCGGCAGCCGCCGAGGATCGAAACGAATGTCAACGAGCTGAAATGGCTCAACGGCAAAAGCCCGCAGGATCGAAAGCGCAGGACGATGCAATAAGCAGTCGGATAAGGTCGTACGATCGCGTTGGAGCGTCGGCCGATTTCAAGCATTCATCCGCAGAATGAAAAGCCGCTTACCGGACGCAGGGGACGGACCCTGGCACCGGCAGGCGGTTTTTGTTTCTTTCCTCGTACGGATTTCGCAAGAAGTATCGAAAGGATAGAATTTGGTCTCATTCCTATTTCGGCTCACGGATCAGGCCCCGAAGCAGAAGGCATGCGTAACGTTACGTGAAAGTTCTTTTTACTCGTTGGACTGACCACAATAAACAAGGATGGCGAGGTTGAAAATGAGGAAAACCCACGGTTTTATATATGAATCATAGCTCGAATCTGAAGTGAGCAGCATGCAGGTGAATAATTCCGAATTGTAAGAAGAACGTGATCACCAAATCGAAATTTTGCGTGCTGTGCTCAAACAACGGGAATTTTTATTCCGGAGTTTTGAGAAATGAGTAAGCGTAGGCAAGAAAACCTATTTCTTAAAACGAAGAATGCGACCAACAGCAAACTCAAATGCTCGATTCGCTTTAGGTGTAACCAAAACAGCGGCTAGTCTAGTAATTTATTTTTCGTGTCCTAGTCGGCCGCTGTTTCTATTAAACAAATTAGTTCTCTAATCTTATCTCAAAGGTGACGATCTTTGAACGGAAAACTGCGTGAATCGGCAGCTTCAGTCCGCAATTTTTATTCGACGTACACAAGACGCTTTCGATGATTATTCCAAGCACATCTCCTGTAGAGCTGTCCGTCCTTCCTGCCCCAAGCCGAATTCTTCAGACAGATAAACATCGACGCTGCCGTACGTCTGCTTTATGGATCCGAAAACGGCTTCCATGAATTCTTCTTTTACACCCAGCATCTGTTCGATGTTTCGCAGTTCTGACTCGTTCACCTGCTCGCCAAGCCCGCGCAGTTGCTCATCGTTATAGGCTTTCATGATTTCATTAGTTAGCAGATAGTCGTCCATGATCGTAGCTTTCGGAACGCCGAGTGCGAGCAGAATCAACGCGGACCCGACACCTGTACGGTCTTTACCCGCTGTACAGTGTTGAACGAGTCCCAGCCGATCCGGGAGTTGTATGAGATCCATAAGGCGTTTGTAGGACGAATTATGGATTGCAAGCCTTGAGTACAGTTCAAGCAACATATCTTCTGCGCGGAATCGTTTAAAGAACCCGCTTTTGACCAAATCAACGATATAGTGCGGGCTTCGTTCCTGGTTCTTCATTTGACTAGGCATGTTGATTTGGGAGGCTTGGGCTTCAGGAATAGCAGATAGGCGTATATTAATGACGCCAGGAATTACCGGATCCGGTTTATGGCGTGCTTCACCTTCATCGCGATAGTCGAAAATTGTTTTGATCTTGAGGGTTTGAAACGTTATCAGATCTTGCTCGGAAAAGGCGGTCAATTCATCGGAGCGAAAAAACAAGCCTCGTTTAACCTTTCTTCCGTCAACCGTTTTATAGCCGCCCATGTCGCGAAAATTATTCGTACCTTCAAAGGAAATGATTCGATTCATACTTGTACCTCACCGGTTTGATTTGAAAAAAAAGAATGCCGGGGAGTCGGCTGAAATCCGGGCGTAAGCCCCTCAACCGAAACTCCGGCTTCATATATCCTGATGCCTATCCGTTACTGCTGCGTTTTCGCCCATTCGTCAAGCTGCTTTTGCTTCTCGGCTACGATTTTGTCGCTTCCTGCCGCCTTTAGCTTATCGATGAATTTCGGCAGAACCACCTTGGGATCGAGCGTCCCTGTCTCCAGCCCCATCGTGAATTCGTTGACCACGTTACTGACCGCAGCAATTTCCGTCTTCACGTTCGTCACGTCAAATATAAAGCCTCGCGCCTTTGAAGGAACCGCGTTTTTGTTAAACTCGTCCATCTTTTTCCAAATATCCGGGTCCTGCGTCGTCCAGGTGTAGGACTGGAACATATTTCCGAACATATACGCCGTATTGAGGTTATAACCACTATTCGAAGCATCAACACCCGCAGGATAATCGATGACGTTATCCGACTTCTTCACATAATGCTTGCCTTCGATTCCCCACACGAGCAGGTTGTACAGTTCTTTGTCCGAATAGAGCAGATTGAGCATCATCATCGCACGGTCCGGATTCCCGGAGCTTTTCGGAATCGACCACATGGAGTTGTTCATCATATCGGAGGTGGAGAAATCCGGTGTCAACGGAACGGATATCATTTCTCTGCCGATCACTCGGGCAATATCCGAGTCAAAGGCGGGATTCATATTCGCGAAGAACCCGAACGCCTTGCCCCCCTTCACGAGCTCGAGTGCGCTTTGTTTGTTCGTGGCAGCGTCCTTCGGCAAATAACCGGCTTGAAACCACTTGTGCATCCAATCCAAATCATCCGCATATTCCTGCGTTTCATACCAGTCGACCACCTTCAATTCGCTGCCTTCATTCTGCAGCACGCCGATGCTTCCGCCCAACGGATCATATGGCGCATAGCCTTGAAAGAAAGGAGAGTATCCCGGGTTTTTGCCGACAAGCGGCATTACGTCCGGTTCATTCGTTTTGATGGTCTGGAAGACGCCGTCCAAATCCTGGAACGACTTGATCTTGGTCACATCGATATGGTATTTGTCGACCAAATCCTTGCGCATATCGATGCCATAAAACGTGGCCATGTCCTTGTTATCCGGGATTGCATAGGTTTTACCTTTTATATTTGCGGCCGCGATTTGAGCGGGTTGCATGACGGCTTGGATGCCGGAGCCGTATTTCGCCAATAGATCGTCAAGCGGAAGATATACGCCGCTCGACGCCAGCGAAGGGAAATTAAACAGAGTAGAGGAAGGGATTAGATCGACTTTCTCGCCGCTGGTAAGCATCAAATTCGTTTGTTGTCCCCATTGGCTAGCAGGGATGGGGACCAGCTTGATTGTGGCATTGATTTTCTCCGTCAATATTTTGTTCAACGCTTCCTGGACTTCGGGCATATCCTTCTGGTCGTTGCCCAGAAAGACCATTGTCAGCTCATAGGGATCCAAGTTCGATGCATTTGACGTCGTCTCCGACGAAGCCCCGTCATTGGTTTGGGCACTGTCCGCGTTACTGGCATCCCCTGCATTGGCACTTCCTGCGCTATTGGCGTTGCCTGCGTCATTGGCTCCGCAGCCTGCAAGCAGCATACCCGATGCGAGCAAGACGGTCAGTCCCGTCTGCACGGTTTTTCGCTTCTTCAACATGAATGAAACCCTCCTGGAGAATTTATATGCCGACCAGTGTGAAACTGGAGATGGCCTTACCCTTTGACTGCGCCGATCGTGAGTCCCTTGACGAAATAGCGCTGGAAGAACGGATATGCGATCAGAATCGGAACGATCCCGATAACCGCCATCGCCATGCGCACCGTCTCCTTCGGGACATCCGCGAACATATCGCCCGTATTCCCGGCGAAATTGCTGCTGGTCAGGAATTCGAAGTCGAGCAAAATGCGGTTCAGCAGATTTTGCAGACTGTACAGCTTGCTGTCGGTAATATAAATCATGCCGTTAAACCAATCGTTCCAATAATGTATCGTCTGGAACAGTCCGACGGTCGCCAGAATCGGCATTGACAAGGGCAGCACGATCTGAACGAACGTCCGGCATTCACCGGCCCCGTCAATAGCAGCCGACTCGATCACCGGAGCCGGAATGGACGTCGCGAAAAACGTGCGCATCATCATCACATAGAAGGCATTCATCAGCAGTCCCGGCACGATTAGGCCAAGCAGCGTGTTCTTCAGCTCGAACAGCTGCGTGTAGACCAGATATTGCGGCACTAGCCCGCCATTAAGCAGCATCGTGAAGAACACGACAAACGACCAGAACCTGCTGAAGGGCATATCCTTTCGCGATAGCGGGTAGGCCAGCAGCGCCGTAATGATCAGACCGGCAACGGTTCCGATAAGCGTAATGGCGATCGTAATACCATACGCATGCAGAATCCGGCTGAGATCGTGCCCTAAATAACGATAGGCCGCCAGGCTAAAGGACTTTGGAAAAAAGGAATAACCGTGATGAAGAATCGACTGCTCGTCCGTAACGGATGTGATGAACAGCAATAGGAACGGAAGAAGGCAACAGGCTGAAATGACGAGCAGCACGATGTGCACGAACCATTGCCAGATGGAGTTTTTCGTTTTCATGCGAGCCACCTTCTTAAAATAAAGCATGATCTTTGTTCAGTTTTCTGACGACGAAGTTGGATGCCAGCACCAGTACGAAGCCGACAAGCGATTGGTACACACCGGCAGCCGAGGACATGCCGACATCGCCGAGCGTCATCAGGGAGCGGTAGACATACGTATCGATGACGTTGGTCGTCGACTGCAGCGCACCCGCATTCAATGGCACCTGGTAGAACAGGCCGAAGTCGGAGTAGAAGATGCGGCCGATCTGCAGCAGCGTCATAATCGTGATGACCGGCACCAGCAGCGGAACCGTGATGCGCTTAATCTGCTGCCACTTGCTGGCCCCGTCTATCATCGCCGCCTCGTAATACTCGGGGTCGATGCCGATAATCGAGGCCAAATAGATCACGCTCAAGGAGCCCGCGCTGATCCAGATATGAACGGCAGTCAGAATATAGGGCCAATAGCGAGGCTCGCTGTACCAGGAGATTTCCGGCAAGCCGAGCATTGGAAGAATGGTTTTGTTCAGGAAACCGGTATCCGCGCTGAGCATCGCGAAGACGAGGTAACCGACAATAATCATCGAGATCAGATAGGGAAGCAGGATAAGCGTCTGATAAACGCGCGATAGCCACCGTTTCCGGACTTCATTCAGCAGAATTGCCACGCCCACCGGCACGACCATGTTCAAGCAGATGAAGGCGGCATTATATAGAATGGTGTTTCGGGTGATCAGGAGCGCATCGGACGTCTTGAACAAATACTCGAAGTTCTTGAACCCGATCCAGCTGCTGCCGAAGATGCCCTTGGTATAGTTAAAGTCCTTGAACGCAATGATGACGCCGAACATCGGCAGGTAATTGTTGATCAGGAGGTAGAGAAGACCCGGTACCATCATGAGTCCTAATACTCCGTATCGCCGGGCTTTTCCCGCCCTTTTGCCGGCTAGCAGCTTCATTTTGATTTTCCCTTCTTCATGCTTACGGATTGGCTGCGCTGCCGCGCATGTGCGAGGTGCAGCAGCTCTATTCCTTCCATGCTAGTCTGCGAAATACGTCATATCTACGCGGAAAAATTCTTCGTTTGAGGTGGGCAGAATAATCGTCTGAACCGTAGCCTGAAGGTTCGTCACAGTGACGAGGTTATAGCTGCAGAAGTTGTGACCTCCGATTAGGCCGTCCCCGATTCTCCTCCCGACATAAGTAGACCCGGCTGCGGCTACATTGAGAATGCCGTCATAGTGCCCAATGTTGTTCGAGTGGACGTGGCCGGCGAAGACGCCGACAATATCTCGTCCGGTTTTGAGGACGGCGCTGACTTCTTCCGCATTCGTCAAGTTATACTTGGCCGCTATATCGACGATCTTCAGCATGGGATGGTGAAAGGCGATCACGGTACCTTGCGGCGCCGTTGTTTTCAGTTCTTCGGCGAGAAAGTCCAATTGCTTTTGGTCGATGAAACCAAAACCGGTTTCCTCGCCCGGCACTTGGGAGGTAAGCCCGATGAGACGCAAGCCGCCGACTGTCGTCGAGTAGTAATACGGTCCTTCGGAAGGCGCCTCGCCCAGGTAGCCTGCACGGAAAGGAGAACGATGGTCATGGTTGCCAAGCGTGACATAGACGGGCGCGCCAACGAGCGCCGAGCCTTCGTCCACCAGCTTGCGAATATAGGCGTAATCCTCCAAATTGCCTTCTTGCGCAAGATCGCCGGTAATGACAACAAAAGCAGGCTTGTAACCGGAAGCTTTCACGTCTTGAAATATTCGCTTTGCCTTTTCTGTCATGCTTACGTCCCACAGGTCTCGGCCTGGCGCATTCATGTGAGTATCCGTCATATGAACGAATTGAATAGTTTCCATATTGTGTCCCTCCATTCATCAAGTCCTTACATACATGATTATGAATCTTGTATGTAAGAAGAGTGTTAATGGGGTTTAACGGTTTTGTAAAGGTGGGGCAGTGCAGCAGGATGAGGGAGGAAGTGACAAAAGACCGCCCTTACTAGGAACGGTCCTGCCTCGAGGTTTATTTTCGACTACATGAATCGCACCAGCTCTTCGCGGTTGTTTCGCGTTGACTCTACAAACGCTTGTTTTGCGTCCGAAATATTGCCTTCAGACAGATGGCGGTAAACTTCAAGGTACAATTTTTTGCTTGTATAAGGGCGGCTCGGGGCGTTGACGGCACGGTACAGTACGACAAAATATACAATTTTGTCCATATACATATCAAATGTCTGCAGGAAACAATGATTATGTGCCGTCGTAAGGAGCGTTCGAACAAACATGAGACCGTTCTCATAATACTCCCGGTAAAGTTTCTGCTCGCTTGCCGCAACAAGGTTGTCCAAATATTGTTTCATTGTCGGTAGAACTTCTTCATATTGTTGAGGCTCCACTGTATCCAGCACGTAAACATACAGCGCTGTCATGAAGTCAAACATGTCGTACATTTCCTTAATATTGATGCCTTTAACAAGGATGCCGCGCTTCTTAAGCGTTTCGACAAAGCCTTCCCGCGACAAAACGGCCATGGCATCGCGAATCGGCGTCCGGCTCATGTTCAGTTCTGTCGCAAGTTCATTTTCTGAAAGCAGGGTTCCCGGCAAGTAATCACCGTTCAAAAGTTTTTGGCGAATATAGCGGTAGGCGATGTCTACCAATGGCAAATCGGACATGATTAGAAGCTCCTTTATTCGAAAAATCTTCGTAGTAAATTAAATCGGCATCGCCGAAGGCCGAGGGAAAATCCGGATACGGCGTAGGGGAAAATAATACTTAACCATGTACAAGGATTATCGTTCTTGCATGTAAGTCGGATGTTAATTTGGTATTAATTTTATGTAAATTACGAACTGTTTATCGTAACGGGAACCCCAGCTGTCCCATTCATATACTGGATTTGTGTGGAATGAAGGATTGTCGGAGCGTAGACTCAGTGAGATGTGGGAGGGTTAACCGGCAAAAAAATGGATTACACGCATCGGAACTTACGTCATAATTGAAAGTGCAGTGACGTTCTCAAATGGGCATGCAATTGGGAGCGTAAAATCCACAGTACGAGGAGGATTAATATGTACAACACCATTCAAGAATTTATTATGGAGTGGAACAACGAAGCGGCCTCAACGCAGAAAGTGTTGGATGCATTAACGGACGCCTCACTCCAACAGCAAGTTTCACCAGAAGACCGTACCTTAGGGAGAATTGCATTTCACATCGCTCGGAGTACTCCTGGATTGCTTTCAGCGTCTGGGCTGACGGTCGAGACGTTACCACCCGGCGCTCCGTCATCAGCTGCGGAAATCGCCGACAAATTCCGGAAAGTTAGTGCCGATACCGTTGACGGAGTACGAGCACAATGGACAGATTCGATGTTGAAAGAAAGCGTCAAGGTGTTCGGGATGGAGTTGCCACGGGCAGTATTACTATCGATGCTCATCAAACATATTGTTCACCACCGTGGACAAATCACTGTCCTCATGCGCCAGGCCGGGCTCAAGGTACCTGGAGTCTACGGACCTGCACGTGACGAATCGGTTACGTTTGGCATGTAATCTCCAACCGTTCAAAAAAGTACATGATTGAAGTCGAGGGGCTGTCCGAAGAAGCAGTAGCTTTCTTGGGCGGCTCTTTTGTCTGTGAGGATCGTACCAAAGCGCTCGTTTTATTTCAAAACTCTGAAATAATCGTTATCCAGGAATGCAAACGGATTACGATAATGAATTGATTCGCCGATCGGAATCCGATCGGCTTTTTGTACAGGAGAAAGAAATCGATAATCAGAACCGATTTGGGCAAATAGCAATTCGGTCCTTTTGAATGACATGCTCGATTACGCTAACGGGACACGATAGTTCTGAAAAAAAAGTCTGTCCGAAACGTGAATTAGCCCATGCGGCCGGCAGCTTGGTCATGGGAATGTATCTTGGAGCTCGCAGACAGGGTTGGAGATTATACGCTACTTGACCTTGAGTATACTCCAAGGTATAGAATGCATGTAAACCAGCCGGCTACCGGATAACCGGCTTGTAGAGAGGAGCGGAGTATGGAGACATTTACGATCTCAGACATTGTGCAACGGACAGGGTTCAGTCAAGATACGATTCGTTATTAGGCGTCTACTGTAATGTCGATATTGCGGCTATCGTTTTTCATCGGTAAGTACAGCATAGGAAGGCCGAATAAATCAAATTTTTCCATACACCGTTATTTTCAACTCCTGACCAACTATGCGGCATTCTCCTCAACCAAATCTAGAAGGAATTCGGCGTCACGTCGTTCGGAATGAATGCGGTTGATAAAGCTTACGACTTTGTGGATCAAGAGGAAAGGGCAACTGACCTGAACATCAGTTGCCCTTTTTATTTAAAAGACAGACTGTCGCTTATGATAGCTGCGGTGCTGATGGAAGATACAATTATGAGTGACCAAGCACCTGAGAACGGCTGAGCCAATCCTCGTAACGCGTTGAAGTGATACGCGCGTTGCTGTCGTCCGGTACGAGAGACAGTTCGTTCAATCTGGCGCCGAAATAGTGGCCGTTGTCATCGACGATTACTTGACGATTGTCCTGATTCGCGCTTAAGAAGCGACCGATGAATTCGTCCATTCGCATCCGTTCCGGCCCAGCCACTTCGACGATGCCGTATTTTGGCGCCCCGACCGCGAAGTCGACGATCGCAGCGGCAAGGTCGTGAGAAGAGATCGGCTGAACGAAAGCGGACGGGAGCCGGACGGTTTCCCAGTCAGTCGCTACATCGGCGATGTTGCCGGCGTACTCGTAGAATTGCGTGGAGTGAACGAGCGTATAGGGCACCTTGGAAGATTTGATCAATGCTTCTTGGGCCATCTTCGCACGGAAATAACCGCTTTCGAGAAGTCCGTCGGACCCTACGACCGATAGCGCAACATGATGTCCCACTCCGGCAGCGGCTTCAGCGGCAAGAAGATTTCGCGTAGAAGTCTCGAAGAATTCCAATACGGCGATGTCTTCGAATGATGGCGAATTCGTCACGTCGACGACAACCTGCGCGCCGCTAAGCGCCTCAGCCAGTCCCTCGCCGGTTACGGAGTTGATTCCTCCCAGAGAAGGCGATGCTGCTACTACCTCATGACGAAGCTCACGAAGATTCGCCACCAGCTGTTTTCCGATAAGACCGCTGCCGCCCATAACGACGATTTTCATGTTGAACCTCCTAGTTGTTGTTTACATGATGCGAAAGTATCGACATTTTAAATAATCTTGTGAGTTGCATGTCATGCATACGTTGTGTCTTCTATTGTTCATCGCGCTCCAACATAAAACGACGATGTGAAAAAATTCGTGACATGATGGTGCAGGAGCGAAGGAAAAACGGTGGCGCAAGCATGGAGTCGGATTGCTTGGATGAACCGGAAGGCGCTTTACCAGCGGAATAATAAATCAGACCGAATACGATTTAGCCAGAGGAGAGTCGACCAGGTTTAGTGAATTCATTAAGCATGATGAATTTACGCTATCAATGAACGATGGCGTAGTTTGCAATCCGCAGCGGCAGTGGAAGGCCTGGGGAAAGCGGAAGAGAAGCATGTAAATAAGACATCAGATGAAACCTGCTGCTAGCGGCAGCTATGAGAGGAGCGAATGACAATGTCATTCATCGCGGGAAAACTCGTGACGGAGACGCTCGAATATGATGCCGGTCGGCAAGTTACGGTGTATATCCCTCCGGACCCGCCCCAAGCATTCGTGTTTGCCGGCGATGGTCAGTTGATCTCGCAGTGGGGCGGAATCCTCGAGGAGGCCGGCGCGCCGTCCACGATGATCATTGGCGTGCACCGATTGGCCGATGAGACGCTGCGGCTCCATGAATACTCGCCAGGCTTTAGCCCGGAGCGATTCGCGGCACACGAGAAGTTCTTCGTCGAGGACGTTCACGCATGGGTCCGATCGCGTTTCGAAGTCACGCTACCTACCGAACGCACCGCCGTGTTCGGTGTGTCCGCGGGTGGAGAGCTCTCGCTCGCCGTCGGCCTTCGGCACCCGGACATCTTCGGTGCGATCTTCTGCGCTTCGCCGGGCGGAGGTTACCAACCACCTGACGTGATGCCGGGTTCGATTCCGCGCGCGTATCTCGTTGCCGGTACGCTTGAGCCGTTTTTCCTCGATAACGCGAGCCGATGGGCAGCTGCGCTGCGCGAGTCGGGTGCGGACGTGGAAATGCGGGAGCGGGTGGCGGCACACGACGATCGGATGTGGCGTGCGGAGTTCCCGCTGATGGTGGCATGGGCGTTTGGACGATAACTGCGCCGTATGATTCGCCGGCGGCCGTCGTTATGCTGACGGACAGTTTTGCGCAACATCGTCGTTTGCAAAACAATTCAGATTTCCCCTTGAACCTTACGTAACGTAAGGCTGTATAGTGAACGTAACTGCAGGACAAAACACCGAGGGCAACGGCCAAAAAATCGACCAAGCTGCATTCGAAACCGAAGGAGAAACGGACATGAGAAAACTCGTATTGTTCATGCATGTGTCGCTGGATGGGTATGCGTCGGATTCGAACGGCGGACTGGATTGGATTCCGTACAACGAGGAATTCGAGCGATACGCCGAGGTGGTCGTAGCCGAAGTCGGCTCTCCCGTTTACGGGCGTACGACGTATCGGCTCATGGAGAGCTACTGGCCGACGGTGCTGGAGGATCCGAATGCGTCGAAGCACGACATGGAGCATGCGAAATGGCTGCAGGCTGTGAAGAAGATCGTCATTTCCGGCACGATGGACAAGGCGGAATGGAACAATACGATGCTGATCAAGGACAATATCGCATAGGAAATTAAGGCGCTCAAGGAGCAGCCTGGCAAGAATCTCGTGATCTTCGGCAGCCACGGGGCCGCGAAGACGCTGCTTGAGCTCGGTCTGATCGACGAATTCCTGCTGACGATATGTCCGGTCGTCCTGGGCAGCGGCAAATCGGCATTCGACGGCGCCGTCGAGAAAGTCAAGCTCAAGCTGCTGTCCAGCCGAACGCTCGACTCGGGCATTATCGCGACCCGCTATGAGCTGGTGAAATAACCGCGCCGTACGAAGCGTTCCGCTAACGAGCGCTCTCATACGATGACGCGTGACGGGAAGCATTACTTTTGGCATTGCGCATGAAAATGGTCATGCGCAATGATCGAAAGCGATGCTTTTTTTGTTGCGCATTCATGACCTTTAACGGATTTGGCACGCCGTCATCCTTGGTAAGATCAAGGTGCAACAACAAACGGAACCCATCGGTCCGTGCATGAAGAGCTCATCCATGGCGTTTATGTCCGAAAACATCTTGTGTAGAAGGGATATGGGGCCAATGCTGCGCAATTTTTTGATGGATCGATTAACGAGTGCGTACACCCGATTGAAAGAAATGGTGGAGGCTTATGGAAAATGGATTGAGGAGTACGGATATGACCTGGATTGCTGCTGATCATCCCGCAGTAAGTTATTCCGTTTCCCAAGCATAGGAATCAACGCGAAGGAAAACCTTAAAGTCGTGTCCGCAATCGGATTAGCGATGACGAAGAGGAGTGCATGCGAAAATGGATAAAATCGAAAAGAAACTGTATACAGCCACGGTAAACGTTCAAGGCGGAAGAGAAGGCAAAGCGGTGTCCACCGATGACAACCTGAACGTGGATTTGCGGTTTCCGAAGGAATTAGGCGGCAATGGCGGCGGCACGAATCCCGAGCAATTGTTCGCGGCAGGATTCGCGGCTTGCTTTGAAGGCGCAATGGGTACGATCATGCGAACGAAAAAGATCAAATCCGAAGGGGTTTCCATTGTTTCAAACGTAACGCTCGGCAAGGATGCGAACGACGGCTACGTGTTGGCCGTGGCGTTCGATGTCACGATTAAAGGCGTCGATCGCAGCGTCGCCCAAGAAATCGTCGACGAAGCGCATAACGTATGCCCTTACGCGAGAGCGACGCGCGGCAATATCGAGGTCGTCTCGAACGTCGTTGGGTAAGGCTTCTCCTTAAACGGCTATTGAAACGCCTTGGCCCCTGTGTTATGATGACACCAAATTTAACGATTGGAGTGATTGAATAATGTAATATTTCTTGCCGGTCTTAAGGGATAAAACAAAGCTGATTTATGCGTTGTTTTGTTCGTTATCGCCGCGGGAAAGTTACTTATTCTTTCACTCTTTCATATACCTCCTTCAGCCCTCCGCAAGGGCTGTCCTGACGTATATTTTTGAGCTGCGAGAAAAGTAACTTTCTTGCAGCTCATTTTAGTTTCAGCGACAGGAGGGAAAACCATGTCAACGATTCAAGTATCCAACCTGACCTTTGCGTATGAAGGCAGCTATGACAACATTTTCGAGAAGGTCAGCTTCCAGATCGACACCGATTGGAAACTGGGGTTCACGGGCCGAAACGGGCGCGGCAAAACGACGTTTATGAAGCTGCTCCTCGGTCAATTGGAATACAGCGGAACCATCTCGACCCCGGTCAGCTTCGATTACTTCCCTTTCCCCGTCAAGGATCCGGAACAGCTGACCGTGGAGGTCGTAAGCGACATTTACCCGGATTATGAGCTTTGGCGGCTGGAGCGCGAGCTATCCTTGCTCAAAGTAGCCGAAGACGCGCTGTACCGGCCGTATAACACGTTATCAAACGGAGAGCAAACGAAGGTGCAGCTAGCCGCCTTGTTTCTGAAGGAAAATCACTTCCTGCTGATCGACGAACCGACCAACCACTTGGATGTGCGCGCCAGAAAGCTGGTCAGCCACTATTTAAACGGTAAGAAAGGGTTTATTTTGGTGTCGCACGACCGGGCGTTCCTCGACCATTGCGTGGACCATATTCTGTCGATCAATAAAACCAATATCGACATTCAGAAGGGAACGTTCTCCAGCTGGTGGGCCAACAAACACCTGCAGGATCAGTTTGAGCTGAACGAGAACGAAAAACTCGTCAAAGACATCAAACGGCTGTCCGACGCCTCCAAAAGAACCGGCCAATGGTCGCATGAGGTGGAGAAAAGCAAAAACGGAACGCGCAATTCCGGTTCCAAGGTAGACAAAGGGTATATCGGGCATAAAGCCGCCAAAATGATGAAACGCTCGAAGTCGATCGAGCAGCGGCAGCAATCCGCGATCGAGGAGAAATCCAAGCTGCTCAAGAACATCGAAACTTCAGAGAGCCTGCAAATGTCGCAGCTGGCGTATCCCAAGTCCCAGCTGGTTGAGCTGGACCATGTGGCTATACGCTATGACGGCAAAACGGTTTGCCGGGACGTCAGCTTCGCCATTAACCAGGGAGAGCGGATTGCCTTGACCGGGCCGAACGGATCGGGAAAATCGAGCCTGCTTAAGCTGATCCTTGGCGAACCTATTCCGTACACCGGCGCTTTCCATAAAGGCAGCGGGCTGCGAATCTCCTATGTCTCCCAGGATACGTCGCATTTAAGAGGAGACTTGTCGGGGTATGCCCGGGACGAGGGAATCGATGAGAGCCTGTTTAAGGCGATTTTGCGCAAGCTCGATTTCTCCCGCCTGCAGTTCGAGAAAGACATGTCCTTGTTCAGCGGAGGCCAGAAGAAGAAGGTCTTGATCGCCAAAAGCCTTTGCGAAGAAGCTCATCTGCATGTATGGGATGAACCGCTTAACTTCATAGACGTGATCTCCCGGATGCAGATCGAGGAATTGTTGCTTGAGCATCAGCCTACCCTGATTTTCGTGGAACATGACATTGAATTCACCGGGAAGATCGCGACAAAAACGGTCGAGCTGAAGGGCTAAGGCATACTCGCGCGAAAGGAATGGATACGATGTTGGATGAGATCGTAGATGACGGAGCGAACCGCTCGCCGATGAGAGGGACGGTTCGCGCAACCCAATAGCCGCTGGGCTGCCACGAAGCAGGTGGTATCGGCTTCGCGTCCAGTCCAGCGCAATGAATGATGGCCCGGCAGCACGATTACTCATAGCCAGAGCGTTTGAGAGATCAAACCATCGTTTATATTGAGTATGTTCTCACTCATTGAATTGAAAAGAGGTTATCTTATGGCCCGGCCCCTTAGCGAAGAGAAACGAAAAAGATTATTAACTGCCGCAACGGAAGAGGTGGCAACGTCCGGAGCTGCCGCATCGACGATCAAGATCGCCAAGAAAGCAGGGGTTGCGGAGGGGACGTTATTCGTCTACTTTCCGACCAAGGACGACTTGCTGAATCAGCTGTTTGTGGAGTTAAAATCGGATTTAATGGGATTTCTGATGATTGATTATCCGATTCATGCGGATATTCAGGGGAAAATCAGATCTCTCTGGACGGATTTTATTGATTGGGGAGCAACCTACCCGGATAAGCGGAAGGCGTTGCGGCAGCTCGGCGTTTCGGAGCGAATCACCGATTCGAATAAGGATGTCGGCGAAGCGTTGTTCGACAACCTGCAAGACGTGATTGAAGAAGGCTTCAAGACCGGCGTTCTTCGAGAGCAGCCCCTTCCTTTTATGAGCGGCCTGATTAATGCGCTCGCCGATATGGTTCTCCAGGCTGCCCTCGGTGACGAAATCAAGCTCGACCAATACAAAGCTTTGGGTTGGCAGGCGTTGTGGGGTGCTATTGCACGCAAATAGACGTGCTATTTTTTCAATTCATACATGAGTGAGGACGTAGTCATTACTAACTCGCAAAGGACGCAGCCGAATGGGAAGAAGTCAGCCGGTCGGCCGATTGCGCGGGCAGCGACTTATCGCTGCTGTCCGACCTCCCGATTCATTGAGCTTATCATGCAGCGATCGCCTCCGGTAACGATCGGGGGCGATCGCCCTCCATGAAAGGCTTGCGTCAACCTTACCCGATTGACATTCGTAGCGCCAAGATCAGCTTCATCCGGTAAAAACGCAGGTTTGCGGCCGTCCCCTGCGTTACAACGTTTAAGCTTGCGGGATTATGGTATAAATGGTACTGTTGGTATATCATTTAAACCCGGAGGGAACCAGGGTATGTCGCAACTGCCATTATACGAACAGATCTACGGCTACGTGCACGACCAGATTACGTCCGGAAGGCTGAAAGAGGGAGAGCGCGTCCCATCGGAAATGGAGCTGGCCGAGCGGTTCAATGTGAGCCGAATCACGACCAAGAAAGCGCTCGAGGGTCTTGCTAACGACGGGTTGATCACGCGCATGCGCGGGAAGGGCTCCTTCGTAAGCGCGATGTCCAAGCCTGACTCGCAGTCAAAGCAGGCTACCCCCAAAGCGGACAATCCGGCTCCGGTCCGGCAAACGAGGGTCATCGGCGTATTGCTGCCGGACATCTCGGAATCTTACGGCATTCGACTGTTTCGGGCCATCGAGGAGAAGGCTTCCGAACTCGGCTGCCATATGCTGATCAAGCTGACGTACGACAAGCAGGAGGCGGAAGAAAAGGCGATTCAGTCGCTTATTCACGCAGGCGTGGACGGGCTGATCGTGTTTCCGGTCCATGGCGAGCATTACAGCACGGAACTATTGCGGGCCGTCATCGATGACTTCCCCGTTGTCCTCGTAGATCGCTATATGCGAGGAATCCCGGCCTGCTCCGTCCATACGGACAATGAGAAAGCATGCGAAGAGTTGACTGACTATCTAATCGATAAGGGACATCGCGAGGTTGCGCTGTTGTCCACGCCTGCCGAAAACACGACGACGCTGGAGGACCGGTTGAAGGGGTTCTCCAACGCCTTCATTAAGCGCGGAATCGGATTGAATCCCGATCACTTCGTCACGAACTTGTTCAGCTCGCTGCCGAAATCGTTCGAAAGCGATAATATCCAGGTCGACCAGCAGCAGCTTCGCGCGTACATGTCCGCGCATCCGGGTACGAAGGCGTTCGTAGCCTGCGAATATAATTTGGCGCGGGTATTGAAACGGGAGATCGAACGAATGGGAAAACGGGTACCGGAGGATTACGAGATTGCCTGCTTCGACTATCTGAGCGATGACTTTGACGGACCGCAATTCCCGCATATTCGCCAGAACGAAGAAGTGATGGGCGCACGGGCCGTGGAGCTGCTGAGCAGATTGTGGCAGGGGGAATTGCTGCCGCGGCAAACGATTATTGACTATACGCTCGCGGTATAATTGGTTATACCATTCGAAAACGCAAACGGTAAGCGGGTCTGCGATAAAACGCGGAACCCGCTTTTTTATGTGCGTTTTACAGATGATTCGAGCCATCGAAGAGAACGATATGACATATGGATTATTTAAGTAAATTGGCATATAGGCATAAAAGTAATGTTGACATACTTTATATTGGTATAATATACTTCGTTATGAGTTAACTTCCTAGACGAGTAAAGGAGCGGCAAACGCAACGTGGTTTCGTAACCCCGAGCGGCTGCCAAGCACACCTAAGGAGGATACGGCATGAATTCGTCTTTGGCCGCCTATATCGAAGAAACGGCCTCGAAATTGGCTCGGGTGCGTCCCGAAATGGTTCAAACGTTTAAGCAGTGCTATCCGAATACCCTCGACACGACAGTCGAACGATTACATGACGGTACGACGTTCATCATTACGGGGGACATTCCGGCGATGTGGCTCCGCGATTCGTCGGCGCAAATCCGCCCCTATGCGCGATTGGCCGGGAAAGACGATGAACTTGCCGCCATGTTCAGAGGAACGATTGAACGGCAAGCGGCCTACCTAGCGATTGACCCTTACGCAAACGCTTTCAATCGCGAAGCGAATGGGAACGGGCATCAAAGCGATGCCACCAAGATGGGGCCATGGATTTGGGAGCGCAAATACGAGCTCGACTCGTTATGCTACCCCGTTCAGCTATGTAAAGACTATTACGATGCAACAGGCGACGTCACCGTCTTCACGCCGGCGTTCCATTGGATGTTAAGGCGGATCGTCGACACGATGTCGACCGAGCAGCGTCATGAGGAATTATCAACGTACCGGTTCGAACGGGAAGATATCTTGCTGCCGTCGGATACGCTGCCGTTCGGAGGACGCGGCACGAAAGTTAATTTCACCGGAATGATCTGGTCCGCTTTCCGTCCGAGCGACGACGCGTGCAAATTCGGCTACCTGATTCCCTCGAATATGTTTGCCGCCGTCGTGCTGGGCCATATCGCCGAGTTCGCGATTGCGGCTTACGGCGACGCGACGCTGGCGGCGGACGCGCTCCGGTTGAAGAAGGACGTCGAATTCGGCATCGAGACCTATGGCGTTGTCGACCACCCGCGCTATGGACGCATTTATGCTTATGAAACCGACGGTTTCGGCAATTACAACCTGATGGACGATGCTAACGTGCCGAGTCTGTTATCCATCCCGTATTTAGGCTACCGCCCGGCGGATGACGAAACCTACAAGCGGACGCGCGCCTTCATACTGAGCAAGGACAATCCCTATTATGCCGAAGGGCGATTCGCGCGAGGCGTCGGGAGTCCCCATACGCCGCTCGGGTATGTCTGGCATATCGGGCTGATCGTGCAAGGCCTTACTTCGACCGATGCGGCCGAGAAGCGCGACATCGTGGACATGCTGGCCCAGACGACAGCAGGCACCGATTACATGCATGAAAGCTTCGACCCTGATCGGCCGGAGACGTATACGCGCCCATGGTTCGCTTGGGCAAATAGCCTATTCGGCCAATTCCTTGCCGATTGGGTGAACGAACAGAACATCGATTAGGAGGTGCAGGCGTGAAACGTTCGATCTGGCAAAGGGACGGCTTTATAGGGTATCTGTTCATCCTTCCCGGCATTCTCGGGTTCCTGTTCTTCGTCGCCTATCCGTTGCTCTCGTCGATTTATTTCTCGATGACCAAGTGGAGCGGATTCGATACGCCGACTTACGTCGGGCTGCAGAATTACAAGTACATGTTCACGATGGATCCGACCTTCTGGCCCGGGCTGAAGGCGACGATCCTGTACGCGCTCATCAGCGTGCCGCTTGGCCTCGCGCTCGGCTTGGGGCTTGCGATGCTGCTGAACCGGAATTTGCCCGGCATCAAGATTTTCCGCACGCTGTTCTACCTCCCGGTCGTGCTGCCGATCGTCGCGACCTCGACGTTATGGCTGTTCGTCTACGAGCCGCAGTTCGGGCTTGCGAACAATGTGCTGAAGGCGCTCGGCCTAAAACCGGTCGAATGGCTGACCGATTCGCATACGGCCCTGTTGTCGCTCGTCGTGCTGGCCTTGTGGGGAGTCGGCTCGAACATGATCATTTTCCTCGGGGGGCTGCAGTCGGTACCGACGGACGTCTACGAGGCGGCCGAGATCGACGGGGCAAGCAAGTTCCGCATCTTCTTCAATGTTACGATTCCGTTAATCACGCCGACCTTGTTCCTGCAGCTCATTACGGGCATGATCGGCTCGTTTCAGACCTTCGTGCAGCCAGCCATCCTGACGAAAGACGGCGGTCCGGATTTCTCCACGATGCTGCTGAACTTCAGTATTTACAAGAACGCGTTCCAGGGACAAGATTTCGGCTACGCGATCGCGCAAGTGTGGGTGCTGTTCGTGCTCATCATCCTGTTCACGATCATCGCCTTCAAGTCCTCCAGCAGCTTTGTTTATTATGAAAACGAATCAAAATAAGGAGGGAGCAGCATGAGCGGAGCGAATTTGGCCGCGGGCAGCCCAAGCACGAGAAGAGTCGGGCAGATCATTCGGTTTGCGTTTCTTCTTATCTTGTCGGTCTCGATGATCTATCCCGTCCTATGGATGATCACCATTGCGCTGGAAGGCAGCGGCGGCATGTTCAAGGTACCGCCTGAATGGTTTCCGCATGAGTTCCACTTCAACAACTTCGTCAATGGCGCCAAGGAAATCGATTTAGGCCGCGTTTTTCTAAACAGTCTCGCGATTTCCGTTACCGTCACCATCGGCCAGGTCATCAGTTCGCTGTTTATCGGTTACGGCATCGCCCGGATTCCGTTTCCGGGTCGGAAGCTTTGGTTTTACTTCTTTATCGGGAGCATGATGCTGCCCTCGATCGTCAGCCTCATTCCGGTCTTTTATGTATTTGCCAAAATCGGGCTCTTCAATACATGGTGGCCGATCCTGATTCCGGCGTTCTTCGGCAATCCGTTCTTCATCTTCCTCTGCCGTCAATTTTACAGCGCGATTCCTTATTCGTACGACGAGGCCGCGAAGATCGACGGGGCGAATCATTTTCAAATCATGACGCGGGTTATCGTACCGGCGAGCATTCCGCTTGTCGTTACCATGATCATCCTCAGCTTTCAAGGGTCCTGGAATGAATATTTGCAGCCGCTCGTGTACCTCCAGGATCAGAAGAAATGGCCGTTATCCGTCGCGGTGGCCTCCTTCAGCGGTTCCTACGGCACGACGTGGAATCACTTCATGGCCGTCAATCTGCTCTACATGCTGCCCTTGCTCATCCTGTTTTTTGCCGCTCAGAAATACTTCATGCAAGGGCTTGGCTCGCTCAACAATTCGGGCTTGAAATAACCGGTTTATCAAGCGGAGGAGGTGAAGGGGGAGTCGAGTCTGGGATAGGCGGCGCCGCAATAGGCCCGAACGGAGAGAAACGTATACGCTTTCAAGAGACAGAACACAAGAAGGCGCTTGGTTGACAAAAAACGACTTGCACATTCAAGGAGGTCATCGAGAACATGAAACAGGTCATGAAATGGTCGGCAATGCTGCTGACGGTCGTATGCGCAGCCGGCGTCTTGGCAGGGTGCGGCAGCAACGATAACAACGGCGGCAACGGCGGAACGAACGCGGGATCGGGAAATACGGCGGGCGGAAGCACGGGAGCGAATGACGGTTCGAACGCAGGCGCGGCCGATGGCGGCGAGGAAGTCAAATTGACCATGATGACATGGGAAGGCAAAGAAATGACCGCCGCTATTCAAGATGCGCTTAAGTCCTTCGAATCCGAGAACCCCGGGATCAAGGTCGAAGTGCTGCCGACGCCGTTGACGGATTACACGACGAAGATTAATTCCCTCATTGCGATCGATAAGGCGCCGGATGTATTTATGAGCGGCAACGACACCGAACTGATTTCCGGCAAGAACGGACAGCTGTACGACTGGTCATCCATGATGGATAGCGATAAGACGTTTTTTGACAGCTTTTATCCCGGCATTATCCCGAACTGGTTGGTCAACGGGAAGCTGTACGGAATCCCCGGCCTGATGAACACGTACGGCGTGTTCTACAATAAGAAGCTGCTTCAGGATGCCGGCGTAGCGGAGCCGAAGGTCGGCTGGACGTATGCCGAAATGCTGGACGATGCGAAGAAGCTCGCGAAAAAAGGACAGAACTTCGGTCTTTATCTGCAGCAAATGAACGATCCGTTCGGCTTGTCCAATTACGCGGCTTCCGCCGGCGACGCGCCTTTCGCGGACTCCATTACCGATGCCAAGACGGTGACCGTGAGCCCGAAATTCGAGGAAGCCGTCAACCTGTACCGTGACGGCGTTGCCGACGGCAGCATTGCGCCATTCAGCCAAAACACGGACAACTACGCGAACTTGTTCAAAGAAGGCAAAGTGCCGTTGTTGCAGGCGGGTCAATGGTACGCGGACGATTTCATCCGCAATGCCAAGGATCTGGAATGGGGCTATGTGCCGAGCCCGATCGTGGACAAGCCCGTCGCGACGTACGATGCCATCGGCTTCGCAAGCCCGGCGAAGATCAAGCATCCGGAAGCCGTCTATAAGCTGATTAAATTCGTGGCGACGGAAATGTATGAGGAAGTGCTGCCGAAATTCCCGGTCGCACCGCCGACGTACCAGCCGTCCGCGCAGCCATACTACAACAAGCTGAAGGAAGCCGGCCATCCGGAAATGGCGGAAACGCTCGATTATATGCTTAAGGCTGAGACGAAGACGCCGGTCCGCTTCATGGAGCCGTGGTCCGCAAAGGCGCAAAAGTTCATCGATAGCACCTTTAAGGCCGTGATCGACGGCAAGCAGCCGGTCGACAACCTGAAGAAGCTCGAGAAAAATATCAACGCTGTCATTGCCGCTCCTTAAGCGACATCATCCTCGTTAAGCCTCCGGCGAAACCGCAAACGTTTGCGGTGCTGCCGGAGGTTTTTTTCGTTGTGCGAAGCATTCGCATGATCTAGGGTTACAATAAAGAAGTTGCCGGCGCGACGCTCCGCCGGAACCCGAAAATGTTCGCGCCGAGAATTGGTCCTGCGTGCCGATGGCGCCGTCGCCGTTCAATCGGGGCACGGAAGGCATTACTTTTGGCATTGCGCATGAAAATGGTCATGCGCAATGACCGAAGGCGATGCTTTTTTTGGTGCGTATTCATGACCTTTCACAGATTTGGCATCCCGTCATCCTTGGTAAGATCAAGGTGCAAGCACGAGACGAAACCTTATTAGGAGGGAATACGATGTTTGGAAACCAAACGAGACGGCCGGCCAAATACGCGGCAATCCTGCTGTTCGCGTCCATTATGCTGCTTTTGCTTTCCGCCTGCTCGCAAACCGGCGATCAACAAGACGGGGAGCGCGCCGCCGAAATCCAGCCCAAAACCGTGGCGTTAACCACTGCAGGCAAGCCAACGGCAGACAAGCCCATGGACGACAAGTCAACGGCCGACAAGCCAACGCCGGCCAAAGCGTACTCCGACGAGGAGCTGGTCAAAGAACTTCCGGGCTTCAAGAACGGCTATAAGGAAGCAAACGGCGTCAAGCTTCACTACGTCGAGGGCGGGAAGGGCGAGCCGCTGTTCCTTCTCCCGGGCTGGCCCGTAACTTGGTATTCGTTCCGCAACCTGATGCCGGAGCTGGCCAAGAGCTATCATGTTTATGTCGTGGAATACCGCGGCATGGGCAGCTCGGACAAGCCGCAATCGGGCTATGACAAGAAGACGATGGCGACGGACATTCATGAATTGGCCAAATCGCTCGGATACAAGAGCATCAACATCGCCGGGCATGACATCGGCGCGACGATCGCGTACGCGTATGCGGCCAATTACCCGCAAGCCACGAAGAAAGTCGTGCTGATGGACGCTTCGCATCCGAACGAGAACTTTCTGAAAATCCCGATTTTGCCGCCGCCGGGCGTGTACGACGAAAGCAACCCCGAACGCGCGAAGTTCTACTGGTGGTTTGCCGTCAATACCATTCCGGGCTTGTCGGAGCAGATGCTGCAGGGCAACCAGTTGGACCTCGTTTATAACTGGATCTACGATTATATGGGCTACACCAAGGATGCGCTCAGCAAGAAGGAGCGCGAGGTTTACCTCGCGGCCTATTCCCGGCCCGACGCGCTTCGCGCCGGGAACGAGTGGTACAAGACGTTCAGGGAAGATATCGAAACGTTTAAAACGTACAAGCCGCTGTCCGTGCCCGCGCTCGGCATCGCCGGCGTATCCGGTTACGGCATGCTGGAGCAGTTCTTGACCGAGCATGCGCCGAATTCCAAGACGGTGAAGCTGGAGAAAACCGGACATTGGATTATGGAGGAGAACCCGCAAGCCGCCATTAAGCTGTTCAAAGCGTTTCTCGGGTAAATCGTCCCCGCAGTCGCGAGCGGCGGCGTTAAGCCGCTGACGATAAGGTTCTTCATGCCGAACCCGTCCACGAATGAAAACACCTTCAAGCGAAATCGCCAGGTCGAACGAACCGGTGGACGGCTTGGAGGTGTTTTTGCGTTCGCAACACGAGTCAGCTATCCCGTTAGCGCTCTCAGCGGTGTGAAGCCGAATGGCGGCGATCGTACGATGAAGGTAAATTTACCCCAAAGGCGAATACAGATGGAGTACAAATCATTGATTGGAGCCTATATCAAATGGCAGGAAGCGAGGTGCCAGGGTGAGTTTTAAATCGATTCTCATGGATCAAATCAACGCTTGTTATCACGATAAAAGCTGGTTTATTCCGCTTCACGAAATACTGATGGACCTGAATGCGGAGCAAGCCGCAAGGGAGGATGCCGGCAATTCATCCATCTGGGCAATCGTGAATCACCTTATTTTTTGGAATGAGCGATGGCTGGAGAGATTCGAGAGCGAACAATTTGAACTGACGAGTTCAATGAACAACGACGATACGTTTCATGTGGATCCCAACACCGTGAACGATGCCGAATGGACGCGAACCCTGCAAAGATTGGATCGCGTATTCAGGCGTTGGGATACGGCGCTCGAGGAAAGCGGGGAATCGAAGCTCACGACCGGGATCGCTTCTTATTTCAACGCTCCTTGGTGGGGCGTCGTATCTAATTTATGCCTGCATAATGCGTATCATATTGGTCAAATCATGCTGCTCAAAAAACAATTGCAGCATCATTGAACGTCATTCGTTTTTTTCAGCACGTATCGCTCCCCGGGAGCCAAGATGCGATACCGGTTCTCCGAACGGGTAATATGCGGAGCGAGCTTGTTCGGATCGCCGTTGAACGGCAGCATCTCAGGCCCGTGATAGGTTCCGTAGTGGTGCGGGATGATAGCCGCCTGCTCAAGGCGATTCGCGAGTTTGACGGCATTCTCGACGCCGAAATGATAAGGATCGTCCGATACATCGAGCAGCAGGACGTCGACCCCGCTCATTTGCATATGCTCGGCCAGCAGCCGGGTATCCCCCGTGCACCAGATCGTCCCGTCCGGGGTGCGGATGAAGAAGCCGCAGCAGTCCTCGGGACCGTAGGGATGCTGGCTTGGATAGGCATGATCGGCTCGCGTCAGCGTGATTTCAACCTTTCCGATACGGAAGCTCTCGCCGATTCGGAAGGCCCGTGCCTGGCTTGAAGGGACCCCTAACCGCTCCAATTCCTGCACCACGATAGCCGGCCCCGCGTACAATCCCCCGGTCCGGATTAAAGCCGAAGCCGTAACCGGGCCCAAGTGATCGTCATCCTTATGCGTGTAGAGAATCGCATCTAAACGCGGGACGTCTGCCGCTTCGATCGGCAGCGGGACCAACAAGCGATGTCCCAGTTCGCAATTCTCGTCGGAGCCGGCCTGCATGGAAATAACGGGATCGATCATAAGCAAGGTTCCGTGGGACTGGATGAGAAACCCGGCGCTCGAGAGCCACCAGATAGACGTATTTTCGGATGGTTCGAAGTCCTTGGCCGTCATCGGCCGCGTATACGGCGCACGGACTTGGGTGGTGGAGAATTCTTTGGCCATTAATTCGCTCAGTTCCTTCACAAGATCAGTCTTTCGGAAGCGCGCTTTCCTTTTACTTCGCCTTGCGTGAGCCGCATAAGCTGCGGGCGGGCGCCGAAGGTGGCCGCCAGAAGCGATTATGCGTTCGGCGGCGACGGCATGATAAGCTGGAGGTCTTGAATCTGCTGAAGATGAACGGCCGACAGCCGCTCCAGCAGCTCCAGCCCCTTGGGCGTCAGCGTTAGATGGACGCTTCGCGCGTCGTCCGGATTCGGGCGCCGGGCTACAAGCTCGCTTTGTCCGCAGCGGGTCGCCAAACCCACGCAGGCATGATGAGTGACTTGAAGCCGCTCGGCCAGCTCGGAGATCGTCGCATAATCGCGGCCCGGATAGCCTTGAATAGCCAGCAGCAGTTGGTGCTGTTGCGGAGTAAGTCCCATTTCGCGGGCCGCGCATTCGCTAAAGTGGATGAATTTGCGTAACGTGTATCTAAACTCGGCCAATTGCTCATACACGGATTTGGGCAACGCTTGTTTCGGCATACGGACATTCTCCTTCGCGTAGTTATATCTCAATGCGATATAAATTTCGGGATCATGTCAACATGATCATGGGGGAGAAACGGATTGAATAAGCTGCGTTCCCGTTCTTTATCCGATTTTACCATAACGCCCCGGGTATTGTACCTTTCCTTCCTCGCGGTCATCGTAGGCGGTGCCGGCGCGTTGACGGCGGTGGCGCTGACCGAAATGATCGGCTTGTTTACGAACCTCTTCATCTATCATCGCGTTTCCTTCCAATTCGTGAAAGCGTACCCCAACCAGCTCGGATGGGGCATCATCGTCGTCCCGGTAATCGGAGGGTTGCTGATCGGCTTGATGGCACGCTTCGGTTCGGACAAAATTCGCGGACATGGCATCCCCGAAGCGATGGAGGCGATTCTGATCGGCAAGAGCGTCATTGCGCCCAAAGTTGCCGTATTAAAACCGGTCTCCGCGGCCATTTCGATCGGCAGCGGAGGCCCGTTCGGCGCGGAAGGGCCGATCATTATGACAGGCGGATCCATCGGATCGGTCATGGGTCAGTTTCTGTATCTGTCCGCGGCGGAACGCAAAATCCTGCTGCTGGCCGGGGCGGCGGCGGGGATGTGCGCCACGTTCAATGCTCCGATAGCCTCCGTGTTATTCGTGACCGAGCTGCTTGCTTTCGAGATGAGACCGCGAAGCGTCATGCCGATTGCGCTTGCCAGCGGATCGGCCGATTTTATCCGGATCGGCATCTTGGGAGGGGGAGCGATTTTTCCTTCCGCTGCCCAGCCGTTACTGAATGCGCAAGGCATGGCCGTCGGGTTGCTGTTCGGCATCGTGGGACCTGCAATTGCGTATCTCTTAACCAAACTAATCTACAAATCGGAAGATTGGTTCGCCAAGCTGCCTTTGCATTGGATGTATTGGCCGGCCATCGGAGGGCTGGCGGTCGGATTGGGCGGTTTTGTCGTGCCGCAGGTTCTTGGCGTAGGGTATGACACAATACAAGGGTTAGCGATCGGGCATGTCGCGCTCGCGCTTGCGCTTAAAATTCTAATCGTCAAAACGATCGTTTGGGTCGTAGCGCTCGGTTCCGGCACATCCGGGGGCATTTTGGCTCCCGTCCTAATCATTGGCGGGACCTTGGGTGAAGCGATGGGGATATTGTTTCACGCCCCGGATCCCGCGGTCTGGTCGATCCTGGGAATGGCGGCCGTATTTGCGGGCGTAACGCGGTCTCCGTTCACGGCGATCTTGTTTTTGCTGGAGCTTACGCACGACATGCAAATGCTTCTGCCGCTTACCATCGCGTGCATGCTGGCCTATGGAGTATCGGCGCTCGCGCTTTCGCGCTCCATCTTGACGGAGAAAATCGCGCGCCGAAACCGGCTTATCACCCGGGATTACAGCATCGACCCGTTAGCATTGTATACGTTGGCGGAACTTGCGCTTGAACCGCCAGTCCTCGTGTCGGAGAAGATGACCTTCTCGGAACTGATTCGGCGCCAGGCGGGAGAGGCTGCCCCGGCGGATGGGTTCCTCGTCGTCTCCGCAGAAGACCGATTGATCGGGTATATCAAGCAAGCCGAGCTTTGGAAATGGGTGTACAGCGGGCGCGCCCCCTATGCTAGACTTGGCAATCATTGCGCGGGGTCCTTGACGACGATCGCGAGCCGGCAGACGGCGTCCGAAGCGTTAACGATGCTGCTGGCGGTTCCGGAGCAATTGCTCGCGGTGGTCGACGAGGAGCATCGTCCGAAGGGGATCGTGACCGCATCGATGCTGCTCGGGATACGTGATCGAACGGCAGACGAAGAGTACATCCGCGAACGGTATTTAACCTTGTCCTGGATGCGCCGGCTTGTCGGTTGGCGGAAACTAGCGATTCATTCTACGCGGGAAGCCGAGCGAGAAGGAGAATAGGCTTCGTCGTTGCCGAAGCGAGATCCTTCGGCCGGCCGTCGATGCGCTAACGGGCAGCTTAGCGCATCAAACTCGTTTCGCGAGAGTAAAATATTGGGAGAAAGAAGTTTGCATCAATGAATAAAAGGGGAAGCCGTGAATGAAAAAGTACCAATTAGCCTTGGTTGGTGGCATCGTCTTGCTTATCGGACAAATCATTGTATTACTTCTTCCTTTACGTCCGCAAACTGGACCAGTCGGGGAGCCGCATGGGTTGAACTGGCCGGGATTTTTTCGGGGGCTGTCGGTTGTTTTGCCCATCATCGCCATTGGTTTAGTTGGCTGGAAGAACGAAAAACGGAAGTAGGACGGGCAATGTGATCGTTGACTTAGCGGGACGCTTTAGCTCAATCATGACACGACGGCAGCCGACCTCGGAACGATCGGCTACCGTCGCTGACCTAACGGGCAGGCGGAAGTAACTTATCCTCGGGCGGCGAAGCGAAGCGGCAAGCTTTTGACGCCATGGACGATGAAACCGCGCGCGGGTTCGAGCCGATCGTCGTTCTCTCTGACGAGTCCGGGCAGCCGGCTCATGATCGCCATCAGCGCGACCTTCGCCTCCAGCCGGGCGAGCGGGGCACCGAGACAGAAATGGATGCCTTGGCCGAAGGCCAAGTGCTGATTGGATTCTCTGGCGATCTCGAAACGCGCGGAATCGTCGAACTTGGCTTCATCCCGATTGGCCGAGCCGATCCAAGCCACGACCCGGGTCCCCTGCGGGATCGTATGTCCTCCAAGCTCCACGTCCTCTTTGGTCATACGGAACATCGCTTGCACCGGCGAACGGAAGCGGAGTACTTCTTCGATCGCGCTTCCCAACAAATTCGGGTTGGTCTGAAGCTTCTTCCACTCGTCCGGATGCTCCAGCAGCGTCTGGACGGCATTCCCGATCAGATTAGTGGTCGTCTCGTTGCCGGCGACCAGCAGCAGGCGGCAGAAGGACAGGACTTCCGATTCCGTCAGGTGCGAGGATCCCTCCTCAGCGGCCAGCAGCGCGCTGATCAAATCGTTCTGCGGGTCGCGCCGGCGCTGCGCGATAATGCCCCTAAAATAGTCGTTCATCTCCATATGGGCCTGCCCGGACGTATGTTGACCTCCGATGACGGCATCGGCGCTCGCGACGATTTCGTCCGACCAAGCCTTGAAGCGCTCCCGATCGATGGCGGGGATTCCCATCAGTTCGGCTATGACGATAACGGGCAGCGGGTAAGCAAAATCCCGGATCAGATCGATCTCCCCGTCGGGAATGACGACGTCCAGGAGCTCGTCGGCGATCTGCGTAATTCTTGGCTCAAGAGCGGCGACGGCCTTCGGGGTAAATGCGCGGTTGACCAGCGAACGCAGGTCGCTATGCCTCGGAGGATCCATATTGATGAGGCCAAACCCCTCGGACTGTTTGTGCGAATCGGCATCTCTGGACGGCGCGCTTGGCCGTGAGGAAAACCGGGAATGATCGGAGAGGACGGTTTTCACGTGATCGTAGGTAAAGACCGACCACAACTGAAGCGGTTCCATGTACGCGACCGGTTGATTCCTTCTGAAGGCCTCGTACACGGGATACGGATTTAAAAGAAATTCGGGGGATAGCAGATTGGTCATCATCGACACACCCTTTCAAAATGGCTTACTATGATCATAACGCCAAAATGTGGAAGACACAAACGATCCGGTTGACGGTGAGGTAGGTTCGATGGTTTAACCAAGTCCATGAAGGCCCTATCCCTCCTGATTCCTGCATATGGTAAAATGGAGGGAATTATCTTAGGTTTGGTTTCCGTTGTCCTTATGCGTACGGGGTTCGGAATTGTGTTGAATTAGCGAAGGTTGCTGCGCTAACGGGAAACAAGAGCGCAGTTAGGCTGTCGCAGGATCGAGTGGCAGCCTTGCCGCTAAACATTTTGCCGCGTTCGTGGTTCTGCATTGCCGCCACCTCCAGTGTGGGTTGACAAGAACCTACGCCATAAGAAGCGTTTTAACTATGGTAAGATATAATTGGATGCAGTGGAAAAAGAAAGTAAGGAAATTAAGGAAATTAAGGAAATTAAGGAAATTAAGGAAATCAAGGGCCTAAGCCCGCCAGTTTCGTTTCCAAACGGGCTCCCAATGGAGAGGAGAATTTAACGATTTGAAACAAGAATTCCAAGTGATTTCGGATGTCATCTATGGAGAAGCGGACGGAAAGAGTCTGCTGCTCGACATTGCCATGCCTGCACAGCCGGTTGGTCGGCTTCCGATTGCATTGTGCATTCATGGGGGCGCATGGTTATGGGGGGATAAGGCCGAACCTTCGGAGAGCGGAATGTTCATTCGTCACTTCGCAGCCCACGGCTATTTCGCTGCCAGCATCAATTATCGACTGAGCGACGAAGCGATTTATCCCGCGCAGCTGCATGATGCGAAGGCAGCGGTACGTTGGCTTCGAGCGAATGCAGAAATTTACGGGGCCGATCCGGCTCGTATCGGCGTGTTCGGACATTCAGCCGGCGGTCACCTGGCGGCTTTGCTCGGTACGACGGGCCAGGTAAGAGAATTAGAGGGCAACGGCGGGAATCCCGATAGTTCCAGCTCCGTACAGGCTGTGGTCACGTGGTCGGCTCCCGTTGATTTCCTTCAAATGTTGGTTGGTTTCCATGACTCGCCGGAGTCGATGGAATCGTTGCTAATCGGCGGATACGTGCGAGAGCACCCGGAGAAGGCAAAGCAGGCTAGCCCTCTTGCATATGTAACGGATGCCGCCCCGCCATTCTTGATTATTCATGGTACTGAAGACGAGATTGTTCCCTTCGAGCAGGCTGAAATTTTACACGGAGCACTACGCAATTCGAGCATTTTGGCAATCAAAGGGGCAAATCATAGCCTCCAAGGGGGAAACCTCGGCTGGGAAGACGTTCTTCGGACTACCGCGATCTTCTTCGATCGCCATCTTCGCAACACGCCCGCTGGCTAATTTAAGCCGAAAATCTGTAGCGATCCGACGCTCAAAAATGGAATTGTCATCATTGAATAACCACTTTGCTTTACGCTAACGGGATATGCTAGTTCAATCATGACACGACGGCAGCCGGCCTTAGAACGATCGGCTGCCGTCGTTGCGCTAACGCGCAGTTTAGTTCCAATCAACAGAGGTTTCAACAAACTGTTACGAATACAATGGTTGGACAATACGAGAGCTAATGGTGGGAGATAAGATTATTAGGACTTAAGTATAGAAGAAAAGGATTGTGAAAGTTGACTGCATTTCAAGCCTCTGTATTAAGCCAGTTGTAAAGCTGTTCAGATAAAAGAGAATGAACCAGCAATGCATTTCTGGGAGATGTAGTAAACCGGTATACCACTACAGACGCTTCGGCAACCTGCCTGTCCTTACGCGCCCAGATACATGCCGTAATCCAAAATAACCGTTCCGTCCGGCTGTTTGTTCGTAAAACGCGGACAGTTGTATCGCTCAAAGAAGTGCCACCATTTCCGGTCGTTGCCTTTCAGATTATCGCGGAACTGCCCAAGGCCATGCTCCGCCAGCTTGTCCATGCACATCCGATGCGGCTCCGCGCCGAAAATTTCTCCGTTGTCCGATCGCCCCTTGATCCAGCATATCCCGACATCGCTCTCCGGCAGGTCAATGCTTGCGAAACCCTCGGGCACCGCCGTTTGCTCCGGGAAGAACATGCCGATCCAATATTCAAATGCGTTGTTGTCCGAGCAGCCCATGAAGCCGAGAGATCCGTTTTCTACCTCTTCCAGCGGTCCAAGCTTCTCCAGCACGTCAAACCAGCCGCTCTGAGACCACTCATTCCACTTGTTTCCAAAGCCCCCATCCGCGCCCCGATCCTTATCGGTGTAGCGTTTACCTACGAAACGAAGTGATGGAAAATGCTCTTTGCGAACATTAATAATTTCTGCTCCCATATCGAATTCCTCCGTATCATGAGATTTCAAGCATGCGATCAGGTTGTTGTTTCTCTTTACTTTACCATAAATCCGCTCAACGCTTCGAGGCACAGTACATCGTTGAACTAACGGGCAGGATTGCGCAACAAACCCATTAACTTTACGTATAGGAAGTAAATGATAACAAAGGTGGAATACAAGTGGATCTTCAACTAAGTACAGCGGCAATTCAGGCTATAACCTTGATATTAATAGTGTTTTTGGGATTCGTAGTCTATAGGGTCGTAAAACGGAGAAAATAGGCATGTAATATGCGATTTAACGATCGGGACACGATAGTTAAATCATGACACGATTGCAGCTAGTCGTTGCGCTAAAGGACAGGATATTTAAATTGAAGTGTTTGCGAATTGTACCGATAAATACGTTATAGGAAATAAAAATGCTATTGATTCACATAATATTTGAAAGGATAAATATCAATGGAAGAAATAAAAATCCCATTAAAGACTAGCAGAGTTGTTATCCTACAAATTGTATCTATAGTTTTTGCAGCTATAGGGGTAACGATGCTAATTTATATATCCTACAATGATCTGATAATTTTTAGTTTATCAACACTCTCATTTTTAATGTCTTTTGTAGGACCTGTGATCTTAATTAAAAAACTAAATGGAATACCTGCGTTAATAATAAACGATGAAGGTTTATTAAGTGGAAACAATAAGGTATTAGTTAAATGGAATGAAATCAATTCATTCTCTTTTGAAACTTTTAAATATATTGAAAGTTTAGTTGTAAATGTACATGATTACGATGCACTTATAGCTCGAAGTCAGGGAATTAGGAAGATTATTGGGTTGTTTAACAGAAATATAAATTCTAATAAATTATCAATTATTGATATAGGAACATTACAGATAAATAAGCTTCATTTGGAAAATGAAATAAATAAGAGACTAAAACAATAATTATGGCATTTCAAGAAGACATTTATTTCTTATAACACCATATTCACTCTTCGAGCCACTCGGCCCTTCATTAAATTAACTGGGAACGATAGCTCAATCATGACACGACGGTAGCCGGCCTTAGAACGCTGCCGTCGTAGCGCTAACGGGCAGGATAATAATTGAGCATAGAGGAGGAATTTATTTACTCTTCGAACTCCTATAAAGAGGTGATTAATTATCATAATAATTGAGACAGGACGGTTGTATCTAAGGGAACTTAAGATCAGTGATAAGTATGAGTTATCGAAGGTTCTTTCTGATCCCGAGGCCATGCAATTTTATCCCCAGCCGTTCAATGAAGAGAAAGTGCACCAGTGGATTAAATGGAACCTCGAGAATTATAAGAAGTACAAGCATGGACTATGGGCTTTGATATTAAAAGAAGACGATAAATTTATAGGCGATTGTGGAATAACGATGCAGACCATCGAAACTGAAATCGTTCCAGAAATCGGTTTCCACATAAATAAAGACTATTGGAATAAAGGTTACGCCACTGAAGCAGCTTTGGCCTGCAAAGAGTATGCTTTTAACGTGTTACGCTATCCAAGTGTTTTCTCGTACTCCACAATAAAAAATGTTCCATCACAAAAAGTTGCAGAGAAAATTGGAATGCAGGTTTATAAGTTCATCGAGAAGAATAACGAAAGACAGATTGTTCAAGTTGCATATAACACAGCAACTCTAAATTTCTGATTACGCTAACGGGAGACGATAGCTTAATCATGACACGATAGCAGCCGGCTTCAGAACGTTGGGCTGCCGTCGTTGCGCTAACGGGCAATCTTGCACAACATTGTTGTCTGCAAAAACATTCAGATTCCCCTTGAACCTTACGTAACGTAATGATTTACAGTGATCGTACCGGCTGGACAAAACACGGACAACGGCCAAAAAATCAAATAAGATAAATTCGAGCTCGGAGGAGAAACGGACATCGGGCTCGGACTGATAGACGAATTCCTGCTGACGATTTGTCCGGTCTTCCTGGGCGGCGGAAGATCGGTATTCGACGGCGGCGTCGAGAAAATCAGGCTCAAGCTGCTTTCCAGCCGAACGCTCAAGTCGGGCATTATCGCGGCCCGCTATGAATTGGAGAAATAGTCGCGCCGTACAAGGTGTTCCGCTCTAACGGGACACGATAGCACGATGCCGAAGGACATTAAATATAACAGCAAAAAGGATCCGCCGCGTGGCGAATCCTTTTTGCTTCTGCACGATTTTCAACTTGACGACAAGTTGGAGGCTGCTTGATATTAACGCTTGAGTTCTTGTTCCTCAAGCATGGTCAGATGAGTCTTTCCCCACTCAATCATGGTCATAAGCAGCTTATATACACTCTTCCCGTGCTCGGTTATCGAGTAATCCACCCGCAGGGGCAATTCGTCAACTATAACTCGTTTAATCAAGCCGTCTCGCTCCAATTCTCGTAAATGCAGAGTCAACATTCGTTTCGTGACTGTCGGAATCAACCGCAGCAATTCGCCGTATCGAACTGAACCGCCGGATACGATGGACTCGGCCAAGAGATGGCATAGGATGTAAGGCTTCCATTTTCCACAAACACAATTGATCGTCGCCTCAAAAGGCATCTGGTAGGTGGCTCTACGATAAGCTTCCATGCAAAATCCTTCGCCGAAATGATCGATACTCATCTTCGCCCTCCTTTTAGAAGTGCCACTGCCCCTATAGTTGTTTTTCCGTTTTGAATCCGGGAACAGAAATGTGCCTACTTATTCCAACCAATTAATTCCTTTATAATACCATAAAAAGGATCACAAAGGAGACGATGACATTGAAGTTCAAGTTGATGGGGAGAAGTGGGCTGCGGGTTTCGGAAGTGGCGCTGGGCACGATGACCTTTGGTGAAAAATGGGGATTTGGCGCTTCAAAGGAAGAGAGCCGCAAAATCTTTGAAGCGTATGCGGCAGCGGGCGGAAATTTTATCGATTCGGCTAACAGTTATACAGGCGGCGAGAGCGAGGAGTTAGTCGGCGAGTTTATTGCGGGTGCCCGTGAGAACTTCGTGGTCGCTACAAAATATTCGGTCTCGATGAATAAAACGCATCCGAACGGAGGCGGAAATCATCGTAAAAGTCTTGTTCATTCGCTGGATGCGAGCTTGAAGCGGTTGAACACGGATTATATCGACGTCTATTGGGTGCATGTATGGGATTTTATGACGCCGGTTGAAGAGGTCATGCGCGCACTGGACGACCAAGTGCGAGCGGGCAAAATACTCTATGTCGGGATCTCCGATGCGCCTGCGTGGATTGTCTCCCAAGCCAATACGCTAGCGTCCCTTCAGGGTTGGTCACCGTTTATCGGATTGCAGACCGAGTATAGTTTAGTGCAGCGGGATGCTGAACGCGATCTGATCCCCATGGCAGAGGCTTTCGATATTGGAGTGACTGCCTGGTCGCCTCTAGGTGCCGGCGTGTTGACAGGGAAATATCAACAGAAAGAGCCGGAAAATGCCAGAAAAGCACGGATCAATGCTTACCGGTCGAACGAAAGAAATATACGGGTCATCGATGAAGCGGTGCGTATCGCATCCGAAATCGGGAAAACGCCAGCGCAAGTCTCACTGAATTGGATCCGGCAGAAGAAGGGCGTGTTCATTCCGATTCTCGGTGCGAAAACGTTGGAGCAGATTCAGGATAATTTGGCGTCGATTGAATTTGATTTGACGGAGCAACAACTGAAGCGACTTGATGAAGTGAGCCGGATTGGTTTGGGTTTTCCGCATGATTTTATTGGGTCGGATGGAGTGAAAGGTCTAATTAACGGTGATTTCCGTTCACTAATCAGCAATCACAGACGATAAACCATTTAACACGAAGAGGGTGTCGCGGGAACGATCTTGGCGTCCTCTTCTACGTTAACGGGACACGACAGTTCAATAAACCTTGGGGCAGTTTGCGACCTGCTACGCTAACTTGCAATAATTGGGAAGAGGAAAACGTTAATTTTATTGAAGAACTTTCATAACCGAATATTGGACTTTTTTTAGCAATTACAGCGTTTGTAGCATGTTTCTCACTCCCAATTACCAATGCCGCAATATCACCTGTTTATGGCTCCGTTACTTTAGATGGGCAACCTCTTGACTTTAATGCGAAACCGATCGTGATAAATGGAAATACGATGGTGCCTTTCCGTAAAGTATTCGAATCTTTAAAGATGAATGTTAATTGGGATTCCACAACAAAGCATATTACTGCAACAGAAGATGATTTAATAATAAAAATGACTTTGGGGAGCTTAAAGGCTACTGTCAATGAAAAGGAATATGCATTAACTCAGTCTCCATTTGATTCCTTAGATGGAACTGTTTATGTAAATCTCAGATTTATAAGTGAAGCTGTAGGGGCAACAGTTAGTTGGGACAATGTACAGAAGATTGCAACAATTAATACAAAGTAGGTTTCATTAGATCTTAACGGTGTTACGAGGAATCAGTTTTTACAGTTGTCCGTTATTGATAAAAAGGTTCCCTAAGGGATTAAGCTAACGGGAGACGCTAGTTTAATAAAAGGAGCTGCTGGTGCAGCTCCTTCTTTATGCTTATCTCTGGTTACGAATAGAGATCAGAGATAAGGGAGATTTACGGACGATCTGATTTTTTCATGATGACGTCCTGCCGTCGATTCTCGAACGTTTGACGGGGGTACTATTAAATTCGTTCGAATCATAGTCTGGTTATATAATAAATGGCTGAAGGAGTGTACAGTTCGTTGAAAAAAGTGAAGGTTCGTTTACGGCCCCTTGTAAACAAAATTAATTTACCCACCGTTTTGAAAACAGCTTTTCTTCCGGGCGACTCCATGGAAAGACTGTTTATGGCAACCCAGGTAGGAGAGATCTACTACATCCGAGACGGAGCGATAAAGACCTTCTTAGATATTCGCGCGCGTATTTTAGCGCTTGGCACTTCGGGCGGCGGTTACGATGAACGGGGATTGCTGGGGCTGGCGTTTCATCCCGAGTTTAATCTTAATGGTCTATTTTATCTTCATTATTCACTTGCCGGAACGCAAGGTCCAGGCGCTCTTCCGGGGCCGTTCAAGCCTGACCCTTGTAATCCCGAAACCTTAAATCTAAGGTGGATTAATCGAGAAACGCAGTATGATCATATCGATACCGTTGAAGAGTGGATTGTACAACCGAAGGGTCACCCGCAAAAACGGCGGACATTGTTGAACATAAGAAGACCTTTTTTAAATCATAATGGTGTCAACAGCTTAACCTTTTCACCCGAAACGGGAAAACTTGTATTAACAACGGGAGACGGCGGGTCAGGCTACGATCCATTTCATCTAAGCCAGGACGATATGGAGATCGCCGGTAAAATCATCGAAATGGATGTCGGCATGCATACATTGATCGAATATCCACCCGTCGTCACGCGTTTTCATGAACTTCCTGTGCCGATTCAAAATACGCTTACGGTAATGGCCAAAGGGGTTCGCAATATTCCTGGCATTTCATTTCAACGATTTCATCATCAGTACATCAAATATGCGGGTAATGTCGGACAAGATTCGGTGGAGTCGATATTTTCGTTCGTACAGTATAAACCGTTATCGGTTACACGGCTTGTTCAAGCTGCTTCCATGCATGCCGAACCTGTTCAAGAAGGATTGATTAACTTTGGCTGGCGAGGGTGGGAAGGGGCTTTTCCTACTTCGATTATAAGTGGTTGCACGTCCAATCCGGCTTTGGACGAGAAAACAATCGCTTATTACGATGAAGCGGTCACCACTTCGGCGAAGCTTATTCAGCCATTGACGAGTTATTTCCATAAAGATCCCAGGGCCGATAAGTTTGGAGGAACTGCGCTTACAGGCGTCCAGCCTTATATGGGACAAGAAATCCCCGATTTAACGGGGAGCGTCGTCTTTATCGATCTGGCCCGGAACGAAGGCTCACAACCACCGGCTAGAGGGGTTTTAGCTTATACCAGGGTAAGAGCGGATGGGAAACAAAATGATTTTAGCGTAATTGAAACCGATGACTACGAATTCGGATCTCAACCCGCTTATTATGTTACGTTGGGAGCGAACCGGGATCAGACGAAACTCTTTTTAGGGGCTTATGGTTCGATGAAAGTGGCTGATTATAACCAAGGTACGATTTTTGAAATTGTTCCCTAACGCTTCGCGATACGCGAGGGCGTACATCAGGGAACAGTCTCTGTTTTATATCAAGGATGATGGCATTCTCGTCCACTTAAAATAAGAAACAACTTCGGCCTACCTGCAGCAGCTCAGGGACCATGAGAAATTATGCAGCCTTAGTCCGGTGGAGTACCGAACTAAGACTGCTTAATGCTCTTATTTCATTGTTGTATATTTGACGGGGCACCACCGGTCTCCTGCCTGGGAAGGACCCAGTTGGGGCGCGGGAAGTGGCAGTTGTAGCCGCTCGGGATAGCGCTCAAGATAGTCTTGTGGCAGGAGTTTTTGTATCTAAAAACGGAATTTCTGTTGAAAAGGTTGTATCTATAGAGCAATATGTAGCATAGCAAAATTTGAATGACTCTCCGGATCGCCGGCCATAATATTTAATAAGGCGAGCTCACTTTTTATCGGACCCATAGCCGAGCGATGAATGAGCTCACTCTCCTAACCTTGAGCGCCCCTTGTGGCGCTCCTTTTCGTATACTTAATTCCTGGGGTGTCGGATGACAAGAACATTATCTCATTAATAGCCGCGAAAATCGCGGCTGTTTGTATTTATGGGATCAAGTTCTTGTCAAAACCAGATGACAAGGACTTGATCCCATTACCGAAATTGACAAGAACTTGATCTCATTCCCGCGAATAGCTTGTAATGCGCATTAATGAAGGCAGCAAGCCAGAAAATGACCAACTGAACTTTGTTTAACTCCCTCGGTACGATTTAGTTTTCTCACGAATGCTCGCTATTCGCTGGATCTCTCCAATAGATAAATCGCTATCCGGATAGAAGAGGGGATGACCGTCAAGTTCGAACCGAAGTGCATGCGGGAACAGAAGGGGCGAGTTTTCGCTCCTCTTTGTACTGCTCTGCTGCACGCTGCTCCACGCACCCGCGGAGGCTTTCACTCCCATTTCTCGACGGGACGATGCCCTTTCATTCCTTCGTTACGCCTATCCGGTGGGGGGAGGCCGGTTATCCAAACGGTAACGGCTTCTGTGCCCTTTTGCTTAATGCAATCCGGTACTCCGTGCAGTCTCACAGAGTGAATTGGAGGATCGGCTGCGGCAAGCGCTGCGTCGCGCCCCGGTTGGTCCAGTTGCTGCTCCCAGGGCGCGGCTACGGCATCCGCAGACTTGCTTGTTGAGTGCAATGGACATACACTATAGGGAAACGAAGCATGCGGCGAATGGGGAGCATCTAACGTGGATATGAATATTTTCATTGTCGAGGACGATTCATCCATACTGGGGCTACTGAGGGAAAGGCTCGAGAGCTGGTCCTTGCAGGTCACCGTCCCGCGCGATTTCGATCATATTATGGACGATCTCCTGAACGTACCACCTCATCTGGTCATTCTGGACATCCAGTTGCCTAGGTTCGACGGCTTTCATTGGTGCCGGGAGATTCGCGCCGTCTCGAAAGTTCCCATTCTGTTCTTATCTTCCCGAGATCACCCGATGGATATGGTGATGGCCATGAACATGGGAGCCGACGATTATATACAGAAACCGTTTCATCTCGACGTACTGCTTGCCAAAGTGCAAGCTATTCTTCGCCGCACGTATACGTACGGCGAGGAGGCAGCCGACGTCATCGAATGGAAAGGCTCCCTGCTGCAGTTGAATCGCGGCGCAATCCGAAAGGATGGAAAGGAAGTTGAATTAACGAAGAATGAATTTTTTATCCTCGCGACCCTCGTCAAGGCGAAGAATGAAATCATACCTCGCCAAGAGCTAATTCGGAGACTATGGGAGGATGAGCAATTCGTGAACGACAATACGCTGACGGCGAACATGACGCGCCTGCGACAGAAGCTGGCCATCCTGGGACTCGACGAAGCGATCGTGACCAAAAAAGGATTGGGCTACATGGCCGTTACGTAACAGAGGAGGCGATTAGAGAAGTGTTGCTGGGATATGCGGGCAGCATGAAGAGTTGGATGTTAATGATGCTGCTCCTGCTCGGACTCATCGATACGCTCGTGTTGCTGGACCGAGGGGTCGCCGTCGAGCTCTGGTCGATTGTATATTTAAACGTGTTGTACCTCGTCACTTTCATACTTTTTTTCCTCTGGAGATTCCGGCGAGAAACGCGTTATTTTCGGGAGCTCCGCGCGCTCGCCTCTGACATCAACGACGATTGGATCGAAGCCTTGCCAGCGCCCGATTACGCGCGGGACGAGTTGGTGAACCAGGCATTGCGCGCAGCGGATCGCTTCTATAAGCGGAAGCTGGCAGCGTCCAATTTGGCATTAAGCATGGAGAACGATTATATCGCGTCTTGGGTACATGAGATCAAGGCGCCGCTTACTGCCATGAAGCTGACGATTGCAGGCTGTCCCCGCGATCCTGTCATGCGAAGAATCGAAGCGGAGTGGCTGCGTGTGTATCTGCTGATCGATCGGCAGCTGTACATGTCAAGGCTGCCTACCCTGGAATTGGATTATGTGCTGGAGTCGTGCGGCGTGCGTCGGATGGCGATGAACGAAGTGCGCGATTTGGCTTCCTGGTGCATCGAGAAGAACATTGCAGTCGAATTCGAAGGGGAAGAAACCGATGTCGTCACCGATATGAAATGGTGCCGTTTTATCATCCGCCAGCTCTTGATGAATGCAGTCAAATACAGCCCCGAAGGCGGAACCATTTATATCGCCACGGAGTTCCTTCCGGCCGGCCATGTCATGGTGCGCATGACGGACGAGGGACCGGGCATTCCAGCGCACGATTTGCCCAGGATATTCGATAAGGGCTTTACGGGCGGAAACGGGAGAATCTACAACGCGGCGACCGGGTTAGGCTTGTACCTGGCACGGAGCGTTGCCGACAAAATCGGGGTATCGATTGAAGCGCAGTCCGGCCGCACCGAAGGCACCGAAATGCGGATGACGTTCACGTGCAGGAACGGTTTTGATGCGGTTCGGAAGGGGAAGATGCGGTTAGACGCGCTTGGTAACGACAGCAGCAGGGAAAATGTGAAGTGACCCCCCTAATAAGATTATATATCCATTTGTGGTAATTTGCTTGGCATGAATTCGGTATTGTACCGGGTTCATGCCTTTTAGTTTTGCCTTGGTGCGATTCATGAGCTCACCACGAATACGACAATTTTCCTAAAAATGTAAAAAAACTTCACCTCCAATTTTAGATGGTGTTTGTCATTTGGGGTGCAGTTCAAAGATCCTCAGCCTGGTTTTTTTGAATCGCAACCAATATGACAATAATGTAACTTACCCTGCTGTATTGTCATCTAGATCAAACGACAGGGCATGGCGAACGGTTTACAATAAAGCATATGGAGAAATGGAGGGCCGAACATGAATCCGAATCATTCGCAGAGAACGATGCTGCAAGCGCAGAACATACGCAAGACCTACGGGAAGAAAGGCAGCGCACAGCAAGTGCTGAAGGGGATCGATCTTCGCGTCGAGGAAGGGGAGTTCGTAGGAATCATGGGGCCGTCAGGTTCGGGGAAGACGACTCTGCTGAACGTGCTTGCGACGATCGATCGTCCGACAGAAGGCGAGGTTCTGATCGAGGACGCCGATGTTTCCAAAATGAAGGACGCCGAGTTGTCCGCCTTTCGACGCAATAAATTAGGGTTTGTTTTCCAAGACTATAACCTGCTGGATACGTTGACCGTCAAGGAGAACATCCTGCTTCCCGTGTCCCTTGGACGGCGCAAACGGTCCGAGACCGAGCAGGCATTCCAAGCCGTTGCGCAGTCCCTCGGCATCGAAATGCTGGCGGACAAATACCCGCATGAGCTGTCCGGCGGGCAGAAGCAGCGGACATCCGCAGGCCGCGCCCTGATCCATCGGCCCGCCTTGGTCTTCGCCGACGAACCGACCGGGGCACTGGATTCCAAGTCCGCCTCTGCCCTGTTAGATACCATCGCCACGCTCAACCGGGAAAGACGGGGCACGATCGTGATGGTGTCGCATGACCCCGTCGCGTCCAGCTATTGCAGTCGCGTTATTTTCTTGAAAGACGGCAGGATTTATTCGGAAGTCTACCGCGGCGGCAAATCGAGGCAGGCCTTTTTCAAGGACATCATGGACGTGCAAGCGGTCCTGGGAGGTGACGCGGTTGACGTTATTTGAGCTTGTCCTTCGCAGCATGCGAAGAAACATGAAGCACTACTATCTTTATTTTTTCGTGTTTATTTTTTGCACGAGTCTCTATTTCGTGTTCGCTACCCTGCAGCACGACGCCTCCATCCCCGATCGGATGGATGGCAGCTTCGTTTTTTCGCAGTCCTTCCTGGCGGCGGGCGTATTGCTGCTTCTTATCGTAACGGTGTTCACGACTTATGCGAACCGTCTGTTCCTCAATCGCCGCAGCAAAGAGATTGGGCTATACCAGCTGATCGGCTTGACGAAAAGAGGCGTCGCGCGATTTCTGCTGCTCGAAAACATGCTTCTCGGCATAGGGGCGCTTGTCGTGGGCATCGTCTGCGGCGCGCTGGTATACCGGATTTTCCTAGTGCTGATCAGCAGCTTGCTGGGATTAGAGGGGGTCGTAACCGTCAAATTCTCCCTCTCGGCCATCTATCAATCGGTGGCCGTATTTGCCGCTCTGATCGTAGTAACTTCGATTCAGATTCTGCGGATAACGTACCGGACGACGTTGATCGACTTGTTCCAGGCGGAGAAACGGCAAGAGCATCCTACTACGCCTGCATCCGCTGTGGCTGCAGTGTTGGCCTTGCTTGGCATAGCCTTGATTCTGTACGGTTATTGGCAATCGGGGAAGATCTCGGAGAACACGTTGTTCCTCGATAGCCTCGCAATTTTTGGATCGATTATCACCGGGACCTACCTCTTGTTCCGCGTTACGATCGGGTGGCTGTTCGACCGGATTCGCAGGGCCGCTAACGGGCATCTCGGATTGAGCCGGGCCTTGTCGCTCGCTCCCCTCATGCATAGGATGAAGGGACAAGCCAATTCACTTACCGTAATCACCGTGCTGT
The DNA here is from genome assembly GCF_900113915.1 of Paenibacillus sp. UNC496MF. NCBI lineage: Bacteria > Bacillati > Bacillota > Bacilli > Caryophanales > Paenibacillaceae > Paenibacillus > Paenibacillus sp. UNC496MF. The sequence goes on from NZ_FORE01000015.1 coordinate 118,395, forward strand.
CGGCCATGACGCTTACGATGGTCGCCGCGGCCTACTCGTTTTATTACTCCGTGGGGAAGGACACTCGCAACGCGCTGCCGTACGACTTCGCGATCGAGGACGGTGGGGCGAACGCCGCCAGACTATTCGGCGAGGCGTTGGACGCCAAAGGGATACGATACGCTCACCGGCGAGTGGAAGCCATTCGCCTTACGGGCACGATCCGCGATCTTCCCAGCCAGGCGTTGGTTGAAGAAACGACGCTGCTGGTGATGCCCGCCGAGCAGCTTCGGCAGACGGGCGCGGACATTGTGGTGCCCGGGCCTAATGAAGCGGCCATGTATAACGGGAATGCTAAGATTGACGAATTAACCCAACCGCAATATACGAGCTTTCCCAAATCGATCGAGCTGGATCCGCTCAAGAGCGGGGACAGGCTTCAGTTGACGGATGTCGTCAACCGGTTCGTCATGAATTACAATGTCTACGGAGATCAGCTTGTCGTATCCGAGTCTACGTTCCAAGCGCTCAAGATTCGAATGATGGCCTTGCCCCAGTATGAACAGGAGCAGACGGTAGAGAATCCCCGTTATGCAGCTGTCGCGTTCGACACGTTTCGGGTACCGGACAAGTCGCAGCGCGAGGCAGCGTCGGAAGCCTATGCGGCATTTGTGCCCGAAGGAAGCCATCCGTTCGACTTCGAGCGCGAATACCGCGACAAGCTGCAAAGCTTCGGTTTGTTAATTTTCATCACGGGCTTTCTGGGACTCGTCTTCCTGATATCGACGGGCAGCATGCTGTATTTCAAACAGATGACGGAAGCGGAGCAAGAGAAGCCCAGTTTCGTTATCCTAAGGCAGCTCGGATTCGAGACGAAGGACATTCTCAATGGCATTCTGCGCAAGCAGTTGTTCGTTTTCACGATCCCGCTCGCGATCGGGATGGCGCATTCTGCTTTTGCCGTCAAAACCGTCTCCGTGCTGGTGCCTTCGAACATCTTGGTACCGTCGGCGACGGCCATGGGCGGGTACGTCTTGATTTATTTTATCTTCGTTTTATTAACGATGAGGTACTATAAGAGAATCGTCAATCATGCCATGTAAATTGAATATTGGCCAGATAGCTTGTCTTCGAGAAGGGGAAAGCCAATGAAGAAAAAAAAGTATCGTTAACCGCAGCCGTTCTTGTTATTCTGACCGCTCTGTTCGTCTTGAAGAACAGGGAAGAAGTAGATCGCTTCAACCCTTTCCTTACCAAGGAGTTCGTCTTTGTCCAAATTAACCACCCCGGGGAGACTGAACCACACGGCAGAGTTGCTTATAAGCTTACAGGCATCAACGCGGGGGGGATGAAGAAAAAAGTTAAATTTACGGCTAGCACTGAACTGCCGATAGGGAGCTATTTAAAAGTATTGGCCAAGGGCGCTTATACGCAAGAATATGAAAAAATCACTGAAGAGGAGCTGCCTGAAGCATTCGCACGATGAACAGAGTTTTCTTTAGCTCTCAAAAAATGCCCATGAAATGGGCTTTTTTTGAGATATGAGTTGGCCATGGCAGTTTTCTGGCAGAAACGCTCGCCACCTTCATGGCTGCCGTTTTGCCTCCGGGCAGAAGAGAATAATGATTGACTTGATTGAAGAGATTCGCACAATAAATAAATGCGATGTCAGCGAGTTGTCAATCAGCAAGTCACGCAGCACGCGGCATACAGGAAGTGTCGGTCCGTCATTCTATGTGTCCGAGCCGTACTGCCAGCAAACCACTGCGAGCTAACCTATTGCTCATTGGCCTTTTTGCTTATGGTCAGATTAATTTAACAAATTGGTTGTTCGCAAAAAAAGGCTCCTGAAGATTCAGCAGCCTCACAGGGGGAGTATAGCACGCCTTTTCGCGAAGCGTTTAGGGCTTTATCCAACGGAATCTTGGCCAGTCAGTTGCACATCATCCTCTGCAGTTGTTCCAGACCCTGTTCATATTGCCAGCAGCTGTGGCAGATGAAGCTTGTAGGCTTTCTCGGCATGCCGGGTGCCGACCGAGCGCGTTGACAGAGCTTCCCAAGCTTCGGCAGGTGTACAAGCACCTCATGGGCTTCGGATCGCTAGTTACCCTGTGTCTCTTTCCTACGGCTACTGATTTTCAAAAACTCACGGTTCGCCAGGTACGGTTGGAAAGCTGTCATGAAGCGGCAAGACAGTGTCGAACCAGCGGTGAATCTAGTTCTTGATACTGACAAGACGATGGACGATGGTTTCCCGAATCGCCATGAGGACGCGAATTCCATGAAGAAAATGTTTGTCCCACCCAGTAAGGGCGATTCAGGGCTTTACAAAGAGTCTAAAATATCATTGGGATAATGTGCATCAAGTACTTGTTCTATACGATGAAAGTATACTTCTAACTTCAAGGATTTCCGATTATTCTAATCTACAATGGAGCAGTGGGATGCGCGTAAAGAATATAATACGGTCCAGCCTTTAGATATACATGGGAGTAGGTTGGCAATGATGAGGTACTAGTAGAAGCAGCTGCGGATACGTTGTTGAGTTGCCTAAAGCAAAAAACTAGGACCCTGTATTTAGCGGTTGGGTTGAATTTCATTCACAATCGAAGGGAAACCATGATCTCCTAAGTACGAGAAATTCTGTACCCATCATTTTGCACAGCGAGAAGTCTCGCTTGAGCTAACCGACTCGTCCTGTCGGGTGACACGAACATTACCTCATTAGGCCGCGTAAACGCGGCTTTTTCGTTGTGGAATAAAGTTCTTGCCAAATTCGAATGACACGTACTTTATCCTACTTCCGAAGGGAGTGCAAGCATAATAGGTCTTTGGTTATGGCTCGATGGAGTGCTTTTGGATTTTCCAAATAATAGTATAATCTAAATCAAATACGGTCATTGGAGGAAAATGGAATGAAACGATGGCTTTTGCTTTCAGTTTTCGGGACTCTAATGCTGATGCTGTTTGTGCCCTTTCAGGCTGCTGCCGCCGACTTCAGCTCCATGGTGGAAGCAGGAGGTTCGGATTCTGATGTAACGATGGTTACAGAAGGAGGGGGGCATGCTCTCGCTTTAAAACAAGACGGAACGGTATGGTCGTGGGGAAACAATGCATATGGCCAACTGGGCTATGGAGGTACAACAAAGGAAGCTGATCCTCCGGTTCAAGTGCAGGGCCTTGATTCGGTTGTCGTTATCGCTGCAGGTTCGGATCATAGCTTGGCACTAAAAAGCGACGGTACTGTCTGGGCATGGGGATGCAACTTTTTGGGTCAACTGGGTAATGGAAGAGCGGGAGGGGTCAGTTCTTCCCCCGTCCAGGTAACCGGTCTTAGCTCCGTGGTTGCCATTGCTGCAGGAAATAATCATAATTTGGCCGTTAAAAGCGATGGAACGGTATGGTCCTGGGGGACGAATCAGTACGGTACACTAGGCGATGGAAGCACGACAGCGCGTTATGCGCCGGTTCAAGTACAGGGTCTCGGTTCGGTAATCGACATTGCTGCGGGTGATCGTCATAGTTTGGCACTCAAAAGCGATGGTACCGTCTGGGGATGGGGGAGCAATGTAAGCGGCGAACTGGGCGATGGAAGCATGAAAAACCGTTATACGCCGGTTCAAGTACAGGGTCTCGATGAGGTAATCGACGTTGTTGCGGGCTCTTCGTCGGGGAATTCGCATAGTTTGGCACTCAAAAGCGACGGAACCGTCTGGGCGTGGGGCAATAATTACGACGGCAAACTCGGCGACGGAACGACGACGAGCCGTACTTCGCCCGTTGAGGTCATCCATCTCGATTCAGTGACCGCGATCGATGCGGGTAGTGGACATAGCTTGGCGCTGAAAAGCGACGGAACCGTTTGGGCATGGGGATATAATGATTTTGGTCAACTGGGAGATGGAAGCTCAGCCCGCAGCAGTTCTTCCCCCGTTCAAGTGCAGGGTCTCGGTTCAGTGGCCTCCATCTCTGCGGGTTCTGATCAAAATTTGGCACTCAAAAGCGATAATACCGTCTGGGAGTGGGGACTTCATTTTTGGCCTCCGATAACAGGCAGTCATACGCCCGTACAAGTTCAAGGAATTTGGCAAGACACACCCGAAGCGCCGCAGTGGCCTCGGGGTGACGTTCTGACGGTGACCGATGTAACCTACAACAGCGTACGCCTGAACTGGCAGCCGGCTATGGATAAAACGGGTGTAGACAAGTACTTGGTTTACGACCAAGGATACACGCTGCTAGCTACTTTGAATGCGGACATTACCACCTATGAAGTAAAGGAGCTGTCTCCGGATTCAAACTACATCTATTCACTGGTTGCCGTCGATGCCGACGGCAACCAGAGCGAGAAGAAAGACGTGCAAGTCACTACGGCAGCCATTACGACTCCCGGTACTTTTCGGCTTTCCGATTCCAAAACGGTATCCGACGGTTGGTCCAAGCATGAGTATTTGTTATACGACGGGTACCTCACATCTCCAAGCCAAGTGTTGATTGGATCTTGGACTCCCCCTGAAGGTTATCATGGGGTCGTGAATGTCTCTATGCTTTCTGCGGATGGGGAAAATTACGATCTTAGTGTAGAGACCGTGAACGAAGGAGGGTACCATTATCCGAGCCTAACGACCGAACTCTCAGACGGCTCCGAGTACAGTGTTGCCGGAGTGCCCATAGGCGACACAGCCGTGTGGAAAGTTAAAGGGCATACCGACCAAGATTATAGTCTAGATAAGAAGGTTATCGTCTATGTGAGTATCACGTATGATAATCACTGATATCATGTGACAAGAACATTATCCAAATCAAGTCCGCCTAAACTGGTCTTACTCCTATCAAGTAGACAGTTAAAAAGAGGCAATTAACGGCGGTCGCCTTCCTGAATTCAACAGGAGAGCGATCGCCTGATTTTTTTTGGAATCGTTCTTGAATGTAATAGGTTATATACTCCGTAATTAACTGTCTGGCCTCAGCTTCACTTCTTAGTTTTCCCAGGTGAAGCTTCTCGGTCTTCAAGTGAGAGAAAAAGGATTCGATGCAAGCATTATCAAAACAGTTTCCACGTCTTGAATGGCTTCCTTGCAGACCATAATCCGCCAACAACTTTGCGTAAGTCTTTGTGATGGTCAGCGTGAAGTAACGCATTTGGTGCATTCGGCTCTTTGACGGTCTCCAGCACAAGCTCAAGGTCATTTCGCGCACTAAGCTTCCACGCCCATTACTTCATTGTTGAAGAGGTCTAGAATAACGGAAAGAAAGAGAAATTCATGCCCAACACGAATGTAGGTAATGTCGGTAACGAGTTTGCGTTTATCTGTTGCCGCGAACTCCCGGTTCAACACATTCGGGAATTGCACAGAAGGCTTACGACCTGCAAAGGGACGTTTTTTACGAATGACAGATTGAATTCCCAACTCTCGCATGAGTCGTCGTACTTTCTTGTCTACCGTAAGGGGATGATACCAAGCATTATCAAACAACCTGGTCTTTTTATTTCGAACTTGTAGGGTGGGTCAGGAGGATCGGATGCCCGGATTATTATATTTCCGTAATATGGTAGATTGAGGTGGATAATCAAGGATAGGAGGGAAGATGGATGAAACGACAATGGATGCTATTCATTTGCGGGTTGCTGTTGCTGACGCTGCTTTTACCCTTTCGGGCAGCCGCCGCTGAAGCCGCTTCCGCAGACGTGGCAGAGCATTCAAAAACGGGTGTAACAATGATTGAAGCAGGTGGTCAAGCGTTTACGGAGGACGGATCCGTTTGGCAGTGGTCGCCAGGATTTCGAACTCCCGTTAAGCTGCAAGGTCTCGGTTCTGCAGCCGCTATATCTGTAGGTACTCGGCATAATTTGGTGCTCCAAAGCGACGGAACCGTCTGGGCGTGGGGCAGTAATTACGAACGCCAACTCGGATTATGCGATCCAACGGACGGTCCCGATCGCTCGGCTCCCGTTCAAGTATGCAACCTTAGCTCCATGGTCGCCATTGCTTCAGGGGATATTCATAATTTGGCACTCAAAAGCGACGGGACCGTCTGGGCGTGGGGCGACAATCTATGGGGCCAACTCGGCGATGGAAGATATTCATCGAGCGATGGATGGAGCCCCTCGGATAACGCAGGTCCCGTTCAGGTGAAAGATCTTCGTTCGGCAGTCGCGATTGCAGCGGGAATTGATCATAGTTTGGCACTCAAAAGCGACGGAACCGTTTGGGCCTGGGGGAGAAATTTGTACGGCCAGCTGGGCATTGGTAACCGGGCAATCGACAAATCGAAGCGGAGGGGCTGTCTCCCCAAACCTACTACTGCTATACAGTGGTCGCCGTCGATGCCGATAGCCATGAAAGTCTGAACCAAGGCGTGATCGTCACCACGACTGCCGTTTCGACTCAAGGTTCTTTACAGTTATCCGATTCTAAAACGTATTCGGATGACCAGCACACGTATCGGGTTTCGTTATATTACGGGTACCTTTCGTCGCCAAACCAAGTGTTCAGCGGATCGTGGACCTTCCCTAAAGGCGAGCATGGGAAAGTGAATGTCTCCATGCTTTCGCCGCCAGGCAAAAATTATGACTTGATCATGGAGGCCTCGAGGGACGGTCACCCATTACCGATCACGACGGACAAGCTCCCGAATGGTACCGAGCATAGCGCTGCCGATATACCGGAAGGGTACACCGCATCGTGGAGTGTGAAAGGACATACAGCCCAAGATTACAGTCCGACTAAGAAGGTTTTCGTATATGTGAGTATCCAAACTGATAATCACTGATGTCATTTATGACATAAGTTCTGATGTCGGGTGCCAAGAACATTGTCTCTTTAAATGTCGCGTAAATCGCGGCATTTTTTTGTTTTGGGATAAAGTTCTTGTCAAATCTCTATTACATGAACTTTCCCATTCCCGATAAACGTCATTGATAGCGTTATTATCGGTGGTAGTCAATTAACCAAGAAAATATTGAACGGAGAACGATTAATGGATATCTGTTTTTATGATAATACAGAAATTTCAGCTAACGAAAAAGGTATTGTTTCAGTTGATCGTTGAACCCTCGGGATTACAAATCGTTGGAGAATTACCACTTGAAAAATGGGGATTCTGGGAAAATACATTTCATGCTCAACTAGCTAGGTGCTCATTCCCTTCATTTAAATGTTAACAACAAGATTAATCCATTGAACTATAATATCATGGCTCTCGCTCATTAACCCCGCGGCTCTGCCACACCGAAATATTCACTAGACAAAGAAAAGGAGCATCCATTCGGTGGATGCTCCCTAATTCGCCGTTAGAGTGATACGGTGAACCATACCACAAGTAATGGCGGAAATTGGAAACTTATCATTGACAGAACGGATAATCGAACATATAGTGTAGACATCTACATGATTTTGAGGAGAAACCTATGCCAAGCATTTTCGACAAGTACCCCTACAGTCTATACATTAAAGTCATCGCGCAAAGGGTTCGGGAGATCATCGACCAGCTTCTGAAGGAACACGGCTTGAATAGCTCGCAAGCGATTCTTCTATCGCATATTCATCAATCCTTAGAGGAGCAAATCGAGATTAACCGCAAGTTTCTTGAGCAAACAATGGCTCTAAGCGGTCCGTCCGTGACAAATTTGTTGAACGGTCTAGAGAAATCCGGATTTATCACGCGCAGTAGCAATCATACCGACGGACGCAACCTCCGTATTGATGTCACGGCCAAAGCCAAACAATATATTAACGGGAGAAGCGATGCCTTCTCGAAATCGGAAGAATTGATCACGCAAGGGATGTCTGATGCCGAAAAAGCCATGTTTGCCTCTCTGCTGACCCGTGCTTTTGAAAACGTCGAAAAACAGCTGTTGAAGTAATGTATATGCCATAGGTTTTTCTTTTAAACAAATGTGTAGACGGCTACACATTTAGCGAAATAATAGTCAGGAGGTTGTGATGATGAAGAATCAACGAAATGGACTGGAGCTATCCAGAATTGGACTCGGCTGCGGTCATATGTCAAATGTCAATGAGGCTGTCAAAAGTGCTGGCATTGCCGCCATTCATGCCGCTTTCAAGAGTGGAATAAATCATCTCAACACGGCGGATTTTTACGGTGCAGGCCAAAGCGAGATGGTCATCGCGGATGCGCTGAAGGGATACAAAAGGGATGACTATTTTATATCGCTAAAGTTTGGAGCATTAAACACGCTTGACGGCTCCCTTTACGGACTGGACGTCTCCCCCAATCATGTGAAGAACTATCTTGCTTATTCGCTCAAACGACTCGATCTCGACTATATAGACCTTTATCTGCCCGCAAGAATCGATTTGGGTATCCCTGTCGAAGAAACGATAGGCGCCATATCAGAACTGGTTAAGGCCGGCTATGTCAAGGAAATTGGAGTCAGCCAGGTCGATGCAGAGACGTTGAGAAGAGCGCATGCGACGTATCCGATCAGCTTGGTGGAGTCCGAGTACTCGCTTTTTAACCGAAGCCTTGAAAAAGAGATTATACCGACTGCAAGGGAATTGGGGATCGGCATAGTTGCTTTTGGGGCGGTAGCTCATGGACTCCTTGCCGGCAACTGGACAGAGGAGCGGGTTCAAAAAAACAAAGGCGGCTACATTCCGTTATTTTTCGAAGGGAATATAGAGAAGAATGTTGTTCTGGCTAAAAAGTTAGGTGAGATTGCCGCAAAAAAACAAATGACGTTATCCCAACTTGCGCTTGCCTGGATATTATCCAAAGGCGATGACATCAAACCGCTCATTGGTACCGTATCGCCGGTGCATCTTCAAGAGGCATTGCAGTCTCTTGATATTCATCTGACTAAAGATGATGTCATGGAGATAGAAGAGGCGATACCGGAACATGAGATTGCAGGCGCTTCTTTTCCCAATATGCAATTTAGAAACGGTAAGACTGTTCGTGGATAAAGAGTACAGGCAGCACAATCATACAAAGTGAAAGGATGTTGTTGTCATGATTATCGTTACCGGAGCCAACGGGAAATTAGGGCGGGCCGTGGTTGAGCAGTTGCTTAAGCGTGTACCTGCGAATCAGATCGGTGTCAGCGTCCGCGATCCGAATCAGGCACGAGAGCTTCAGGAACGCGGAGTTCGTGTTCGTCGGGGCGATTTCGACGATGCCGAGAGTCTATATCAGGCCTTTGAGGGGGCATCGCAGGTTCTCATCGTTTCGACCGGCATCATGGGCGAGGCCGGTATCCCGCATGGTATATGGCAGCATCAAGCAGCGATTGATGCTGCCAAGAAGGCAGGGGCTAGTAGGTTGCTATACACAAGTCACATGGGCTCTTCCCCAACATCGCACTTCGCTCCCATGATTGACCACGCGGCTACCGAAGAACTGCTGAAAGCTTCAGGTATGCCTTTCACGTCGCTCCGTAATGGCTATTACGCCGCAGCGGCACCCATGTTGATCGGCGGAGCCATAAAAACAGGGGAATTGATCGCTCCTGAAGACGGCCCGGTTGCTTGGACAGTCCACTCCGACTTAGCCGAAGCTACGGCAGCGATCATAAGCGAGCAGAAATTAGATGGCATGACTCCCAATTTAACGGCATCCGAAGCCATTGACATGGAAGGGATTGCGACAATCGCTTCTTAGGGAGGACTATCCGTCGAATCGTTGTGTCGGACGAAGAGTTTCGGGACCGCATGCTGTCTCAAGGTGTACCGGAAGCTAGCGTAAATATGCGGATGGGGATGTTTCTAGCGAGCCGTCAGGGCGATTTCACGCAAGTCGATCCCACTCTAGCTCATTTGATCGGTCGACCTCCGGTGAGTATTAGAGAGGTATTGAAAGAATCGATGTCTCATCAACAAGGTTGATTGCGTTAAAAGATGCTAATAGGGAAGGCCAATTAAAGGCATAAAAGCCATTATTCCATTTTTTGATGCCCTATTATTTATTCATTAGACCTGACAAATACTTATACATGAATGAAGATAAAGAATAGAGCTATGTGGGTCAATTGAGAATAGAGGTGGCATTAGTTAACACCATTTTCACTTTTGAGCCCACTCGGATTATTAAGCTCCCTCAGTACGATTCAGTTTTCTCACGAATGCTCGCTTATTCGCAGGATTTCGCCTTTGACAGAAATGCGGAAAGATAGTTTCAGGACTACTGTTGAAGACCAGAACAACATGAAGGCATGACGATATAGAGGGGGAGGTCGCCCTCCCATATCCTTCCATATACTGCACGCATGCTCCACGCCCCCCCTGTAGGTTTTCACTCCCATGTCTCAACGGGTCTTTGCCCTCTCATTCCTTCGTTACGCCTGTCCAAGGGGTGGAGGCCGGTCTTGCTATCGGTACGGGTCAGTGCCCTTTGGTTTAATGTATCCGGTACTCCGTGCTTTCTTTTGAAATCCCGCGAATAAGCCGAAATTCGTACAACGAAACGGTTAGATAATGAATAAGCAGCTAGCTGAATGGACATCGTTTTGTGAGGATTGTAATCTTCCCGGCTTCTGGCCATACCAACGAGAACTCGAGCTAATTTACCGCATAGTTTCATAAGTGACCTCATTTTCTTCATCTTTTTCACTTGTACATTGTGCGCATGAATAGCCTTGAACTCAGGGTTGTTTGCAATTAAACTCATGGTCATCATGAAGATGAAACGTCGAAGTCGAGATCGTCCACGCTTACTAATCTTCATCTGTCCGGTCCATTTGCCCGAGCTTGCTTCTGCCAGGTTGAGACCGGCATGACGCAACAGCGCATTGCCGTGAACAAAGCGGCTTAAATCTCCGGCCTCACCAAGAATACCAGCTAATGAAATGGCACTAATCCCTTTAACCGCGAGCATGGATTTAGCAAACGGAATACGATCCAACACAGCATTAATCTCAGCCTCAACCGTTTTAAGCTGCTGGCAAGCAAGGTCGTACTCATCGAGTAACTGTTCTAAGTGAAGTTTGTATGCTTGCGTGGCTTGTTTAGAGCCAACAGAACGGCTAGCCAGGGCGATGAGAGCCCGAGCTTTTCGCTCACCAGAATGGCGTTTCATGAGTGTTTTCCAACCCTCGATGATGTCGTGAGGCTGTAGTTTACAGAGTTCTTCAGGTGTAGAAACAGACGAAGAGTGGCCAACGAACCGGTGCACATGAGGCACTTAAAGACCTGACGCGGCTCGGGGAAAACAACGTCTACCCAACGATGAATTTGGTTTTTAGCACTAACGAGCCTCGTCACGATAGAGTCGCGGTTAGAGAGATAAACACGCAGCTCTTCAAAAGCCTCAGGTGTGTTACGGACGAAAGAGTAGTAGCCGTTTTTGACCATGTCTGCAATGACGAGCGCATCTTTTTTGTCACTCTTTGAAGGGGGATTATCTCGGTTTTCCTTATTCTTTTTAACGAGATGAGGATTAACGAGAACGACTTCGGGTCTCCGGGCAGACCTTTTCCATAAAAATACCCCTTGCATGACAAACATATGTTCTGGTTATAATAAGATCATACGTTCGTATCGGAGGGGATTGCGTTGAAACTCGAAAATTATAAAGGACACACATTACAGATTGTCTACGTTGATCGGCGCGGTCGGATTACACAGCGGAATATTGAAGTAAAATCAATGGTTGACGGGCAGATCAGGGCGTATTGTTTAACGTCAAAAGGGCCACGCGTGTTCGTAATTGAAAATATACTGGCGTTTGAATTGGTGAATCGCTATGCAGGATAAATTTGCAAGAATGATCACGACTGAAGAGCGCGGTCTCGTCAGAGACAATATCATATTGCTCAAGATGCTCGAGATGATTGATTTTAACCGCAAGCAAATTGAAAATTCGACGAATCTTTTGCGGCCAATATTCCTCAAGGCAGCAGACCGGTTGCTTGATTTAGTACTTGCCGATCTAAAGAATATTCGGCTGCAGCTGCGCAAGGCAAATATCAAATGGTGGGAAGGCGAACAAAAGAATTTGGTTCTTAGCTATCACATCGTTTGTCGGGCTTTCGAGGATACCTTCGGGATGACCAGGGACGTCGCAAAGACACAGCTCTCGATTAAGTTTGGGGAGTATTTCGCACTTGTATCAGAGCCATTCAAGTCCCGTTCCTTCACAGATGTAGCAAACGTTGCTTCGAATACTGTCGAAATACCGTAGGTGTGCTGCTGTGACCCATGTGAAACCGCATCCGTTCATCAAGGGAAGCCAAGCCCAGCACGGGCATGTTTAGCAACGAATTAGCGGTTAGATCTTTGATGTCTTGATTCCATGCTTGAAACCAAACGTTCGACGCGCGAGAAAGCGGTTGACCGCAGATCGGTGCAACAGTGATTAGAAAGAAAGCCAGATTTGTTGCGCCTTCTGCACCTAATGCTGTCCTTATATAAAAAACGATCGGATGCGCTTAGAATTCAACAGCACTGGATTCCAATTGATAAATCCGCATACATCGATGAAAGCAGGGAGCAGAACTTGGTAATTCTGCTCCCAAACTATCGTCTCTGTTAATTATTCAATTGGAATATGCAACTGCATTGAAACTTTCCATTCCTATACGGGTACAGTCTACAGAGCAAAATAGAAATAATGTGTATTGCAACTCATTTGATGGTGGTAAAGGCACATTGTAATCGGATGCCTCGATTGTTACAACTTGTACGTTACTATTGTCAGCTCCTACTGGATACACGGCGTATGCAACGATTAAATCATTCACCGTTGTTCCACGAACAATGGCAATAGAGATTACTGTATCCGGAGGCAACGGAGTAGAAATTTCCACGCCAGCGATGCCAGATAGTTGTACACGTATAAACTCTCCGCCGGTTACATTGAGGTTGACACTACCTATACTTGTTGGGATTCCTCCGGTTAATGGGATTGAAATAGAAAAACCGTAACTTGCATTTTGTGAGGTGCCAATATCGAGTAATTGAGCCATCGTTTCTATCACCTCCTTTGTAACCAAGTTATGAGAGTTTAATAGTTTAAGTGAGTCTTTTGGGCCACAGGCTTGGATGCCGGCCATCTTCGGCTTGCTCCTGCTGATTTATTTCCTGCGATGTTGATCCCGACAACGAGGTGCTGGGCGGTAATCATTTTCAATGAGTTGATTTTTAACTTCATAGTAGAGCGTCCTCCTGGATGATGGGAATTTAAGGGCTATGACCCCTTGCGTACTCCCATCGTACAGAGGCGCTTTTCCTTTGCATAGACGAAAGTAATCCATCTATAGGAATGCTAACGGGCAGGTTAATTCAATGAATGGGTGAAATATATAAATGTTAGCCGCTTGCAAAGTTCGCAAGGAGTATGACCTAATTGTATTAATGGATATGAGGCGAAATATGGATCGTACTTTACCGGCTAGAATGGCGTTAACGACGAGAAAGTGGTCTAAAAATACCATAGCGGCGGTCGTCGCCATTCCGTTGGTCTCTTTACGGACGGCACAGTGACGGCAGGATAATAAATATGGCCAATACGATGTAAGCGGTCGGTGCGATATTGTGGCGGTTGCGGTTATCCCGAAGAATACGGGGAATGCATATACGATCGTTCTTGCATCCGACGGCGGCACGGTAGCGCCATTAGGTTGAAATAAGCATGACCAATGCGATGCAAATGCTTGGCGCGATATTATAGCGGTAGTTGCCGGGTGGCTTCGTACCGTCGGACTTCAATTGGATGGGACGGCGGTAGCTGCAGGCCGAAAATATGAAGCTCAATGTAATGTGGGTAGTTGGCGTGACATGGTGAGCGGCGGGTGACTGGCACACGATGGTCTTCGATCGGACCAAAGTGACGAGTGTGAGGAACAATCGGTATGGCCAATGTAATGTGAGTGACTGGTTCAGCTAAAGGGAACACTTCTTAATAAAATACATAAGAAAAATTATGAAAATCAGCAAAAATCACGCTTAGACAGGAAGGAATGAATGGGCATATGCGTCATTTACCTCGGATTTCAGAGGTACGCCTTCGATTCAATCTTAAGAAGCATTATGATGTGACTCCCGCCACACTTGAGCTTCTTCCGCTGGGACTTGATTATCGTTCTGCAGTATATCGCGTGGTTAGCGTGCAGGGAACTGCCTACCTGCTCAAAGTCACTTCAAGACCTTTATACAAACCACAATATCTGATTCCTCGATTCCTCCATAATCAGGGGATTACAGGTGTCGTTGCTCCCATTTCTACCAAGAGCGGCGCACTTTGGACCCGGATAGATAATTGGACCATCGTTGTCTATCCCTTTATTATAGGGGATTCAAGCTTCAATGGAATGTCAGCCGAGCAGTGGAAGAAGATGGGGACGATCTTAAGACGGATTCACCAGATTGCTTTGCCGCCTCAAGAATTTAAGTCGATCCGACGGGAGACCTTTGATTCGACGGTATATGTTCAAGGGATACGAGCCATTGAGGATCAACTTACGCGCTTTGAAGGCGGAAGTACGTTAGAGAATACGCTTCATGCTTCTTGGGTAGCGCATAGGTTAACGATACATGATAAGTTAACCTCATTGGAAAAGCTGGCAAGATCGCTTAAATCGCAAACACGCCCGCTTGTAATATGCCATGCGGATCTGCATCCTGCCAATTTAATCCGAAATCCCGGTGGACAAGTGTTTGTCATCGATTGGGACGAGGTGATGCTCGCTCCCAAAGAACGAGACTTTATCTTTGTCAGTCATCCGCATGATTTTTTTCAGGGGTACGGGGCCGTAGAGGTCGATGAGACGGTGCTCACCTATTACCGCTTGGAAAGAGTCCTTCAGGATCTGATCGAGTGTGCTCGAAACGTGTGTTTCAGGGACGACTTAGGGGAAGCAACCAAGGCAGACGCCATGAAGTTGTTTCAAAATATCTTGGCGGAGGAAGCAGCCGGTGAACCGTAACGTTCCTCTTGTTAGAGTGAATGAAACTTATGAAACAATGGTCAGTAGGAGTGCTCGTATTTGATCAGGTCGACGCCTTTGACTTCGTAGGTCCGTCTGAGATCCTATCAGTTGCTCGATACAGTGCTCAAGATGTTCAGAATATGATCCTTTGCTCAGCGGATGAGCAACATAAGCCATTTTTAGTCCAAACGGTATCCGAAACCGGGGGAATGGTAACGGCCAGCAACGGCCTTCGCATTATGGCCGACTACAGCATTGAGAATGCCCCCCCAATTTGATATTGCTTTGATTCCAGGGGGTTTTCAACCGGTAATCCGCAAACTGAAAGGAAATGAAGGTTGATCCAGTGGATTACCGATCAAATGAGAACTATAGAATTGATGACATCTGTCTGTACTGGTGCATTCGCTTTAGCTCAAGCGGGGCTGTTAAACGGAAAAAAAGCAACAACCAACCGAAAAGCGCTGGATATCCTTCAGAAGTATTTTCCTGAAATTACGGTAATTCAGGATCAAAAGTTAGTAGATGAGGGAAACATTATTACTGCACAAGGCCCAGATGCGGGGCTGCATTTATCATTTCATCTTATCAAGAGACTTATGGGTGAAAAAGCGGCCCGCATAGCAGCAGATACCGTAGAGTACGATGGGCTTTGAAAGTCATATGCAATAACCTTCTGAGTATCTTCAGTGATCTGTCTACATTTGCATTTCTTGCAGTATAAATCAGTGCTCCTTCAACTAAAACCAGCTAATATCCGCCATGGTTTCCTCCGAGATACGATCTGGCTGAGAAGGTCGTTCATAGTCTAAACCGACTCCCGGATTAGTCACCGAAGCAGAAGGCGTGCGTAACGTTAAGTGAAAGTTCTTTTGACTTGTTGGACTGCCCACAACAAACAAGGAATGGCCAGGTTGAAAATGAGAAAAATCCACGGTTTTATATAAAATTCATAGCTCAAATCTGAAGTGAGCAGCATACAGATGAATAATAATACAGCCATCGACCAAGTAACATTATGCCAATTTCGGATTCGGAGAAGCTGAGCCATGCCGTAGCTCGAAATAAACAAATGATAGGCGAGCTTTATCATAATGCCGAATTGTAAGAAGAACGTGATCACCAAATCGAAATTTTGGATGAAATTCAAGATCGAAATCGATTTCATGTACATAAATTGCGGATGATACATGTCTGCAGCGCTAATCGGTCCGAATACCAGAATAACTGCAACGGACATTAAGACACCCCACATAGTTCCAAAGCCGATCGCGTTCATCACACTCGATACTGCTTTATTGGTATCCTTCATAAAAGCGGCAATCATCATAATTACGGAGGTTTCACCGGCAAAACAAAATACAATTAATGCTCCCTTAACGATTGGTTCGCCTTCTTCGTAAACGGGCAATAACTGATGGAGATCCATATGGTGACTGTTAAGTAATAATGGTAAAAATGCAGCAATAAAGAGAAGAGGTCCGATTACTTGACTAGAGCGTCCGATCGTCGTTATTCCCCCAGCCAGATTAAAGTAAAGCATCAGAACAATTTCTAAAAGCATGATAACAATTGCCGGTGTTTGATAGAGAAGATTCGTTTTAATAAAGTCCACCGTTCCATGCAGCATAATCATCATGATAAAGAACCAAAAACAAATGTAAGCGAGTGCAATCGGTTTGCCCAACCATTTGCCAAGAATAAGCTGACTGTACTCCATGATCGTTTTATTAGGTTGTAATAAACTGACCTTGACCATTAGAAATGAACCAATCGCGGCGCCCCCTCCTGCCAGAAAATAAGTAATCCATATATCCTGCTTGGCTTGTTTGAGTGATGGCCCCAAGGCGAAATAGGTCAATAGGACAATCTCAGAAATAAATATCATCCAAAACAATTGCGACTTCGAAATAGTCATAAAGCGAGCAATCCTCCCTGCGCAATTTGCAATTGTGTAATCGTTATTTCAACCCTTAGGACCGGAACCAACTTGCCCGACACCTTTTATGGTCAATTTGACTTCAACAAATACGTCCATTTTTGAGAAGGTATCGCTCCAATGTTCACGTAAATGTTTCCATTGGTCTGGATGCTTCCATGCGATTTCGTTTCCAAAGCCAAATAGGTCTGTTTTGTATTGCTTCTGAATAGAACGGATCACGCGTATTACTTCTTTTTCTGTATTTTTACTCATTTCTTTTGCTACATTTTCCTTAACAGCAGGGGATAGCAAGTACAAATTCGTATTATTCTCTCGGATGAATCCGGTGCCGTCCAACTTAATGTTCATTCGGATACGATCGCCGTTCTTGCTGAACCTCAGGTTGTGTTTCAGTTGTTGTAAGTCAAGGCTAACCGTTCGATTCTCGGAAGAAACTCGCTGCGTCAGCAAAAGGTGAGAGATCTTCCCCCTCATCCATAGGGTGAGCAAAGCATCTTCTCCCTTTAGGAAATCGACCATCTTATAATCCTTATCAAATATGGCTGCTTCTTCAATGGCCATTTGGCTGTTCTTGCCGCTTGCATGAACCGAAACGACGGGAAGGACGAAGCATTTCGAGGGATTGTTCTTTTCCTTTTCTAAATCAAATAATTTTTCTGTAAATCCGACAATGCGGGATGTTCTGTTCGCAAACGTGGTAGAAAATCGTTCCATTGCATATTCACTCTTCAAGAACTGTTCGGCAGTGCTTCCCTTGACAATGAATATATATACCCTCGTGTTGCTATCCGGATTCCGTATAAGCTCGTCGAGCCATTTCATAAATCCTTGTCTGGCTACGGCTTCACTAATGAACAGGGCAACCCGATGACCCGCAAACAGCTTGCGAGACAACTGTTCCTGAATATGCATTGCAGCGTTAGTTATATTGGTCCCCGTGCTGCTAACTACGGTAAAAGGCGGCTTGCTGGAGTCGGCCCCGCCTTGTTCGGGACTGCTCGAGCGGACTACAGGTATTTGCACGCTTAATTTGAATTGTTTGTCACTCGTTAAGTCCCACCCCGAACCTAAAACGAACGAGAGCTCGTTGGGTTCCTTTAAATCCCAACAGCCGGTTAACACGAAGACGATTAATAGGAACGCAACGCTTAGCGCTGTTGTTTTAACCGACATGAAACAGTCACCTTTTTCGCATTAATTCGCCTGCATATCAGCTGTTCGAGCGGCCGATCTTCATCCATTTGGGCGCACGGATGATCATATCGAGCATCTGTTTTCCGATGCGCGGTGCAACAGGAGAGAAATAGGGGACACCGAATGATTTCATGCTTACAAGATGGATCAAGATTCCCATAATCCCTACGGCCATACCGAATAATCCCAAGGTTGCCGCCAGAATTAACATCACGAAGCGAAGAAGCCGGAAAGCAATTCCGAAGCTGTACCTGGGAATGGCATAAGAGGCGATCCCTGTAGCAGATACCACGATAACGATTGGAGCGGATATGATACCGGCTTGAACGGCTGCTTGGCCGATTACAAGAGCGCCTACAATGCTGACTAACGGGCCGATTTGACTGGGCAATCGGATTCCTGCCTCCTGCAAGCCTTCAAACACGAGCTCCATCATTATGGTTTCGATGGCTGTCGGAAAGGGTGACGATTCACGCGCTGCGGCGATGCTGCTCATCAAAGGAAAGGGAATCATTCCTTGATGATAGGTAGTCAAGGTGACATATAAGGCAGGCGCTAACAGGGATACCAAAGAAAACGTAAAGCGAATAACCCTCATGGCATTTACATAGACAAAACGTTCGTAATAATCATCCGCCGCTTGTAAACCGACCCAGAACGTCATTGGCACAACGAGAGCGCAGGGGGCGCCATCCGACATGATAGCTACTTTGCCTTCAAACAAACAGGAGGCGATGACATCCGGACGTTCGGTGTTCTGAATTTGAGGAAACGGCGAAAACGGAGCATCCTCGATATATTCTTCGATATATTCGGCCTCCAGAATGACGTTTGCTTCAATTTGGCCGATTCTGTTTTTTACTTCTTGCAAAACTGTGCTATCCACGATGCCATCTAAATAAGCGATCACGACATTCGTTCGTGTTAACTTCCCTAATTCAATCGACTCCATTTTCAATAAATGGCTGGGTATTCTTTTGCGAAGCAGCGTCATGTTGACCTGCAAGCTTTCATTGAAGCCTTCTCTCGGACCTCGAAGAGTGGATTCCAAGCTTGGCTCTTCCACAGCGCGTTTTTCTATCTTGCCCATATCGGCCAAGAATGCCAATTCCTCATGATCAACCAAAACCGCGATTTGTGCTTTTAACACATGATGAACAACGTCTTTATAAGTACCCGCCGTTTTGGAATGAAGAGTTGAAAAGTATTCCAACTCGCAGGCTTGTGATAAACTTTTGATTTTTTCTAACCCTTGGGGAAGTCCTTCATATAGCAGCGGCTTCAATACGGTTTGCTCAAATGCCCGCGCATCTACCATTCCGTTGACGTAGATCATCAGCACGTCCGCATGCCCTTCAGTCTTAAACTCGCGAAACACGATATCTGAGCATTTATCGAAAATGAGTTTTAAATAACGGTAATTTTCATCCAGATTGTACGAAAGTGGCTTCTCTAATTCGGATTGGTGATCGGCAAAAGCACGATCCTGAAAAGGAGGAGACGTTTTGCCTCGATTCCGTTTTTTTAACATGCGTTTGTTTTCCTTTCATTGCATGCTGAAACAGTTAGAGTGTTTCCCAATTAAGGAACGCTTATACGGAATTCCGGCATCGATCCGGTTGCATGATAGGAAAACGTCTGAGAAATTCAAAATAGTAGTAATTTGAGCAGATGCCATCCATTTCTAACTGTCAGCAAAGGTAAGCAAACGATCATGATCACATTCCAAAAAAGACTGCCAAAATGAATATTTGCTTGCTAAACGGAAAAATCAGGAGCCAATGGAGGTGAAAGTGGAAACAGCCTTAGTTCGGAAAATGTCCGAACTAAGGCTGATTTATTATTCGCATGAATTATGGTTGTATCAGCCTAAGCAGCAAGGACACATCGTTAGGGTCACCTACAGTGATGATCGTTTTCCCTGCTGCACCATTGAGATTTCTTACGCGGTCACTGCGCTCGGCAGTGGTGACGATGACATCCGCGCGCTTTATTGAGGAATACAATTCCTCCTCAGGGGCATCGATATCTATCGTAAGGATCTCCGCGGTTGTATGCTTGACGATTTCATCTAAATAGAAGTAGCACGATTGTACTTTGCATTCAATAAATAAATAGGTCGGGTGCACTTTGACGGATTCCCCATACAACTGCAAATAAGCGAACCCGGCTAGAAGCAGATTTTCGGGAGGATAACTTGCTTCGCTAGAGCGAATCATCATTTCTTGGACAAAGGGATAATAAGGGTTATTTCTTTTAAATTCTTCAATGTTCGCTTCATTAGCGATTCGGGTCCCACGGCCCTTTTGTATAATCAATAAACCTTCGTCCTTTAATTGTGAGTATACCCATTGTATTGTGTTTCGGTTTATGGCGAGATGATCGGCTAAATGGTTCGTAGAAGGAAGACCATCGCCAGGGGAGAGGACCTGATTACTGATCAGCAGCTTAAGTTGCTCTTTGATTTGAATGTTAATCGGTAAAGGTAATTTTGTATCTATTTTTATGAGGGATTCGATGTTAACGCCCACCGTGCTCACCAACCTTATTAATTGACTAGTCTTTTGGTTATTTCTTAGTTTAATCAATCTCAGCATCCGTTGCAACTACGTATAGAATCGCAGCCTTTAATGTTCTTGTTGACAAAAAGCCAAGACAAAATTAGTATGAATAACAGGTTAACCAATTAACCAGTCAAATAAGCTTTTATTAAAAAGAAAGTGGTGACCTCCATGCAAACCATGGCAGCCGTACAGAAACAAAATAGCATTGGTTCCGTGCAGTTCTTACCTGTTAATTTATTTGGATCGGTTATGGGTATTTCAGGCCTGTCTTTGGCTTGGCGACAAGCGAGTAAACTATTTGGTACTCCGCCAATCATCGCTGAAATCATCGGAATTGTAGCGGTTTTGATTTTTATCGCGTTAAGCATAGGTTATATTTCGAAATGGTTTCTATACCCAAAGAAGGTCGTAAATGAATTTATGCATCCCATCTCGGGAAATTTTTTCGGAACCATTACGATTTCCATTCTCTTGCTATCCTCAGTGCTCGGTAGCTACAGTCAAGTATTAGGGCAAGTTATTTGGATAATCGGAATGGTAACGACATTAACGCTTAGTTTTATCATCGTATCCCGGCTATTAAACGGGGATCAAGAACAGGGTAATGCAGTTCCTGCTTGGCTTATTCCCGGAGTAGCAACCATCGACATCGTCGTTGCCGGCGGGACGATGCCGTTTCCATGGGCGCACGAAATTAATCTGTTGTCCTTGGCGATCGGGGGAATTGTTGCGTTGGTATTCTTTACCATGATTTTATCCAGATTGATTCATCAAGCTCCACTGCCAGCAGGATTAAGACCTTCCATGATTATTATGATTGCGCCCTTTGAGGTTGGTTTTCTTGGATATACAAACTACGTACAGCGAATCGATCAGTTCGCATCCATCTTGTTTTACTTTGGTCTATTCTTATTCGTTGTCTTGTTTTTTAAAGTATTTAAAAAGTCCATCCCGTTCGGCGCTTCCTGGTGGGCTGTAAGCTTTCCGATGGCTGCTCTCAGCAATGCTGCTTTGAAATATGCGATGTTCGAGCCTTCCTGGCTGTTAATCGTCATATCCGCGGTTATTCTCGCTTTGCTAAGTATTATCTTAATTGTTCTTTTTATTAGAACAGTGAACATGCTATTTAATGGGAATCTGCTTAAAGGATAACTTTTGAGGCATAAGACAAGGCATCTTGTACATGGCAACTAAAAAGTTAAAACCTCATCATGAAGGTGAGGTTTTTTGCATGAATGGTCTTCATGTCGGTAACGATAGTAATAACAAAGACCTATTAGCCCAATAACTGTTAGAGAAAAATATGGAGGTTAAGATGTTGCATTCAAAATCAATAAATATTCTGCTTATGCTACTAGCAGCATCATTCTTAGGATTTACTGCACCGTTAGTTGACTTTCTGTATGCTAAGGGCTTCACGATTATGGATCTGACTAATGCGCAATACGGATTTGCTGTCGTTATGCTTTGGCTTATAATTTTACCTATTTTGAATCGAATCCGTTTCCCAACAGGTAAGGATTTGCTTTTCATTATTGGAACTGGGGCAACGTCTGCTTGGGCTATTTATTTTTATTTTAAATCCATTACTTTACTGCCTGTTTCATTAAGTATCGTCTTGCTTTTTCAAGTTACTTGGATTGTGACCTTATTGGATATAATCGTGAAGAGGGTTTTACCCTCGACGCAGAAATGGATTGGCATTGCTTTTATTCTTGGAGGAACAATATTAGCAGTGGGGTTGTTTCAATCAGAGCTCCCGCATCTTTCGTGGATAGCGATCGGATATGGTTTGCTGGCTGCCGTTTGTTTCGGTATCAGTCTTTATTTGCCTGAATATATGACGAAACAATCTTCACCGTTTGCTCGGGCCGCGTTGACTCTGACAGTAGGTGCCTTCTCGCTGTTTCCCATGTATCCTCCAACGTACCTGACAAACGGTGTTTTGTTCCACGGTTTGTTGGGCTGGGGGATCGTCACAGGATTAATTGGACAATTGCTGCCTTTACTATTCATGCTGATCTCAATTCCGAAAATTGGTGGTCGAATGGCCGGGATTCTAAGTGCTGTCGAGTTACCCGTCACGGTTGTTAGCGCTAACTTTTTACTTGGGGAGACCATCTCCTGGTTCAGATGGTTAGGTGTTTTATTGATCCTAATAGGCATTTGCTTTAGTGAAGTAATGAAGCCTACATCCAAAAGATTAGTGAGAAATAGAATTTAGCACAAGCAGGTACTTCAGATAACCGATTACCTTCACTATACGACCGAACGAGAAGTCAGTCAGCGTCGCCTGGTTGTGTGAGTGGCTGAAGCTTCTGGTGGAGAGCACGAAATTTACAAGAAGGCGCTACAGGTCATCATCGAGAACAGCGTCAACGGGGCGCCATTGCCCAATGTGAACGGCACGATCTTCATGCGGAGCGATTGGGAGGCCGGAACGTTGCGACTCGATGATGACCGGGAAATAAGCGTTAAAAAATTGCAATAAAAGACGTTTCTCGCCGTGGGAACGTCTTTTTGTCGATCGAATAGGGCTCAAGAATCAGTTTGCAGAGTTTACAGAGTAAGTATTGTAATCGCTTTCGAATGAAACTATACTGTAGTCGAAGTCGAACTTAAACGTTTCGGAAAAATGGGGTAGCATTCCATTTGCACATGTAAGGGGGAGATGGACAATATATTTTTTTATTCATCAGTATTAACCGCTACCATTAATTCAGTCACACTTCAGGTTGCGCTTGAGGAGACAGGCTAACAAAATGGGGAGGTTTAAACGGTGAAAAAAATCAGTTTCTTACTTATCGCGCTTCTTCTTGTTCTCTCGCTCGCGGCATGCGGCAGTAACAATGGAAATAAAAGCGGCAGCGATCATTCAAGCGGTAACAACGGCGCGGCACCGAATGATAGCAGCTCCGATTCTTCGAACGGCGATTCCGGCAAAGCGGGCAGTGGCAAAGAAATTGTCATCAAGTTCCCAAGCTACAAAACCGGCAATAACGTAGGCGCCATCTTCTTTCTTCCTCAGATCGAACGCTTCAATCAGAAATTCGCTGGCAAGTACAAGATTGAAATCGAGGAAATCGTCCAAGACGAATACTCGAAGAAAATCAAGCTGCTCTACCAGCAGAAGAAGCTTCCCCCACTCATTGAAGTCGACAAGGAGCTTGCCGACATCATGATCAACAACGGTGACCTCGTGGACCTCAAACCTTACATCGACAACAGCCCGGAAATCAAAAAGGTACTCATCGATGATTCCGTAAAATACAACACGGATAAGAACGGCAAGATCGTATCGCTTCCACTCGCGTTCGAACGTCCGATTGGCATGTACTACAATAAAGAGCTGATGCAAAAAGCAGGCCTCACGGGCTTCTCGGATACATGGGACGGCTTCTTCAGCGACTTGGATAAGTTGAAAGCTACCGGCATTACCCCTCTATCCTTGATGACAGGCGAGAACGGCTGGACTACAATGCTGCTCGCTTCCGCCATGATCGCATCCGATCCGGAAGGCCAGCAGATCCTGACGAAGGGCGATATCGTAACGAATTTCAATTCGCCGCTCTGGATCAATACGTTTACGAAAATTCAAAAGCTGCTTCAAGATTACACGACCAAGTCTGCTCTTGGCGCGACGTACTCGATCGCGGCAAATGAATTTTTCAGCGAGAATACAGCTGCAATTGCGAACGGCCCCTGGATGGTCGGCGATTTCAGCAACACGGATAAAGCGGCGGAAGGCTTCGCAGACAAAGTCGGCGCGACAATCTATCCGAACGGCGTTGCGCTTGGATCCGCTGACGGCTACTGGTACTCGATCCCGGTAGGTACTCCGCAAGAGCAAATCGACGGCTTGATTGAATACTTTAAATTCATTTATTCGCCTGAAGAATTGAATGCGTTCCTCGTCGCGGAAGGCGGTTTCGCGCCTAAGTTGCCGATGCCGGACGAGTCAAAGGCGAAGCTGAATCCAATCATGAGACAGCTCAACGATGAGGTGGGTTCGAAAATGAAGACGCTTAACCGTTTGATTTATGACATCGTGCCGCAGTCGGTATCCGACCTATTTGCTAAAAACTTGCCGCTTCTGGCAACGAACGATATGACGCCGGAACAGTTCTGTAAAGCGATGACTGACACAGCAGAGAAGTTTAAGAAATAAATGCCGGATTGCAAAAAATGATCCGCAAGAAGCGCATAGCGAGCCGCTAATGCGCTTCTTGCACATCGTTCGCGAACCTATCGCCCGCGTGAGGAAAGGAGTCCAGTCATGTACAAATACAATAGACTATGGGTATACCTTTTTATTGTTCCGACATTGCTCGTATTTCTGACCTTCTACTTCGTGCCGATTATCACGGTATTTACGACTGGCTTTACCGAGTGGAACGGATTTAATGCGCCGAAGTTTATCGGGTTTGATAACTATAAGATGATCTTCACGGATGATAACACGCTGACGGTTTCCTTGATCAACCTGCTCAAATGGTCCATTATCGCCACATTCATTCATGTGCCCTTCGGCGCGCTGGTAGCGTTCATTATTTATAAGCGTCCGGTCGGCTGGCGGTTTGTACGCGGCGTGTTTATGATTCCGAACGTCATCGCCGTATCGGCGTGGGCGATTATTTATCGGTTTATTTTCAACGATCAGATGGGCTTATTGAATAACTTCATCCGTAAGCTTGGCTTCTCGAACTTCCATACAAATTGGTTCTTCGATACGCAGTATGCGTTCTCGGCGATCAGCCTGACATGGGTGTTCTACGCCGTTATCGTGACGCTGCTTGTCCTGTCCGATCTCATGGCGATTCCGAAGGAATTGCATGAAGCGGCGAAGATCGACGGCGCGACAGAAGGCCAGATCCACTGGCGCATCAACTTTCCGCTTATCCGCGGCTCGCTCGGCACTTCCGTCATATTATCCGTCATCGCTCGGATTACGATGTTTGAGGCGATCTTCCTGACAACGAAGGGAGGACCGGGCAACTCGACTTACAATATTTCGGTCATGCTCTACGATGGCATTATTAACTATCAATTCGGTTATGCCAATGCGGTCGCGACGATCATGATTATTCTCGGCATCGGCGTTCTCGCCATTACGACGAAAGCGTTCCGGATGAACAAAAGCGTATACAACTGAGGGGAGGTGATTCTGCCGATGAAGGCTGATTATGTAAAACGCGGCTTTGTAGGGATATCCAGTTACTTGGTGCTGTTCTTTACCGTGTGCATCTCGCTTGTGCCTCTTCTCTGGATCGTCGTTTCTTCTTTCAAATCGAACAAAGCGATCTTAAATAAGCCGTTCGCGCTCCCGACAGAGATTAACTTCCACGCCTATTATTCCGTGTTCAAGATGAACAATTTCTTGAGCAACACGTTCAACTCTGTGCTGATCTCCGTAACGTCGACGCTGGTGGCGCTGCTGTTCTACGCGCTTGCGGCGTATTCGTTCGCGAAATTTGATTTTTTCGGGAAACGCCTTCTGTTCATCCTGTTCTCGGTGACGCTTCTTATTCCGGGCCATGCGACCGCCCAGCCGATCTTCTCGTTCATTAATTTGACAGGGCTGTACGATACGAGACTTGCGCTCATTGTCGTCTACATCTCGTCTGGCCTTGCGGTATCGCTATTCATTTTGCGAGCTTCGTTCCTGTCGATTCCGAGAGAGCTTGATGAAGCCGCGTATATGGAATCGGCGAGCTTCTGGCAAGTGTTCCTTCATATCAATTTGCCGCTCGCGAAGGCGGGGCTGTCGACGGCAGGCATCTTGATGTTTCTCGGCAACTGGAACGAATTTTTCTACGGCTTTATGCTGACGTCCTCCGCGGAGAACCGTACGCTCCCGGTAGCGCTGCAGTTCTTTACGGAGCAGTTCTCCTATAACTACACGCAGCTGTTTGCGGCACTGACGCTTGTCACGCTGCCAAGCATTATTCTGTACATGGCGGCACAGGAGCAAGTACAACAAAGTGTAGTCAGCGGCGGTGTAAAAGGCTAATCATCCATTCATACTTTGGCAGGTGAACCGTATGGCGACGATAAAAGATATTGCGAAGATTGCCGGAGTATCGACAACAACGGTGTCGAGGGCGCTGAACGACTACAACGATGTAAGCAAAGAGACGAAGCGGAGGATCAAGACGATTGCCGAAGAGCTGGACTATTGGCCGAACGCGGTTGCACGAAGCCTCGTGTCGAGCAAGACGAACACGATTGGCGTTATTTTCTCGGGACTGAAGTATACGGGCGGGAAAGATACGCTTGCATTTGACATTTTGATGGGCATCAACGAACGGGCGAACGAGTTGAATTACGATATTCTGCTCTTCAGCACGAATCCGTCCAAGCAGCGAATCAAGTCGTATTATAATTTGTGCAAGGAGCGGAACGTCGACGGGGCCATCATCTTCGGGCTTAGAGTGGATGACCCGTATCTTGAGGAAGTCATCCAGAAGTCGAAATTCCCTTGCGTGCTCATTGATATTCCATTCTCGAACGAGCATTTGGGCAATGTCACGACCGACAATATCGAGGGAGTTCGTAAAGCCGTTCAGCATTTAATCGACGGGGGACATACCGACATTGCCATGATTAACGGGTACCCGGCGGCGCATGTGAGCGAGCAGCGTTTAAACGGGTATAAGAAAGCGCTCGCGGACAACGGAATTGTGTACAATGCGTCCAAAATAGAGGACGGCGAGTTCTCCGAAGATGGCGGTGAGCGGGCGATGCTGCGGATACTGGAGGAACATCCCGGCGTTACGGCGGTGTTCTGTTCCAGCGATTTAATGGCGCTTGGGGCGATGCGCGCACTCGAGAAGCGGGGCCGTAAGGTGCCCGATTCCGTATCCGTTGTCGGCTATGATGATATTATTCTGTCATCGTACTGCATACCGAAACTCACGACGATTCACCAGAATAAATACGATATGGGCTGGACGGCGGCAAAGCTGCTCATCGAGATGCTCGAAGATAAGGAAGTCAATCATAACGTGGTGCTGAACAATGAGCTGATCATTCGGGAGAGCACCAAGAAACTACGGTAAAAAGCAACCAGATCCCGCTCATTGCCTAAATTTTAAGTGAGCTCCATCAAACCAATTTCGGGAGGATGAACGAGGATGAGACTTAGCGCTGAAGAATTAGCAAGCGGGCGGTTATCGCCGGATACGCTGGAGCTGGCTGTACAGCTGATTAAGGTGAATGGGTATGTGTTATTTGAGGAAGTGCTGCCAAGAGCGCAGGTGGAAGAGCTGTATGACAACTATGTAGCCATCTTGGACCCGTACGTCGAGCAGCACCGCGAGGAGATACTGAACCCGAATAATGGGTTCAATGACGGCACGAACCATGTACGGCTCTATCTGCCTTTCGTTAAACCGTTCTGCGATGAAGCGGTTATAGCCAATCCGTTCGTTACGAAGATTGTAGATCAGATTCTCGGTGAAGACTGCTTCATGACGTATTTTGCGACGAACACTTCCATGCCCGGCGGCAAGAATAAACAGCCTGTCCATGCGGACACTTCCTCGCGATACGGCGATCGCCATGATGGGAACTTGCCAATCGTCAACCTGGTTGTCAACTATCCCCTCGTCGATGTAACGGAGGACAACGGACCGATGGAAGTATGGCCAGGCGGTACGCATCTGCATCCGGACAGCTGGTACGCACCGAATGCGTTCAGCAAGCCGAAGCTTGCGGAACATATGCATTATATCAAAATGCTAATGCCGGCAGGCTCCATTCTCATTCGGGATGACAGAGTATGGCACCGCGGCACGCCGAACCATTCGGACAAACATCGTCCGAATATCGCGTTAATCTATTCGGCAAACGGACCAAACACAGGCACGATTCAAATTCCGCAGGAGACATACGACCAGCTCCCCATCAAAGCACAGCGGCTGCTGCGAAAAGAGCTGATCGGTTATCCGGTAGCGGAGCCGAAGCATTAATCAAAGGATCGTCCTTATCCATTACTACTAGCGATGGCAACCGGCCTGTCGTTGCCGGCGAGACGTTTTTGAATTACCGTTGGCATTGCTTTACATATTAATTCCTGCTTGAATTCTAATAATAACTCAATAAATGGAACGGAGGACGTTCAGCTCATTGAGCGCAGCTCGACCTAGCATAAACTGGAGACGAAAGGCGGAAGCAACGTGCTACAGCAAGCGGTAACTTTGAAGGACAATTGGGAGCTTTTGTTTGATTTTGAGCATCGCTATGAGTATCCGGCCGATGCGCTTGCATCGCCAGCATGGCAGGCGGCAAAGGTACCAGGCTGCTGGGATGTGCTGACGGACAATAAGCTCGCAGATGGAGCGGTTTGGTACAAGTTGGTTTTTGATGCGCCGAGCGAGTACGGCGGCGAGCTGGCTGCGATTGATTTTGAAGGCGTGAACTACTTCTCCGAGATTTGGCTTAATGGGCAAAAGATCGGCGAGCACGAAGGCGGCTGGAGCGGCTTTCGCATTGCGCTTAGCGATGCACTTCGTGCTGGCGAGGCGAACGAGCTTGTCCTGCGCGTCTACAAGCAAGGGGAGAAATACCCGCTGCGCCAATGCCTTGCTGGATTTCTGCCCGATGTCGGCGTCATCTTCGGAGGCATCTGGAAGCCGGTGCATCTCGGGCTAGTCCCACAGGGCGAACTAGCAGATGTTTTCGTGCAAACTCAGACGCTGAATGGTGTTCCGCGTGCATCGGTCTCGTATCGGCTAGACACCGCCGCGTTAAGCAACGTAGTGTTGACCATTAATGCACAGCTTCGTGGAGCGGATGGCACTGTCGTGACCGAGCTGCTCGGTATCCCCGCGCAAGGTGGACACGACGGCGTGATCGAACTGCCTGGAATTGATGGCATCGCACTCTGGTCGCCGGAGAATCCTGTGTTGTACTCGGTAGAGCTGACACTCCTACAGAACGGACAACGAGTTGACCGCTACGAGCACCGCTTCGGCTTCAAAACCTGGTCGATCGACGACGAGCGGCTGCTGCTGAATGGCAAACCGGTTCAACTGCGCGGCATCCTCCACTGGGGCTGGTATGGAGATCTTGTTGCGCCGATTCCGGACCGCGAGGCGATTCGCGCCGAGCTGAACCGTTTGAAGGAAGGCGGCTTCAACATGGTGAAGCACTGCCTGTACGTGCCAGTCCGCGACTATTATGAGCTGGCGGATGAGCTTGGATTTATCCTCTGGCAAGAGCTGCCGATGTGGTTGCCTGAGGTAAACGAGGAGTTCAAGGCACGTGCCCTCGAGCAGTACGAATCGATTATGAAAGAGATTCGCAGCTATACGTCGATCGGAGTCTGGACGCTTGGCTGCGAGCTGAATCACGAGGCGGATGCCGAGTTTCTGAAGGATCTTTACGAGCAGGCGAAACGTCTGACGGGCGGCGCGATTATCCGCGACAACAGCGGCTCGGGCGAATGCTATGGCGGCTTGCTCAAGGAGTATGCGGATTTCTATGACTATCATTTCTATACCGATGTTCATTTCTACCCTGATCTGTTGAGCCGTTTTGCCGGTCCTTGGCGGGAGAAGAAGCCGTGGGTTTTCGGCGAGTTTTGCGATTATGACGAGTTTAGACCGATCACGCAAATGATCGAGCGCAAAGGCGAACGTCCTTGGTGGCTGCAATCCGACACGAAAATGAATCCGGTCGCCCGCGATTCGAGATGGCAGTACCACAGGCAGGATGAGAAGCTCGCTATGCTTCCGCTGCCGTTCACCGAAGCGGAGCTGACGGCGAATTCACGCGAGAGCGCTTATGTGTACCGCAAAGCGGTGCTTGAGCAAGTAAGGGCTTACCCTCATATTAACGGATATACGCTGACGTCGATTCAAGATTCTGGCCTTGCGTCGAGCGCCGTGTTCGACGACTTCGGCGAATGGAAGCAGCCGCCGGCACGCTTCAAGCAAATTAACGGTGCAACGATGATTGCCGTTACTTGGGACGCGCGGAGAAACTGGATTAACGGCGGCGACCGGCTGACGCCCTGGGATCCGTTCAACTACAACCCAGGCGAAGCGATCCGTCCGCATCTGGCTGTCTCCCATTACGGCGATGTCGCGATTGAAACGGGTACGCTGCGCTGGACATGGACGATTGAAGGACAGCTCGCAAGCAGCGGGGAACGTACAGTAGAACGCCTAGTGACAGGCGGCTTCAAGGAGATTGCAGTTGCCGAGTGGACGCTTCCGCAGACAGAAGAAGCGCTTCAATTGGTGCTGCAAGCGGAGATCGAAGCGGGCGGACACGTAATCGCGACGAACGAGTGGCCGATTTGGGTACTGCCGAAGACTGCTCGACTTCCTGAGCAGCTTGCAGCAATTGCAATTGACAATGGCGGCAACGGGCTATTCCGCGACTGGGCTGCAGTGCATCCAGGTATTCGCGAATGGTCGGAAACAGGAGACAACGACGGCATCCGCGTACTGCTGACGGCGAGATGGACACCGGCTATGGAGAAGTTCGTTGCCGCTGGCGGTCATGCCCTTTATGTGGAGCGCGGTTACGGTCCGCTAGCCGTTAAGCAAATGCCGTTCTGGCGCGAATCGCTGCAATTATTCCATAACCATCCGATTATGAACGCATTCCCGCACCGCGACCATACCTCAATGCTGCTGTACGGGCTCGCGTCAGATCTTGTATTCGACCGTTTGCAGCTCGGCGAGCATACGCCGATTATGGATCGTCTCGATGCGCGGATCTTCGAGCTGGACCGCTACATGATTGAGGAACGCGTCGGCGCAGGCAAGCGCATATCGACCACGCTTCGTCTTGAGGGCGGACTCGGCAGCCAGCCGAACGGGCTGGAACGTAACCCGGCTGCTCTTTATTTGCTGGATTGCATCTTAAACGAACTGCTCTAAGGAGGAACGATTGCAATGACAATGGGCTACTCTTCCCTGGCAGACCTGTCGCGTATCCGCGATGCGAGACGGCGCCGCGTATCGAGCTATGACCGAACTGGCGGTAACTACGACTGAACAATCATTCCCGCGGGAGAAACCTCCGTCATTATGGATGTGAAAGGCGCAGGCTCCATCCGTCACATCTGGTGCACGCTGTTCTCTGCTGAAGAAGGCATTACGCCATCCGATGAGCAGCATGTATTGCGCAAGCTGATCATTCTCATGTACTGGGACGGCGAGTCCGAGCCGAGCGTCGAAGCGCCTATCGGCGACTTCTTCGGCATTGGTCACGGCGTGACTCGTAATTTCTGGTCGTTGCCTTTTGTGATGGCGCCGGATGAGGGCCGCGGGTTCAACTGCTTCTTCGCGATGCCTTACGGAGATTCGGCGAGGGTGGGAATCGTGAACGAATGCAAGAGCCAAGTGAATTTCTATTACTATATCGACTATGAAGCGTATGACCAGTTGGAGCCAGGTCTTGGTCGATTCCACGCGCAGTGGAGACGGGAAAATGCAACCGATTCGTGGGGCGCAGAGCTGCCGCTCGATGCACCGCTCGGTTCGACTCACGAGGGTCATATCAAGCTGACGCAGGAGCTGTGGAAGGTGCCGAATCTGGACGGCGAGGGCAATTATGTCATCCTGGAGGCAAGAGGCCGCGGCCATTATGTTGGGTGCAACCTGAACATCGACTGCTTCGCGCAGGAGAAGAACAATTGGTACGGCGTGGGTGATGACATGATCTTCATCGATGGCGATCCGCTGCCGACGTTGTACGGCACGGGGACGGAGGATTATTTTAACACCGCATTCTGTCCGCGTACGGAGTTCAGCACGCCATACTTCGGCATCCATATGAACTCGGGTGACGAAGCGAATCCTTGGCGCGGCAAAAATTCGATGTACCGCTTCCACATCGAGGACCCGATTCACTTCAGAGAGTCGGTCCGCGTCACGATTGAGCATGGACATGCGAAGCGTATTGGTACCAGACGGAGCCGCATGAGCCGTTCCCGAAGATGCTGCCAATAGAGCAGCGGCTGCCTAGACCATAACATATACAGGAGGGGTTCACGCGATGGAAGGGCATGGACGTTTTACGAAGATCGGACGCAGTTTCGGCATCGGTATTGTCGGACTAGGCGAAGGAAAAGGACTTGTAAAAGGGCTTGCGGGCCATCCCGATCTTACCGTCGTAGCCGTATGCGACGCGAATGAGCAGCTGGCGCACTCCGTTGCGCAGCAGTTCGGCGTTCCGCACCACTATAGCTCGTTAGAGGCAATGCTGGCACATGAAGATATTGATATCGTGGCGATTTATACGCCGGATCAGCTTCATTTTACGCATATTCGGCATGCATTCGAGGCGGGCAAGCATGTGCTGTGCACGAAGCCGCTCGTGAATACGCTCGACGAAGCGAGAGAGGTCGTCGAATATGTGCGTGCGACTCCGGAGCGACAGCTAATGGTCGGACAGAGCTCGCGCTTCTTCGGTCCGATGCAGCATCAGCGCCAGGCGTATGAGGCGGGCAAGCTTGGCGCGCTCAGCTTCGCAGAGACGCAATATGTGCATGATATGCGCTGGTTCTACAACGAACGTTCGTGGGCACGCGAAGGCGGCTTCGATCTGCTGTTCGCTTGCTGCTCGCATCCGGTCGATCTTATTCGCTGGTATATGGGCGATGTAGAGGAAGTTACTGCATACGCGAGCCAATCCGAAATCGCGAAAGAGAATGGATTCCACGGCAACGATACGTTCGTCATCAACCTGAAATTTAAGAGCGGCAAAGTGGGGCGCGTGCTCGGCTTGTACGGTCTGGAGCATCTTCACCAGACACGCCCATGGATCGAAGTGGCGCTGTACGGCTCGAAAGGGACGTTCATCGGCAAATATCCGCAGCTCGAGGCGCAGATCAAATACGAGGGCGAGAAAGAGCGGATCGAGCATTACTTCGAAGATATCTATCACTACTTCCAATTCGAAGGCGTCAATCATCATGCGGGTGAATTCGTGAACTATACGGAGCATTTTGCGAGATGCTTGCATCAAGGCGTGCCTGCGCAGCCGGATGCGGAAGATGGCTTCCGAACAATCGCGACACTTGAGGCGATCCGCCAGTCGATCCGCGAGGGCCGTCCGGTTCGTGTGCAAGAGCTGTAATGCGCGAAGGTTTGTCCAAAATCAAGTTGCAACGATTATTTGCAATCGATTGCAAATAATCGTTGCAACTAGTTGTGCAATCGATTACAATGACGGTAATACTTAATTTGAAAACGGTTACATTACTATTCATGAATTTTTGCAATCGATTGCACGAATTTAAGACAGAGATCGCAGGTCTAGCATAATTGGAGGAGAGAACCGGTGGTTAGCATCTATGATATCGCCAAAGCGGCCGGAATGTCGGCGGCTACCGTCTCGCGGGCACTTGCAGATAATCCGAAGATTAGTCGCGCATCCCGCGAGCGCATTCATCGCATCGCTGAAGAAATGGGCTATCGCCCGAATTTGCTCGCACGCAATTTCCGGCAGAAGTCCTCGTCCATGATCGGTCTCATTACGGACGATGTATCCGACGAGTTGAGCGGAATGATTGCCAAAGGGGTCGAGCAAGCGCTTCGCGAGCATGGCTTCACGATGCTCGTACGCAATGTGCATCACGACTCGGATAACGAGCAGGAAGCCATCGATTACTTTGCAGACATGCAGATGGACGGCGTTATCTTGGCAGACTCGACGCTTGATGCGCTGGCAGATGTGCCGATGACGAAGCTGCCATTCGTGCTCATTAATCGTTACTGCAGTGCGGAGGAACCGATCAGCATCGTATGCACGGATGACTTTGCAGGCGGGTACGATGCGACGGAGTACCTCATTAAGCTGAATCATCGCAAGATCGCCTTCATCAACGGACCTGAGGACTGGTACTCCAGCATCCGCCGTCTGACGGGATATACAGAAGCGCTTGGCAAGCATGATATAGAGTACCGCACGGACTATGTCAAGCACGGCGACTGGTTCGAGGACAGCGGCTACCGCCTGGCACTCGAATTGTTCCGCTCGGAAGATCCGCCGACAGCTGTCTTCGCGGCCAACGACATGATGGCGATCGGGGTTACTGACGCCGCTCGCGAATGCGGGCTCCGCGTGCCGGAGGACGTATCGGTTATGGGCTACGACGATCGGACCATTGCGAAGTACGCAAGGCCGCGGTTGACGACCATTTCGCTGCCGATGTTCGAAGTCGGCATGATGGCAGGACACGCGTTGTGCGAGATGATCGCGACTGGGCAGCTGCCAGATGGGAAATCCGAGCGGCTGCTGGTACGGGGACAGGTTATCGAACGAGACACAACGTCGCAATACATGGCAAAGCCGACTATCGCTCCAGAGCCCACGCAGGATTTTAACAAATAGAGTGAGGTGTGACCATGCAAGGGGCAGTTAGCGAGCTGGATACAGTTCCGAGCGCAGTTCCAAATGCAAGCCGAAGCAAGCTGCAAAGAGTAAAGCGGGAGCTAAACCGCGGGAAATACGTATATCTCATGCTGCTTCCCGTGATGCTTTATTATTTGATTTTTCAATATCTCCCAATGGTTGGAATCGTCATTTCATTCCAGAACTACGCCCCGGGACTTGGATTCTTTGAAAGTAAATGGGTCGGCTTTAAACACTTCATCGACTTCTTCAACGGCTATTATTTTTGGAGATTGATCAAGAACACACTTCTGCTTAATTTTTGGCTTCTCCTATTCGGGTTTCCGGCGCCGATCCTGCTCGCTCTGCTCCTGAATGAAGTGCGAAGCTCACTGTTTAAGCGTACAGTACAGACCGTTACCTACATACCGCATTTTATTTCGATGGTCGTTATTGTCGGCATGATCAAAGACTTTGTTTCCTCCGATGGCTTAATCAATCAAGTACGCGATCTGCTTGGGAAGGAATCGATCGCTTTTCTGCAGCTTCCGGAATTTTTCCGAACGATCTACGTGACGAGCGATATTTGGCAAAGCATAGGATGGAGCTCCATCATTTATTTCGCAGCATTGACCGCCGTCAATCCTGATCTTTATGAGGCTTCCGAAATGGACGGGGCAGGGAGATACAGGAAGATATGGCACATTACATTGCCGGCGATTCAACCGACGATAGTAATTTTGTTGACCCTGACAATCGGTAACTTGCTCAGCTCTGGCTTTGAGAAGATATTGCTGCTCTATCAGCCGCTTACTTATGAAACGTCGGATGTTATCTCCACTTATGTATACCGCAAAGGGATTCAAGATTCATCGTTCAGCTTCGCTTCAGCAGTCGGTTTGTTTAACACGGTTGTCAACTTCTTGCTGCTCATTATAGCAAACCGAATAAGCCGAAAAATTTCCGAGAGCAGCTTATGGTAGGAGGGGCAGCAAGTCATGGTGTACAAACCATCGTTTGGCGATCGCCTGTTTGATTATATCAACTATGTTATATTGACGCTCCTCATGCTTTCGACCTTTTATCCACTCTATTACGTATTTGTCGTTTCGCTAAGCTCGATCGGCGAGATTGCCAAGCACGGCTCGCTTATGTTTTTTCCACGCGGCTTTACGTTAGAAGCGTATCAAGACGTCATTGCAAATAACTACATATTGAAAGGCTTTAGAAATACCGTCTTCTACGTTGTGCTAGGAACGTCTATCAACATGGTTATGACGATTCTTGCAGCATACGCCTTGTCCCGGAAATGGTTAATGGGACGCAAGGCTTTCATGATCATCATTGTAATAACGATGTTTTTCAGCGGTGGACTCATTCCGACCTTTATCATCGTACAAAAGCTGCATCTGTACAACACCATCTGGGCGCTTATGTTGCCTGGAGCGATGAGCGCATTCAACATGATCATGATGCGCACGTATTTTCAAGGCCTACCAGAGAGCTTGGAAGAATCGGCACGAATCGATGGCGCGCATGATTTTCAAATCTTGTTCCGCATCATTCTGCCGATCTCGATGCCGATCATCGCGGTTATGATCTTGTTTTATGCGGTTGGGCACTGGAATTCCTGGTTTTCGGCATCGATCTATTTGCAGAACAGGGAGCTCTTCCCGCTGCAGCTTATATTAAGAGAGATTTTGATACAGGGCCGCATCTCCGATATGGGCGGAGATACTTCAAACGTCGCGCATCAAGTGGCAAAAAATTTGAAGTACGCAACGATCATCGTAAGTACAGTACCGATTCTGCTCGTGTATCCGTTTATACAAAAGTACTTCGTCAAGGGGGTTTTGCTCGGCTCCTTAAAGGAATAGCCTTCCATGAATTCAGTGATGGAACCGGAATTGATGTAGTGCTAGCCCGTCAGGGTAAATTCTTACTAGGGGGAAGTCTCTATTATGAAGAGAGCTTTCAAAGTAATTAGCATGGCATTATCCATGATTCTAATCGTGGTCCTCTCCGCATGCGGAGGCAATGGCAACTCCAATTCCAATACATCTGATGCGAATACATCAACCTCTAATGCATCTTCTGATACAAGCGCTAATCAACCCGCAGATACGGCGTCTACGGACAATAAGTCCAGAGATGACGCATCGGAATCCAAGTTGAAGGATTTCAGCCTCTGGACATGGCTCGGCTCGGTCGAATCCTGGGGCGGAAAAAGCTACGATGAAGTTCTGGCTTACCAAGAGCTTGAGAAACGTTCCGGCGTGAAAGTGAAATACGTGCATCCGACAGGCGACGCAGTAGAGTCGTTCAACCTGATGATGACGTCCGGCGAAATGACGGATGCGATCTGGTACCGCTGGAATCCGGAAAGAATGAAGCAGTATTCCGATGCGGGACGTATCATCGATATTTATCCACTCGTCAAAGAGCATGCGCCTAATTTGATGGCGCTTATGGAATCCGATGCTTCCCTTAAGAAGCAGTTGGTCGATCCGCAAGGTCATATGTACTATATGCCATGGATTACGCAAGATAAATTCCTTGGCTTCGGTGAAGGTCTGGTTCTTCGCGAGGATTGGCTGAATAAAGCCGGATCTGGCGTTCCGAAAACAAACGATGAACTGTACAACACCTTAAAAGCGATGAAAGACAAGAAAGTGAGCGGAGCGAAGCCGTTCGTAGGCTTGACTGGTTATGCTTCGCAAATTTATAAGCTCTTCTACGGTTTCGGTGTTGCGGACGACTGGTTCATCGACAATGGCAAAGTCGTATACGGTCCAACATCCGACCGTTATAAGGAAGCATTGAAATGGTTTAACAAATTGTACAAAGAAGGCTTGCTCGACAAAGATTACCTGACAGGAGAACAAGACATTTATAACAAGCATATTGCTGACGGTCAGGCGGCAGGTCTTATCGACAATACGGATGCGGAAGGCACAGCAGCAAAAATGGCGGCGGATGCAGGCAATCCGTTCCAATTCGTCGGCATTCCTTATATGCAGTACAACGGTAAGTCTGTATCCCTGAACTCAACTGCGAAACGTGTTGCCCAGCCATATGGCTTGGCGATTACGAGCACAGCGAAAGATCCGGCCGGCATCGTCGCTTACTTGGATTATGGTTTCTCCGACGAAGGTAAAACGCTGTTCAACTGGGGTATCGAGGGCGATACGTTCGAAGTGAAGAACGGCAAAAAAGTGTATACGGACAAAATCATGAAAGCAACAGACAACGTCCCTGGCGTAGAGATGACTAAATACGTGAATCCATGGTGGATTACGGTAACTGATGCCGATTCCGCCAAAGCGCTTCTGGATGCGAATGGCTTGAAAACACGCGAAACATGGGCAGATGTCGACACTTCAATGGCATTCGAGCCGACGCTCTTCATGACGCCTGATGAGAGCGAAGTAATGTCAGGCGCATCAACGGACATTGCAACATTCAAGGATTCGATGAGAGACGGCTTTATTACCGGCGCGAAAAACATCGATTCCGAGTGGGATGGCTACGTGAAGACGCTGAACGGAATGGGCATTGAGAACATTCAAAAGGTGCAGCAATCCGCGTACGACAGATTCGCAGCAACGAAATAAGGCCAGCAGGGCGTCTCCATCGTCTACTGGGACATTGAGACGCCCCTTTCATAACTGCTTATTCTTATCGAATGAATTGATAATCAAGGAGTTGTAATGATGAGCCTGACGGTGAAGCCTTATTCAGGAATGATTATTACGGAAGATGTCACCTTTGAGCCAGGTGAATACATATTCAAAGACGGTCGCGGCATTCTTGTGGCTGGCAGCGGGATTACAATCGACGGAAACGGAGCTATTATTCGCGGCCGCGGCAAGGTCGGCAGCATCTACAGCTATGCAGGTAACGGCTTGTTCGCGAGCGGTCACAGCGGCGTAACGGTGAAGTCGCTAGCCCTTAGCGGTTTTCAAATCGGAATGAAAATAATGAACGGCAAGAACTGGATCATTGAGGACAATGATCTGTCAGACAACTACACAGATCCGGACTTCGGCTGGGGTGACGGCGAGCCGTTCGGCGCTCTCTATCTGGAGAACGTATCGCATAGCCAAATTTGCAATAACAAGGGCAATAACGTTTGGAACGGTCTCAACCTCAAATACAGCAACAATAACATCGTTACCGGCAACGAGATGTCGCATTGCACCAATGTTTGTTTGAAGCTGTGGGGTGCATCGAATAATGAGATTAACAACAATGTTATGAATTATGGCATTCGGATTGCCCCGGGAGAAGTACATGCGCGCGATTCATCTTCCGTTCTTATCGAGAATGGTTCCGATAACAATCGGTTTATGTTCAATGATTTCACCTACGGCGGGGATGGCGTATTTATTCGATCGTTGAACGGATGGGTCAGTCGCAGGAACTATTTTGAAGGGAACGACGCTTCTTATGCCCATAACAACGCTTGGGAAGTGTGGGACCCCGACAATACATTCGTCAATAATAAAGGGAACTACTCCAGCTACGGTTTCTGGCTCGGCGGCTCCTGCCATGCCGTGCTAATCGGGAACGAAGCGGCTTATAACGGCACTCGTATCGCAAACGCCCCGGAGCCGTTCGGCAATGCCGGCGTTGCCGTCGTGAACGGATCAAGCAGCCATTTCGTGATGCGGAACAATCATATTCACCATAACAAAAGCGCTGGTCTAGCCATCGGATTCAAGGACGGCTACGAGTCCTATCATTGGATTATCGAACAGAACGTCATTACGGATAACGATACGTACGGCATCTATATAAAGTACGCGAACTGGATCTCGATATCAGGTAACCTTATTGAGAACAATCGACTTGGCGACATTCATGAGGACGTGAATGTTTCAAATGTCATTTACAATAAAAGCGAGTCCGTAACGGATGCTCAGCCGCCAAAAGCTAATGCGCGTCTGTTGACATCTCGGCCCGAAGCGGGGCAAGCGGTTTTCATCGATGCTGCTGGCAGCGAAAGCATGAATGGCGAGGCGCTTTCCTTCCGCTGGGAAATGGGGGACGGCACTGTATTGGAGACAAAAGAGGTAACCCACTCCTATGCTAAGCCTGGCTTCTACAGGGTAGGGCTAACGGTAACGGACGGTGTATTGTCGGCACTGGACTGGATCGATGTTTATGTCGTTCCAAGTTCGGATTCGGTTATAGAGAAGCTGCATTTGGAATCGGCTAGGTTGTCAGGCATCGCGGGTGGGCAATTTGCTTCGCTGCAGGTAGACGAAGTGCATCGTCTGTTGAACGAATCGTCCCTACTTGTGACATCGGCTGCTACGCTGACGCAAGTTGATCTTCCGATTCAAGCGGGAGAGAAGCTAAATGAGGCAAGCAGCCTCGGAATTTGGCTGAAATACCTGCATGAGGTCAGAGACGGCTTTGGACATGGTTCCATAATCGTCAAGCTGATTCAAGATGAAAGCAACTATTTGCAATATGTCATCAATTATCCTTTCTACAACTGGGGTAAAATCGCTTCAGAAGCAAGATATGGCTGGAGCTATTGCGAGCTTCCTCTTGCTATCCGTGAACTTGACCCGACTTCCGATGCATGGCATGCAAGCACGGTGGGAGCCCCGAAACTGGAGAACTTAAAACAAATGTCGATTTCCTACGCCTCCCATGGCGGATTTTTCAGCGCATGGCTGAATGAGATTGCATTTACTAACTGAACCGAAGGAGACGTAGACGGCATGACACTATCGAACAATGCAGCTCTCTCGCACCACACCTTGACGGGGGTGCCGTTCACGAGCGTATCGATCGAGGACCGTTTCTGGAACAATCGGATTCGGGCGACGCAGAAGTCGACCCTAGCTGCTTGCTTGGCGCAATGTGAAGCAACTGGCCGGATTTCGAACTTTGCCAAAGCGGGCGGCTTGATGGAAGGCGGCTTCGAGGGGATTTTCTATAACGATTCCGATGTGTATAAGGTGCTCGAAGGCATTGCGTACTCGCTCATGATCGAGCGCGATGAAGAGATGGAGGCACAGGCGGACCGAATCATTGATCTCATCGCCGCTGCTCAGCAGGAGGATGGCTATCTGCAGACGTTCTTCACGCTTGCGGAGCCGGAGAACAAATGGAAGGATATGAACAAGCACGAGGAATATTGCGCTGGCCATATGGTTGAGGCGGCGATTGCCTACAAGCAGGCGACGGGCAAAAGATTGTTCCTCGATGTCGCGACCAAGCTTGCGGATCATATCGATTCCTTGTTCGGACCGGGCAAGCGCCATTGGGTGCCGGGACATCAGGAGATCGAGCTCGCGCTGGTGAAGCTCTATGTGGAAACAGGCGAAGAGCGTTACTGGAAGCTGGCATACTGGCTGCTCGAGGAGCGCGGTCATGGTCATGGCGTGGGCTATAGCTGGGATCGCTCGGACTGGGGCGCCGCGTATTCGCAGGATGACGTACCGGTCCGGGATATCGAACGCGTCACCGGGCATGCCGTCCGTGCAATGTACATGTACGCAGGAATGACGGACGTTGCCATGCTGAGCGGCGATCAAGGCTATATCGATGCGCTGGATCGGATTTGGCACAATGTGGTGGACCGGAATATGTACATCACAGGGGGCATCGGCCCTTCGCGCCATAATGAAGGCTTCACGGAAGACTATGATCTACCAAATGATAGCGCATATTGCGAGACTTGCGCCTCCGTCGGGATGGTGCTGTGGAATCACCGGATGAAT
Organism: Paenibacillus sp. UNC496MF; assembly: GCF_900113915.1. Classification (NCBI taxonomy): domain Bacteria; kingdom Bacillati; phylum Bacillota; class Bacilli; order Caryophanales; family Paenibacillaceae; genus Paenibacillus; species Paenibacillus sp. UNC496MF. The sequence continues at coordinate 160,053 of NZ_FORE01000015.1, forward strand.
CTGCTGCATGGCGATTCGAAGTATGCGGATATCGTGGAGCGTGCGATGTATAACGGCTCGATCTCGGGCGTTTCGCTGTCCGGCGACAAGTTCTTCTACGTCAATCCGCTAGAGTCAGACGGTACGCATCACCGGGTTCCGTGGTATGACTGCTCGTGCTGTCCGACGCAGATCGCGCGTTTCATTCCGTCAATCGGCAACTATGTTTATGCCGTGCGCGGCAACCATGTGGTCGTGAATCAGTATGTCGCGGGAACGGGAAGCTTGAACCTTGACGGGGGCAAAGTCGTGCTGCGGCAAGAGACGGAGTATCCGTGGAATGGCCGCATTACGCTGCGCGTTGAGATGTGCGAGCCGAAGGCAGTGTTCGGGATATCGCTCCGTATTCCGGATTGGTGCAAATCGTTCCGCCTTGCTGTCGGCGGTCAAGAAGTGAGTGACGTCGAGACGGTGCGGGGCTATGTTCGTTTTCATCAAGCATGGCAGCCTGGCGACGAAATTACACTGGAGCTGACGATGCAGGTGGAACGCGTATACGCACATCCGCTCGTACAGGTTAATGCGGGTAAGGTTGCATTGCAGCGCGGTCCGCTCGTGTACTGTGTCGAGGAGATCGATAACCTTCTGTATGATGCGCTGAAGGTCGATTCATCGACGAGATTCCGGACGCGTTATGAGGCGGAATTGCTCGAAGGCGTTGTTGCTATCTATGCCGCGGACCCGAGCGGTGGCGCGCAGTTCAAAGCAGTGCCGTACTACGCTTGGGACAACCGGACGCCTGGCAAAATGGAGGTATGGCTGCCGGAGCAAGCGGATGCTGCAAGGCTGTATCGGTTCTAATTGATTCATAGTTGGAAAAGCTGGCAAGACCGCTTAAATCGCAAACAATCCCGCTTGTAATATGCCATGCGGATCTGCATCAATAATGGACCATCATCAGTGCGGATCAGCACCGTTCTTGCGGCTTGCACATACCGGATTGAACCCACCCGTGTCCCCTCCTCCTTTCCAACTTGGGCGAAATTCGGCGTCATCCAAGATGGAAATGCCCATAATGCAAAGACCACCAGATTTCCGGTGGTCTTTAATTCTACTTTAGGACATACATCACGATTGTAAATTCATTCATGATCGGCCTCCGTGATGAAGATAATACGAAGCCTGGTTCACTGTCCCTGGGTCATTACGATCGAACACGGATTATCGTCTTTCCCTTGATCCGCTCGGTTGGGTTGAAAGCGGCAACGGCATCGTCGAGGCTGGCGATTTGGCCGATGTTTGTTCGTAGCCGACTATCCCGGACCCGCTGGACGATCTCAACCAATTGTGTCCGATCTGGCTCGACGACAAAATGAATCGCCAAGCCTTCGGCCGGCTGTACCTCGGGCGGGCCTGCGATGGTCACCAGCATTCCGCCTGCGCGAACTAGACTAGCAGACCTCTTCCCGATGTCACCACCGATCACGTCGAAAACCAGATCGACGCCACCGACGTCCTCCAGTGAATCGTTGTCGAGGTTAACAAACTCATGCGCTCCGAAGTCGAGCGCCGGCTGACGGTCTGCTGCGCGTCCGGTACCAATGACATAGGCTCCTGCCTCACGGGCGAGCTGCGTCACCATTGAACCGACTCCACCGGCCGAGCCATGCACGAGGACACTCTGTCCCGCCTGGAAGCAGCCGTGTACGAACAGTCCCTGCCAAGCGGTCAGACCCGAGATCGGCAGGCTCGCACCTACCGTGAAGTCAATATCGCCTGGAAGCGGTGCGAGGTTGCGTGCCTCGACAGCCACATATTCCGCGAGGGTGCCGTCGCGAGTCCAGTCCGCGAGCCCGAATACCCGTTGTCCCACCGATAGCCCCCTCGTGCCAGGGCCGAGTGCGGTTACTATTCCTGCCACCTCGTGGCCAGGGATCGACGGAGTACGGTCGCGGCCAAGTCGGTCGGTCCAGGTTGCATGCCATATTAACTCGCCGGGGGTGAATCCTGAGGCATGAACCTGAACGAGTACATCGTTTGTCGCCGCCTGCGGTTCTGGTCTCTCCTCCAGTGTCATTCCGGCCGTTCCCGCGTTCTCATTTCTTACCACTATCGCTTTCATTCGAACACCTCACCTTTAATTTATTTGACCCATTTCACAACATCTTCGAACGGTCTGCGTATTCTCGGTCCCGGCTCTTTTATGCGATAACCGAAGGCGAGCATGACTGAAATGATAAAGTGTCCGTCTTCAAGCAGCTCTTCCTCCTCCAATATCCGATTCATTGTCTCCATATCAAAACCTTCGATCGGACATGAATCAATACCAATCAGTGCCGCAGCCGTCATCATGTTTGCAAGCGGAATCTACGTCTGTTTGATACCCCAATCAGTAAGAAAACGTTCGCAAACCTTCTTAGGAATAAATCCCCAATCCGTAACGCCAAATTCTTTTCCATCTCATCTCTTGTTGCAGCAGCACAAATCCCACTTACGTTCATTGCACTAAAAATGCCGGCAGAAGGAACATCGGATTTATTTTGATCTTCAATTCAATCACGCCTTCAACTTGTATGCTTTACAAAAAAATGAAAAATATTTATGGAACAGTTAAATCCAGGAGGCTCCCTTATTTGGTTCGTCGTCTTCTCTATATAGAAGACGACGAGACGCGAGATATCCATTGCGCACGGACACGGGCGCCCTGTGTGTCAATACGACGACAAGGTGATGGTCTTCTAACAACTTAATCTGATGATTAACGTCAGTTGGGAAATTCCTAGTTGCTCCGCTGCTAGCGTAAAGTGCAGATGCTCACAAACGGCCCTAAAACATATTGTCTAAACTCCATCCTTGTTCGCCCCCGAATAACGAGCACATCATTATGTTCCATCAAAAAAAGTTTGTAATTCATCATTCGCCATCAGTTTCCCGGGTTGCAAAGGCTTGTCCATCTGCGTGCCCAAGGACTCGCGAATTTTGGTACTCGTATGACCTGATTATGTATACAATTCATCGGATACCACCTCGGGCCTTCCCGCTTGAAACGGAGGAACCGCCAACGTGATTTCAAGTTGGTCCTTCGATATTTCGTCGAACGAAGCGACAATAAACAGGTTGATTCTGTCCAGAATTAGTTGCTTAACGCAAGCCGTCAATAACAGACAGATCATCAATGCCGTGCAAAGTATCCGTTTCACTTCGGTTTCTTCACCTTTGTTCTGAGGATGTCGTATAAGTAGAGAAAAGGGAGGTATCCAAAAATCACGCTCATCCCCGACATTCGAGGGGATGTTGATTCTTTAGAACGTTCTTTATTTTTATTGAACAAGATGGATAGCTCACCATTTACCAATAAATTTAGTTATGATACTACTCTAAAACAGCCCTCAGAAACGGTACAAGAAATCATAACAAGTACTCGTTTTATAGTGCCTATTGACACTTATTAGGTTAGACCAACGGGTCACGATGATAAAACACATGGGTGACCGATTCGTTAAATAACTTCTGATGAAGTTACTTACTAAGCTAACGGGACACGATAGTTCGATCATGACACGACGGCAGCCGGCCTTAGAACGATCGGCTGCTGTCGTTGCGCGAACGGGCATTAATGTTAAATTTATTTTCTGTAAGATGCAGGGAGAAGTTGTCTGAAAACGGAATATTATTATGATTTTGTTTTACTACAATTTGAGGAGGAGATGAGACATGCAAGCGAATAAAGTAAACAAAGTAGAGCAAAAAATGCGAGACATTACAGGAATGACTTGTATTTACGTTCCAGTCAGCGACGTCTATGAGTCCGTTAAATGGTACCAGAATAATCTAGGTTGCCTGCCTTCAAACATCCATCCTGTTGAGCCCGGAATGAAAATGTCGATTTTGAGGTTTCTCGATGATGAAGGTTCCCCTCAAGACGCTGCTACAGGGTCAATTCCTGCTTTGTTCCTTAGAGAATCTGGGGCAGAAGGTGGTCGGCTCGGATTTACAGGAACGTGGGAAATCGGTGAACGACATGCAGTGGGTTGTTTCGTCACTCCTCACATCCAAGAACTTTTCGACCGTTTTAAAGAAAACGGAGTTAACATTATAGGCGAGCGGATAACTTGCGGTCCAAATGTAACGTTTACAGACCCTGATGGAAACGTGTGGGAGATATGGCAACCTTAATTATTCAACTAACGGGTACAATAGCTCAATCATGACACGACGGCAGCCGAGCTGATAACGATTGGCTGCCGTCGTTGCGCTAACGGGCAGGATAATTCAATCATTTCGAGAATTACCGGAATTATGGATATTGAAATGGGGGGATTATTTTGCTGAAAATTCAAGCTGCTTTTGTGGATCGTGATGGAACATTAGGTGGGAATGGTCATTTCATTCATCCTCGCGACTTTGAGTTATTTCCTTCAACTTTAGAAGCATTGCAGTTATTAAAAGATCATGGAATCAAAATATTTGCCCTCACTAATCAACACATCATTTCTAAGGGCTTAGCAACGGAATCAGATTTTCAAAAAGAATTTGAAGGATATGGGTTCGATGCGGCATTTATCTGTCCCCATGAGCCTGAGGATGGCTGTGATTGTCATAAACCACGTCCTGGCATGCTTCAAAAGGCGGCATCTGACTATGAACTAGACCTTACGCATTGTGCTGTAATTGGTGATGTTGGTTCAACAGATATGCTTGCAGCTGCCGCAGTAGGAGCCATAAAAATCCTTGTAGAGACAGGCTGGGGAAAGCAGTCTTTGGAAAAATATCGCCATAAGTGGTATGAACATGCATCACCTGATTTTATTGCAAAGGACCTCTTAGATGCTGCAAAATGGATAGTTGGCAGCAACCCTAGCGAATAAATGTTTTGCGATAACGGGCACTATAGTTGAATGGAGACGCAACGGCAGCGGGCCACATGATCGGCTGCCGTCGTCCATTGAAGTAACGGGCAGGTTAACGCAACAAATCCATTGCAATTACGTATAGGATATACTTGGAAAATTAGCAGGTTTATGAACGGAGTTGGAGGACATATGGAGAAATTCAATAATTCTTCATTTGATGAAATAAAGAAGGTTGTCCTGCAAGAAGTATGCAAGGAAAAGGATTATCTGAACAATCTTTCCTTTGATCCGAAACCTTTTTTTGAGATTGTAAAAAGATATATCGATCTATGGGATCCCGTCTTGCTGCTAGCAATGGAATGTCCCGAGGATGAATATGAATGGGAAATTAGAAAAATATCGATTTATATTATAAAACATATCGACAACTTAGATGTAATAAAACTTGAAAGACAAATCAGAGAGGTACTTGAGGATACTTTTGAAGAGGTGATTATTCAAGACCAAAGATCGATTGATACAGCAACTCGAATTCATGATGCCATAAGAGATCTCATTAAATGAACAGCAGCCGTATCGTCTGCCGCGGGTACGAAGATACTTTCGGGATGACCCGAGATGTGGCGAAGACGCAGCTTTCGATTAAGTTTAGGGAGTATTTCACACGTATGACGGAGATTTTTAACGTTCCGACTACCGTAGTGGGAAACGATTAGAAAAAAGCCGCTTACCGGATGTACAACCGGCAGGCGGCCTTTGTATAGTACTTACCATAGATCATGACGACATCCTTCTTGAGCTCCTCGAATCGGCTGCCGTCGTTGCGCTAACGGGCAGCATTCCTATTATGAAGTTTGAGAAACAAAAAGACTCCTTGGTATGATGTATGTGGGTACCAGATGCTCGTCAGCGACCGGATCCAAATACAAACCAAGGAGACTATAAAATGAATTCTACTCAAAATGAACGCATTAATCAAATTACTTCTTCTACCTTAATTGTTGGAGTCGACATCGCAAAATTCATACATGTGGCCCGAGCGCAAGACTACCGAGGAGTCGAGCTTGGGAAGCCAATTACGTTTGGGAATAACCGAGAAGGCTTTGAATTGTTCATTAGCAATTGCCACGGAGCAAGGGCTCCAGGACGTCATCGTTGGCGTGGAACCGACCGGTCATTACTGGCTGAGCCTTGCTCACTACCTAAGAAAACGTCAAGTTTTATGCGGTGTGATTAATCCGTTGCAAGTGATGAAAAGCAAAGAAATAGATGACAATTCCTCAACCAAGAACGACATCAAAGATGCTAAAGTCATCGCACAGCTCGTCAAAATCTTCCCCAGGGTATCTATGCCGAACTAAGGGAAGCGATGAAAATTCGCGATGCTCAACCCCGATGTGGATCGAACGTTCTAACTTAAGACAAACTAATTAAAACTTACCGTTTTCGTTTGCCCATTTCTCTTTAGGCAAGATTGTCTCGTTGACATCCCAGTGTTCTACAATTTTGCCATTTTCAATACGTAAAAGGTCATAGAATGAAGTATGTTCACCTCCGAAAGTACCTTCACTTGCAGCTAAAACAAAATTTCCTTGCCCGAGAACGATATGGATTTTTTTGTATTTCATTTCAATGCCTTGCTTTGCCATTGATTCAAGATATGCTCCAAGGCCAGATAGACCATCAGCGACTGCAGGATTGTGTTGGATGTATTTATTTTCGTTGATGTACGATCTCAATTTATCCGGATTTTGTCCCATTAGTACATCCTGAATAAAGTTTTTGACTAATGCTTTATTTTCTTCGGTTTTATCCAAATCAACAATTTCAGTAGGTCCATCGAACATGGTATGTCCGCTTGGCGTTCTTTCAACTTTATCTTGCAGGTTGTCCCAGTGCTCAACGATCTGACCATTTTCAAAGCGGAAGATATCAAAGCCTGCTTTCGGTCCGAAGAAATTGTAATCTGTATGAAGTGCTACTATATCACCATCAACAAGGACACGTTTAATATCGACTTTTGTTCCTGCTTGCGTGAGTTGATCCATAGCCCCCAACATGGCTTCTCTTCCGCTGGAGAAGTTAAGATTGTGCTGGATATATTTATCTTGATTAACCCATTGTGTAATTGCTGCTGGATCTCCACTTTCTAAACTTTTTAAAACAGCAATTGCCTTATTAGCATTATTGGTAGCTGGCGTTATCATGATTTGTTACCTCCGAATATTATGTTGTAGGTTTATTAACTGACGGACGTAGTCTACTCGTGATCCAAGGAAGTGGCGGCATTTATACGAATAACGAGGGGTACATAGATAATGAATTCTCACACAAGCTTCTCAAATCTATGTTTAAATTCCTCGGTGTTGAGGATCACCAAATCATTCCAGATTAAGGTATAAACGTGCTCCACAAAGAAGCAGTACTGGATAAAGCAAAAGGGATATCCCGGTTTTCGCGCTCTTGAACCCCAGGCACTCAGAACAGTGCTGTTTACTTCCGGAATTTCCTTGCCGTACAGATCAATTTGCTCGATCGATTTGTTTTGATTCATCCTGCGTCCTGCGGTAGTTCTCAATAAAATGTTTGCCGACTTCAAGACTAACTGAATCAGGGGAATCAACAGCGCATTAATAACAAGTAATTGTTCATTTTTCCACTCCTAAATTCGTCCAATTGGCGATCGATTGTATCGCCGATTTATTTTGACCCCAATATACTGCATTGGTTGTATTAAGTCAAATCCATTTTACGGCCTAAGGCTGACAATAGGTGCGGTTATCATTAGATTTAAAAGTATTTACCCATAATGTGGGAGGAGTTATTACGCATTATAGTATCGGAGTCGAATATGCACTGCATTGTCTAGTGTACTTAATTCCAAATGAATCAAAGATAGGTATCATGGAACTTGCGTTATTCCAATGCTTTCCGGAGACCTACTTATCTAAAATATTTACAAAGCTTGCTAAAGCGGGTATCATCTCGTCCGTTCCTGGCGTCAAAGGTGGATTTAGACCTAGCGCGGAATCCGGACAAAATTTCCTTTGGGATGTGGTCGAGAAGTGGAGGGCAAGAAGCCGATTTTCCAATGCCAGCACATTAAGGATAAGGGATATCTTATTCGCACTCGCGATTGTTTAGACTGTACAGCTTCCAGGAGCTCTTGCTCAATTAATTTAGTTATGGTCCAAGCCGAAGAGACTATGCAAAATTATTTGTTTTTCTTATGCTACAGTTCATACGCGGGATACCGCACGAGCTGGATGAATCCGCAAAAATCGACGGATGGAGCCGGGATGATTTCTTTGGACAGCTGCGAGTTCGGCGAACCATTATACGGTCAGCGTGGCACTACGGGTTTTTATCGATTCCGAGTATAAAGTGGAATGGGGCCAGCTGCTCGCGGTTTCGCTTGTGTCCACTATCCCGCCCATCCTTGTTTTCTTTGCTGCCCAGAAACATTTTGTAGAGGGCATCGCAACAACCGGCATAAAAGGCTAACAACTCTTATGGGGTTGTCTGGCAGGCCCGGTAATTGGCGCAGATCTCCGAGTTGAGCCTAGCACATTTAGAGGGAATTAGTTTATTGAAGTAATGAGGAATTGATAGTTGAATGGGGACAAGGACACAACGGCAGCCGGCCAAATGATCGGCTGCCGTCGTTACGCTAACGGGCAGATTAATGGAATAAATGAAAAATGACTCTTGATTCACTGGCTTGAAGGGCGGCTATTTTTTGCTTTGTGAAAGGATCAATTTATGAAAATAGGCCAACGTCCTTGATGCTAGTTACATAGAGCCAACAAAAATATCTGTCTTTTACTATGCAAGCTAATGGCACAACTCCATTTTGGATTACATCAGGTTGAGAGCAACATCAAATCAATTTAAGGGCCGAATTGTCAAAGAGCATTATTAATACTCAGGTAATCACCGAACCTGAAAAAGCAATGTCCTCGAAATTCTTGGGAGATTCCTGAAGGCTTTAGAATTGTGGACTTCGTTCAAACAAAAAATAGCTTGAACATGACGTAACGTAACCTTGTATAATCAAAAAAACGATAATTCGAAATGGAGGATTTTGTAAATGGCACTATTAATTTGTGGCGGAGCCGGCTATATTGGAAGCCATGTAGTTGCCGCCCTTATTGAACAGCAAGAGGAACTCGTTGTTATAGACCGCTTGGCCGCGGGAAGAAGGAAGGCTGTACTGGGCGGCAAACTGTATGATGGCGATTTGAATGATCGGGTAATGCTGGACATGGTCTTTAAGGAAAATGAAATCGAAGCCGTCATTCATTTGTCGGCCAGCTCTCTTGTCGGCGAGAGCATGACGCAGTCGTTAGAGTACTATCGCAATAATGTGGAAGGAACATTGCGCTTGCTGGAGGCTATGCATAAGCACTGCGTGGATAAAATCGTGTTCTCTTCTACAGCCGCAGTTTATGGCGATCCGGAACGGATTCCGATCCGCGAGGACGACCGGAAGATGCCGAGGAATACGTATGGAGAAACCAAATTAGCGGTAGAACGGATGCTGCATTGGGTGGAACAGGCGCACGGCATCAAATACGTGATTTTAAGATATTTTAACGTAGCTGGAGCTCATGACAACGGGTTAATCGGCGAGGATCACAACCCGGAAACTCATCTTATCCCGTTGGCTATTCAGGCTGCATTAGGACAAAGAGAAAACATGATGATATATGGAGATGACTACTCTACGAAAGACGGGAGCTGTATTAGAGACTATGTTCATGTCATGGATGTTGCCGAGGCGCATCTTCTGGCCGTGAACAGCTTGAGGAACGGAGGGAAAAGCGGTGTCTATAATCTAGGAAACAGCGAGGGCTTTACGGTAAAAGAAGTTATTGAAACCGTCAAAAAAGTGACCGGGCTGGTTTTTCCAGTGCAAATTGCTTCCAGACGCGACGGGGATCCAGCTGTATTGATCGCATCGCCTGATCTCATCAACGAAGAGCTGAACTGGTCCCCGAAGAGAGGTAGCTTGGAAAAGATGGTCGCAAGCGCCTGGGAGTGGCATCGTACCCATCCGCACGGATACGCTAAAGGGACATAACGGAAGGAGTCGGAATCTTGAAGCGGAGAGACAAGGAGCATCTAACAACCGGGCAGCTCGCAAAACGGACAGGAATGACAATTAGAACTTTGAGGTATTATGACCAGATCGGGTTACTGAAGCCATCGCATTATAACCATGCTTCTGTCCGTATGTACAGCAAAGAAGACTTAGTTCGGCTACAAAAAATTCATACTCTAAAATATATCGGTCTGACTCTTGCCGACATCAAGCAAATGATCCATGAAGGCTCACTTCCTGAGCAGGACTTAAAGAACTCTCTAGTGGTGCAAAAGGAAGTGATCCGACAAAAGATTGTCCATATGCAATATGTATCCAAAGCGATAGATGAAGCGCTGGATATGCTCCGTGAACATCAAGCAGAAGCGGATTGGGATAGTTTGTCGGACATTATTCAGGCGATTCATACCGAAAAAAATTGGGGAGAACAATACCGTAATGCGCTCCGTCTTCAGGCAAGAATCCAGCTATACGACCGATTCAGCGCTAATAAACTCGGATGGCACCGGTGGTTCTTTGATCAGTTCGGTTCAGCATCGGATCTGAAAATATTGGAACTTGGCTGTGGAGATGCCTCCTTGTGGAGCCGAAATATAGACAGGGTTCCGCCATCATGGAGCATCACGCTTATCGATATATCACCGGGCATGCTGGAAGCCGCTCGAACCAATGTTAATGATCAAAGCAATCAGTTTACGTTTCTGACGGCAGATGCGCAAGCGATTCCGTTCCATGACAGCGAATTCGATGTCCTCATTGCGAATCACATGCTATATCACGTGCTGGATATCGGGCAAGCTGTGTCAGAGTGTCATCGGGTACTTAAAAATGACGGTCTACTCTATACGTCTACCATGAGCAAGAGCCATCTTCAAGAAATGGAGCAGCTCGCAAGGACATTCGACCCGGATATACGAGTGCTGGACGATGTCATGGAACGGTTTCATTTTGATAACGGAGCACAGATACTGGCGTCTCGATTCACAGACATTGAGTTGATCCGTTATGAAGATTATTTGCAGGTGGACGAAGCGGAACCTCTTATCCAATATATGACTTCAACGCCAATGAACGCTAGGTTATATCTAACAGGTGATAAATTAGAAGCCTTCAGATCATATGTGAATGCGAAAATACAAGAAGGTAACGGAAGCATCTATATTACAAAGGATGCCGGCTTCTTTCTATCAAGAAAAAGGAGCTAGTCTGAATGATAGGTTGCCAGACAAGCGTACATAATGAGGAGGTTTTTTATGAACATTTCCATAAATCCAAGGGTAGAAATAAAGGCTGAAACAGTATTATCCGCTAATTGGTATCAGCTAAAGAAAATGACCTTTGCCTATCAAAATAACAACGGCACTTGGGAAACCCAAGAGAGAGAGGTTTATGACCGTGGCAACGGGGCTGTCATTCTTCTATACAATCAAGAAAAACAATCCGTAATTCTCACCCGTCAGTTCCGAATGCCTACTTATGTCAACGGGAACGACACGGGGATGCTTATTGAAGCGTGTGCGGGCTTGCTCGATGCGGATAGTCCTGAGGATTGTATACGCCGAGAGACAGAGGAGGAAACAGGTTACAGGATAACTAACCTGAAAAGGATCGGTCAAGCTTACATGTCGCCTGGTTCGGTGACAGAGCTGCTACACTTTTTTGCGGCGGAATACGATTCCCGAATGCAGGTAAATGAAGGCGGAGGAGTTACGGAAGAACAGGAACATATCGAAGTGCTTGAAATTTCTTTTGCAGACGCACTAGAGATGATCAGACAAGGTAAAATCAAGGACGCCAAAACGATTATGCTACTGCAATACGCGCAAATACACGGGCTTCTTCAACTGGAACGAAAAGCCAAGCATATATTAATTGCCGGACCCTACCGGTCTAATACGGGCGATGATCCGGTGCTTATCGAAAAAAATTTGCAGTTTATGAATGAAGCTGCGCTCAAGGTTTATGAAATGGGGCATATGCCGGTTCTCGGGGAGTGGTATGCACTTCCATTGATAGAAACTGCCGGCTCCCGTACCACGGGAGATGAGGTGTATGTCAGCATCTTTCACCCGTCAGCGGAGAGACTGCTGTCTTATTGCGATGCTGTTTTGCGAGTCGGAGGGGCATCGGATGGAGCTGATGATATGGTACGAGCGGCGGAGAAGAAAGGGAAAATCGTGTACCAGAATTTCAATGAGATTCCAATAGTCTTTCCAGGCAGCGAAGCAGGATAAGATTTCTTTACGGAAATGAACAAGCAAGCAAGTTATTTAGTACGATAACGGCTTTGGATGAGACATTAAAATTGAAGTGATCTGTTTGAAACACTAGTGTCACGTTTAGCACGCAATTGAAAGTAGGAAAAATGGATACTATTCTAGTGGAACAGAGCGGTTACGATAGTTGAATGGCGGTTGCTTCGGCGACCGCTTTTTTATTGACTCCGAAAACGGGTAGTTTCCGGAAGATGGATTTGTGGTGGATTACAAAATGTTAAAAAATATATGGAGTAATTTTACATTGCTGTGATGTATCAAGGATGAATTTTAAGTTTGCTCGGCGATGAATAATTTCCGGGACGTTTCACATGGGTATGATAGCAGCGTATCATACCGAATATGATGAAGATAGGAATCTCCTCTGGTAGGGGAGAAGATTCCTTTAATGAATCGGGGTGTTAGTCCTCCATTAAGCACTCTCTTTATCGGATCTGGAATTGACCTCTGTTGTTTGTTCAGCAGGGGTCGTTTCGATTTTTCTTTTCCGCCTTTTTGGTAGATTTTGCTTGGTATGTTCTAACAGAGAACGCAAGCAACAATAAACACCTATGATGAAGCTGCCAGCACGATCAGCGGCTTCATTACGTTAACGGGCAGCAGTTAAAATCAATCGCGGAGAGCCGATTTCACAAGTAGTGGCAAAATTTTTTTGCACCCTGGAAAAGGAGTCTTGGTGTAAGATTACGAAAATTATAGTTGTTTTTAAACAACGATTGATTCAGCCTTAAGGCAGTCAGGAAGGTTAACTATATGTCCACACCTATCATGTCAACTAAATTTTATATCCCTCCGCTTCGGCCGAAAGCGGTTCTTCGTACGCGATTAACCGAAAAACTCAGCATGGGTTTATACCGCAAGCTAACCCTTATCGCTGCACCCGCGGGCTATGGCAAAACAACTTTAGTTTGTGAATGGCTCGCCGACTGTGGGCGACCGGTCGCATGGCTGTCGCTCGAGGAAGGGGACAACGAACTTACACGCTTTTTAACCTGTATAATTTCCTCTCTACAGACAGTTGAGGCAAAAATAGGAGTGGGCATACTTGCTGTGCTTCAGACGCCCCAACTGCCGCCAACAGAGTCGATTCTGACCGCGCTTCTTAATGAGATCACGGCCGTTCCGTCTCCTTTTATTCTTGTTCTTGACGACTATCATGCTATAAATTCGAAACCGGTCAGTGATGCCGTGTTCTTCCTGCTTGACCATCTTCCCACGCAGATGCACATTGTAATGACGACTCGCGAGGACCCGGGTATCCCGCTGGCCCGATTGCGAGTTCAGGATCAAATGACCGAATTGCGAGCAGCCGACTTAAGATTTACGATCTCCGAATCCGAAGATTTTTTGAACCGTATCATGGGCCTTGACCTGTCGATGGATCAAATAGCCTCGTTGGAATCGCGCACCGAAGGCTGGGTTGCGGGTTTGCATTTGGCTGCGATCTCCATCCATGGAGAATATGACGCCGACCGGCTCATTAAGGCTTTCACCGGCAGCCACCATTTCGTCCTTGATTATCTGGTAGAAGAAGTGCTGCAACGACAACCCGAAGCCGTTCAAACCTTTTTGCTGCGGACATCGATCCTTGACCGTCTGTGCGGGTCTCTTTGCGACGACGTCGTGCTCGATCCCGCGGTTTCCGGTAAGACAACTTTAATGGAGCTTGAACGTAAAAATTTATTCGTCGTTCCTATGGACAATGAACGAAAGTGGTATCGCTATCACCATTTATTTTCTGATCTACTCCGCAAAAAGCTGCAGGAAAGTTTTGGGGGAGAGTATATCGCGGAATTGCACAAGCTTGCAAGGGAGTGGTATGAAAACAATGGCTTCGAGATCGAAGCGTTTCGTCATGCCGTGGAGTCCCATGACATAGACCATGCTGCACGTCTGCTCGAAGGCAACGGAATGCCGCTGCATCTTCGCGGAGCGGCAAGTATTTCGCTGAACTGGCTGGAATCATTGCCTGACGCGGAATTGAACGCCAGACCCGCGTTGTGGGTGATGTATGGGTCTGCCATGCTGATTGCAGGCAAGCTGACAGGTACCGAACTTAAGCTGCAAGCGGCAGAGGCCGCCCTGACAGGTGCTGTACTGGACGTTCGCCTCAGGGATTTGATCGGACTGATCGCCGCGACACGGGCTACAGTGTCATCATTGTTGAGCTCAGGCAATACTGATAGCGCAAAACGAAGATTATTGACAGCTGAAGCTGTCATGCAAAACACGCTCCAAGGCGATAAGACCAATGAAATTATCGGATTGATCCTACCTTCAAGCCATGCATGGATAAGCGAAGATCAAGGATACGAGGATGTTATTGTCCAATCGCGCCGTGCGCTCGAGTATCTGCGACCGGATAATATACCCGTTCGGACGGCAGCCGCTTGGATGCTTGGCGTCGCTTGCCAGCGGCGCGGATTTCATCCCACGGCTCGAGAGGCTTATCACGAGGTTATTTCCAATAGCATAACGATGGGTCATCAATTGATGGCAGTGATGGCCATGATTGGACTAGGGCAAATCGAGGAAGCTGAAAATCGGATCCGTTCGGCAGAGGAATGGTACGAAGAGGCACTTCGTCTAGGTGGTGATCTGTCGCTTCCGGCCCTCCGTGAAGCGAAGCTTGGTCTGGAGCGTTTGGGGATGAAGAGCAGCCTGATTGAGCCGCTCAGTCCGCGAGAGATTGAAGTGCTTGAGCTCATTGCAATGGGGCTCTCGAACAGGGAAATCGGCGAGAAGCTCAAGTTGGCCTTGGATACAGTCAAAGGGCACAATCGCAGGATTTTCGAAAAACTCCAGGTGAAAAGACGCACAGAAGCCATTGCCCGCGCCGGTGAGTTGAATTTGTTCTCTAACACCTATAAATCACACTAAAGTGTCTACGGATCCTTACCCTCTTGAGCTATACTGCTAATAAATTAACCAAGAGGAGATAAACATGAATAAATTCGCAAGAATGGCAGGGGTATTGTTTCTGGTGTCGACAGTTGCTTACCTCATAGGAAATGGACTTATGGATTCGGTTCTAAATCACCCTGGATTTCTCGCCAGAACGTATCCGGAAAGAATAAATGTGATTTCGGGGTCATTACTGGAGTTGATAAACGCCATTGCAGTGGTGGGGATTGCCGTGCTTCTGTTTCCAATCTTAAAGAAGCATAACGAAGCATTTGCGTTGGGGTATTTTGGCTTCCGAATCATGGAATCTGCACTACTCATTATTAGTGCAATCGGACCGCTTGTACTCATCGTACTGAGCAAAAGTTATATTTCTGTAGATACTGCCAAGGGTTCATACTTTGAAACGATAGGGAATTTAGTGATAGTTACGCATGACGTGCTTTTTCAAACGGCTATGATTATGCTGGGTTCGGGCAGTTTGTTGCTTTGTTATGTCCTCTATCGTACGAGGCTGGTTCCACGATTTTTGTCCGTCATCGGTCTCATCGGGTATTCGGCATTGTTGGTGAGCGGCTGTTTGACGATACTCGGGCTAGAAATCGGATCTGTTCTATATATTCCGGGAGCAATATTCGAAATCATGTTTCCCGTTTGGGCCATTGTTAAAGGATTCAATCTTCACAGGAATGAATCCAGGTAGACCGGGAATCGAGTTCGATATAGTTTATGACTATGCCACTCAACTAACGGTACACGATAGTTCAATGATTCAGGAGCAGTTGCCGCCACGGCAGCTTGCTCCTTTTTTCATCAAGCTACAGCGCAGTTCAGCGTAACAATATCGTTCCACTTGCGTAAAATATTAGAAAAATATAAGGATGTTAAATGAGGGGAAGCAGGCGAGACAGATCAAATTTCCGAGTAGTAATTAGCTCGATAGCGACATGCGAAGGCAGCCGTTTGGGTCTATAATATGCGATTTGAATGTCATAGGAGGCTTGGGATGCGTCGTAAAAGAGCACTAATAATTGCTTTTACTGGATTTCTAGGTTTACTGGTAGTGTTTCTTTATTTCACTCCTTTTGCAGGAAACATTGTAGAGCATACAAGATTTCAAGGATACGCTAGAAGCATTGGAATTAATATCATAAAAAAATCTCCCCCTCTTCCGAATGCTACTTCAGGACAAACACAAATTCCAGTTATCCAAAGTACATATTGTTGGGGTAATTTAGGCTGTGCAGATTATGCAGATGTAGAAACAATGTTAAAAGGGGTTACTCCTACTACTATAAATCCTACAGAAGACATTGAAATTTCATTCGAATATAAAGTAGCACCTAATAGCTTAATCATTCAGCAATATGTTGATGGAAAACCAATACAAATCCCATTGCAAGGTGGCTCTTTCAGGGCTCCAAAAGAAAAAGGAATATATAAATACCGCATATCAGCAGATTTTTCGAAAGGTGATACATCAGCCGTTTTTGTTATAGAAGTCAGATGATTATGCTAAGCTAACGGAGAACGATAGCTCAAACATACACGAAGGCAGCCGACCAGAAATGATCGGCTGCCTTTTCTCAATTAAACGAAAAGATTAGTTTAATAAGTGATAAAGACCGTCATTCTGCTTCGCTTTCCATTCGGAGCGAAATCATTCATAGCAATAAAAGTCGCAGCTCACCCCGAGTGCCCCCGCGTACGGTCAGACTGTTGGTCAAATACGGTGCTCCCTCTTCCAAGCCGAAGCCGCTTCAGCCCCCGCAAGAGCGGGCGGTCGATCAGGCATTCGAAGACGATTGAAAGTAAGGCGATCGGGGGCACCGATAGCAGAACGGTAAACGCGACCGCGAGCGGGTAGGGAATGGCCGAATGCAGTCGCGCGAATAACCAGCTCGACCAGCTGCAAAGCACAGCGAAATGTACGAGGTAGACGGAAAAAGAAAGACGTCCGAGCATTCTCATCGCCCTCCCCGTCAACAGGTGTTGTACACGCGGGCTGAGCAGTAGACCGAGCAGCAGCAGAAACGAGCCCCAGATGCGGCAGCCGGTCGGATCGAGCGGGAAGCCTTGGCCGACCGGCAGCCAGTCGTACCAGGGGCCTGGCGGGCTGACGTACGGATAGGAGCCCAAGTAAAAGCCGACTGCGCCAAGCGTACCCGCTGCGATGCCGCTACGGCGCAGGAGGTTCCGGAGTGGCGCGCCTGACCTACCAGCGCTCGCGGACCGATCACGCGAAGGCGACCAATCGCAAGCGATCATTCCGAGCCAGAAACCGAGGTAGTACGTATTCCAGGACAGCCCTATCCCCCCCGCGTACGCCAGCAAGCGCGCCAGCCGCCAGCCGTGCCGCCGACTGCCGCCGAAAGCGAGCAATACGGCGAATACCGAAAGCGAGCCGAACCATTCGTAGGTCATCGTCCACAGTACCGGATTGTAGGCCATGCCGTAGCTGAAGAAGGTATGCCAGATCGTCTGCCAAGCAACCTCGGCCAGCGTTGGCGTAACGCTCCACGGATCGGGCATCGTCGCCAATGTCAGCTTTGATGCCTCCGGGTAAAACGACAATTCAGCCGCCATCAGGCACCAGCACAGCAGGACCGATGCGAGCGCCGGCAGCGCCAACCGGAAATAGCGGCGCAGCAAGCTCTCTGCCACTGCCAGACGGTCGCCGCCGCGGAATGACTTCACGCTCAGCACATACCCGCTCAGCACGAAAAACAGGCAAACGGCGAAGTTGCCATTCCACAGACCGTTGAGCGGAGTCTGTGGCGCAAATCGGTCGAACGCCGTATGCGTAAGCGCCGGATTGCGCTCGAACATAGCCGGCAGTAGCACCTGAAAAAAATGCGCCAGCACGACGGCGCATGCTGCAAGGCCGCGCATACCCTCCAGATGCTGCAGTTTCCTCTCCCCGTTCATTTGAAGCCCGTCAGCGCAGAGCCGGATTTCATGAAATACTTCTGCCCAAAGAAATACAACACGATCATCGGCAGCGTAACAAGCGCCGAGGCGGCCATCAGCTGCTCCCATTGCGCTCCATGATCTTGCAGGAAGCTCTGCAAGCCGACGGTAACGGTCCATTTAGCCGCATCGTTCAGATAAATGAGCGGCCCCATGAAATCGGTATAGGTGTTGACGAACGTAAACAGGGCGATCGTCATTAGCGGCGGCTGAAGCAATGGGAGCATGATCTGGGCATAAGTACGCAGCTCGGACGCCCCGTCCATTTTCGCCGACTCGATCAACTCGCTAGGCAGACCGAGCATGAACTGGCGAAGCAGGAAAATATAGAAGGGAGCGCCGAAGAAGCTGCCGATCGTCAGCGGCACAAACGTGCCGACCAAGCCGAGCTTCGAGAAGATGATATACACCGGAATAAGCTGCACCTGGCCAGGCAAAATCATTGTCGCTACGATTAAAGAGAAAATGACGCCACGCCCCTTCCAAGGAATTTTCGAGATGGAATAGGCGACAAGCGGCGCGGACAGGAGCTGCCCGACGATGTTGATCGCGCAAAGCAGCAGCGTGTTGCCCATATAGCGACCGAACGGAATCGCCGACACGGCGTCGGCGTAGTTCGACCATTGCCAATGCTTCGGAAGCAGCGAAGGCGAGACGGCGAATATTTCCTCCGGCGTTTTCAGCGCGGTCATAAACAGCCAGACAATCGGAAACAGGAACAAACAACCAACAAGCACGAGCGCCGCATGTGGCATTATCGTGCGCGTCCACAGTTTCTGTCGCGAGCGAACGAGCCGGGAAGGCGCGGTGGCGGACTTGGATTCCGGATTTATGCTAATCCCCTCCATAATAAACCCAGCGGGCCGATGTTCGAAGTACAAGCAGCGTCAACAGCACGACGATGACGAACAGGATCCAGGCAAGCGCCGACGCGTAACCCATCTTCAAATAAATAAAAGCGTTCTGGTATAAATAGATGGCATAAAAGAACAGCGACTGGTCCGGCCCGCCCATCGTGCCGGAATTCGCACCGCCGCCAAGAATGAACGACTCCGTGAAAATTTGCATCGCGCCGATCAGTCCCATCAAAAACTGAAACAGCAGGATTGGCGACAATCCCGGCAGCGTAATATGCCAAATGCGGCGGTACCAGGCGGCCCCGTCAATCGAGGCCGCTTCATAATATTGTTGCGGAATCCCCTGCAGCGCCGCGAGAAAGATGAGCGCACCTGCTCCCGAACCCCACAGTCCCATCAGGATGAGCGAAGGTTTCGTATAGTGCGGGTCGAGCAACCAGGCCGGGTCGGACAGGCCGAGCGCGCGCAGGCAGATATTGATTAGACCGTAATCCGGATTCAGCAGCCAGGTCCACAAGATCGCGCTTGCCACGATCGGGATGACGGCCGGTACGTAGTAGAGCGTGCGGTAAAAGGTGATACCGCGCACCTTCAGATTGAGCAGGAGCGCGATCAGCAGGCTGGCGACTAGCCCGATCGGCATCGCGATAAACGCCATGTAGAACGTATTGCGCAGCGCCTTATAAAAGTTCGGATCGGATGCGATCGCCTGGTAATTGTCCAACCCGATCCATTGGGGCGGCGAAAACAGATCATAGCTCGTAAAGCTGAAGTACAACGAGCCGAAGAAAGGATATACGGTAAAGGCGAGAAATCCGATAATCCATGGCAGGGCGAAGGCAACGCCCGTCCAGAAGATGCGCCGTCTGCGTTGACGCGGCGTACTTTGCTTCATTGGGCGATCCTGCGTAAGGATACTCATCGCCGCCCGCCTTTACTTGACGAGCGGCTGGATCGTCTTCTTGACGCCCGCCAGCCCTTCGTCGATCGTCGATTTTCCGCGCAGGATGTCATTGACCGCCTTGTTCAGCGCGTCGCTGTATTCGCTGAAGAAAGGCAGAGACGGGAATGATTTCAAATTCGAACCTTTCGCATATTCGGTAAATTCCTTGAAGCCAGGCACCGCGTCGTACGCCGGATCGTCGAGCACCGAGGCGCGTGTAGGCAAATTGCCGAGCGCGGCCGTGAACTGGATTAATTGCTGCTTATCCGAGAACCATTTGATGAACTCCCAGGAGGCGTCGGGGTGCTTCGCGCCTTTCGGGATATAGAGCACGCTCGTGTTAATATTACCGGCGTTTTTCAGCTCGGGATGATCTTCACTGTACGGAATCGGCGCAATGCCGTAATCGAGGCCCGGTGCAAACTGCTTGATAAACGTCGGCAGCCACTCGCCGTCGATCGTCATAGCGTACTTTCCGCTGAAAAACGGATTTTGCGCGGACTGGTATTTACCGAGCGATGCGGAAAAACGATCAAGGTTTTCACTGCCGAATTTATCCCAGAGCTCCTTGGAAAATTGCACGGCCTGTTTGAAGCCGGGATCGTCCGGCGTTACCTGCTTCGTCTCCGGATCCCAGAACTTGCCGCCGTACACCTGCGAGAACGTGTACGAATCGATGCCCGGCCACAAGCCAAGCACCTCGAGGCGTCCGTCCTTCTGCACGACGCTCAGCTTCTCGGCGTATTCCTTCAGCTCCGACATTGTCGCCGGAGGCTTGCTGTAGCCGGCATCCGCAAGCAGCTTCTTGTTGTAGAACAGCATCGTGAAATGCATCGCGATCGGCAGTGCATACGTATGCCCGTCGTACTGGCTGCTGGCAAGCGCACCGGGAATAAAGTCGTTTAAGTCGAAAGCATCCTTGGAAATGTAATTGTCGAGCGGCAACATGGCGCCTTTCGTACCCCAGGCAGCGACGTTTTGGCCGAATTGCGAGGCGATATCGGGCGGGTTGCCGCCGGTGATGGCGGTCAGCTGCTTCTGATAGTCGCTCTGGCTCAAGCCTTTGATCGATATATTCGGATGCGTGTCGTTGAACTGCTTAATCAGCTTCTCGATCGCCTCGCCCTCTGGTCCGGTCCAGCCGTACCAGAAGCTCAGGATCACTTTTTCCTGTGACGGCTCGCTTGTTGTCGGCGCGGCGCTTTTGGAGGCGTCCTCGTTTTCCGCAGTTCCGGAGCTACCGCTGCCGCTGCAGGAAGCAAGCAGCAGGCTCAAGCCCGCCAGCACGGCAAATGGCCTATTGCGTGTAAATAAACGGATGCCCATTGACATTCGAATCCCTCGTTTCCACGATATTTGGCTGCGGTCTTGCTTCACAGTTCAACCCATTCGCCTATCCGCTGCCGCGCCATTCGAGCGGCGTCGATCAGCGCCATCGTCCCGATCGTTTCCGCGGAAGCGACCGGAGCCTCGCCGCTTTCGAAAAAACGCAACAACTCCAGAATGAGTCGCGGAAAGTAATCCGTACATGCAACGAAAAATTCCGTGTTTCCGTTTGCATCCGCGTACGAGGCTTGAAACGGTGCTGCGGCCGACTGCACGACCGTACCCTGCCGCCCGCTGCCATAGTCAATGATGTAGGTGAATAGCTCCGCTCCCCCGAACGCTTTCAGCCGGATTGCTCCCGTACCCATCATGACGGTTAGCATCTCAAAGCTGTGAACGGCATAATTGTCGAATGCACCGCCACCGCAGACAAACGCGGCACGGTTTTCCTTCGCCCGGTCTCGCCGCGCCTGCCACGGCTCCAGCTCGCGCGCAAAACGAAGCGCAGAACTGGAAAACAGAGGCGTACCGTATTTCGCAGCCAGCTCGAACATGCCGACCGCAGCTGAAGCGTCGATTGCAAACGTCTTATCTACGTAAACCGGCTTGCCCGACCGCAGCGCCTCGTCCGCAAGCCGCTCATGATGCTGCGGATGATCGGGGGACAAGACGACTACAGCGTCGCAACGCTCGATTAGTTCGCTTATCGAGGCGGCCCGCTCGATGCCGTGCTCCGTGCACCACTGCGTGGTATTGCGAGCGGGGTTCTTGTCCGGATCGTATTCGGGAGGAGCGTCAACCTCCGCCCAGGCGAGCGCGACGTCCCAGCCGCCGCCGCTTTCCTTGCGAATCCAGCCGGGGTAGTTGTTGGCATGCCATTCATCGAGAAAGTAGTCGATAAAGCCGATTTTTTTTGCTGTCACAGCCGTATCTCCTTCCTTTCAGCCGCCGAACGGTAGATCGCGTCCATCACCTCGGAGGTGATGATCGTTCGGTCGATATGCGCCTGATTGGGAATGCCGCTATGAATGCTGGCGAGGAAGCTGTCGATTTCCTCCTGAAAGGCGTTGGCCATACGGAAGGTCGGTTTCACTTCGTAGAGCGCTCCTTCGCGAGAGGTGTAGTAGGTGAAGCCGCCTCCGTAGTCGAGCTTAACGCCGCCTTTGTCTCCGAGGAACTCAACGAACATGGCGGATTCGCCGATGTTTTGCGCCCAGGCGCCGTTCAGCGAGAGCGTCGGACCGGAAGTGCGAATGAGGGCGGTGACGAAATCCTCTACATCAAAAACGCCGCCGTAGTCGGGAGGGCCAGCCCACATATCGACATAGACGTACTCCTTCAGATTGCGGCCGAGCAGTCCGTGCGCTGCTCCCGAAACCGACTCGACCTGCGGCCCTCCGATCGCATACAGCATCAGATCGAGAAAATGGACGCCCCAGTCGATCAGCACGCCTCCGCCGGACATCGCCTTCGTCGTGAACGGACCGCCGAGACCGGGAATCGAGCGATGTGCACGGAACGAGCCGTAACAATGATAGAGCTCCCCAAGATCCCCGAGCTCGATCATGGCTTTGATCCTGTTCACGGAACTATTGAAGCGGTTAACTACGCCGATGCTCAGCATCCTCCCGCTGCGGCGGGCTTCTTCCTGCATGAGGCGCGCTTCCTGCACAGTCGCCGCCGCCGGCTTCTCGCACAGCACATGCTTGCCAGCGCGCAGGCAATCGATAGCGATCGGGGCGTGAACCGCGTTCGGCGTGCAGATCGAAACGGCCTCGACTTCTTCGTCGTCCAGCATGTCCCGGTAATTCGTCAGTGGAATGGCCCCGTTGCATAGCTCGGTCGCGCTGCGGGCACGCTCCTCGACGGAGTCGATCACATACTTAATTTGAGCTGCCTCGCTGCGGTTATAAGCTGGAATATGCTGGCTGCGGGCGATCGTCCCGCAGCCGATGACGGCTACCTTTAGGCTTGCCATTGCTGCACATCTCCTCCTTTTTGTTGCAACCATCATAGCAAGGATGGAGAGCGCATTCTTTAACCTCGGTTGACGTCGTATTGGTCATTTTTTGCTGTTTTCGAGCCACTGCTTGTACATCGTCGGGGACATGCCGAATTTGTTGCGGAAGGCTTTGCTGAACGTGTGAATGGAACGGTAGTGAAGCCGCTCTGCGATTTGCGTGACGCTCAGCTTGCTGCTCTGCAGCCAGAGAATCGCTTGCTCGAAGCGTTTGCGGTCGAAATATTCCTTAATCGTCAGGCCTGTCTCGCGTGCGAAGAGGCGGGAAAGATACGGATAGCTGTAATGCAGCTCATCTGCAATCATCGACAGCTCGGTAATGCGCAGCAATTTGGAGTCGATGAATTGCACCAGTTCGTAGACGAGCTGCTTTTCTTCGTCGACCTGGGTGTAGGAGGGGAATATCGGCTCGGGTTGCTCGTACAAATTGCGGCAACCAAGCACGAGTATCTGATGCAGGAAGGCGTGAATCATCAGTCCGGAACCGCTGCTAGGATGGTACAGCTCCGCGAGCAGACCGGATAAAGGACGTGCGATGTCCAGCCGATCCTTTACTTGCCGCCCTTTGCGCTGGTCCAACAGCTTCTGCAGCGGGCGAAGCGGGTGATCGTCAGGCTCCCCGGCGAAATCGAATTGAAATCCGACATAGTAATAGCGGAACGGCTCGATAGAGTCGGCGACGCCGTCGTGCATTTCGCCGGGGTAATTGATCAGCAGATCGCCTTCCTTCACCTTGCAGACGGTGCCGTCCGTTTCGTAGACGCCTTTGCCGGAGACGATATAACTGATTTCGTAGCATACCTGCCGGTGTAGGCCGATGCGGTAGCCACCGTGGCAGAATAGATCGCCGACTTGATACAGCTTGACCGGGCCGTAGGAGCGTGGCTCCTCAAAGTATCCTTTATCGAAATGAAATTTGACCGTTTTCTCGCTCGAGTCTTCCATTCGTTTCCTCCCCCGTACTTAACAAGTTTAATTGTGACTGAAGATAAGAAGACACGAAGGCAGCCGGCCTGAAACGATCGGCTGCCTTTGTTCAACTAATGGGCAGGGTAATTGAAAAAGACATGGAATTTTTTGTGTTATTCATTTATTGCATAGTGAGGTGGCGTAACGATGGAGAAAATACAGCTACTAGAGGAATTAAAGAATGATATGCTTCTTGGGATTAAAAACGCCGTTCAGGAAATAAAGCTAAAGGATAATGATGAAGTATGCTATATCGCTCTTATGGGATCTGATTATGAACCAGTTCTGGGTTTGATTACGCTTGGAATTAAATCCTTTCGGGATGAAATGACTATAGAAGAAAAAAAGGATAAGTTCTGGTATCTATGGAACTCGGCGGAAATGCCCGCGAATTACCAAGTAGGTCCCAATAAAGTATCAGAATCTTTTGATGATAAGCAAGCGACATTTGTTAAGCTGGCTGAAGATGATGATTGGGATGAAACTTGGGAATTATGTCAAAATGTACGATTCGAAGTTGCGAATCAGTTAAATAACGTTGATTGGAAAGACAGTTTACCCATTACTGATGAATTTGTTGTTTATTCAGAGTGGGAAGCTATTGATGTTACAAATGGTGATCTAGAAAAGAGCTTACCAGAGGAGAAGCTTTATCTTCTCAAGAAACGGGGTTTGATCTGAAGCATTGCGTTAACGGGACACGATAGCTCAATCATGACAAGACGGCAGCCGACCTGATAACGATCGGCTGCCGTCGTTGCGATAACGGGCAGGATAGTTTAATTTTGGTAACGAATAAATTAAACATCACAAATAAGGAGAGGAAGTAGAAAATGTCCTCTTTTATACCAGTTTATAATAAGTTATACGAATGTTCTGATGTTTACTCGACAAGACCATTTAAGGCAGGTATTGAAGCGAATTTTGAATATTCTAGTGATGTGCTACGGGGGGATGTCAAGCCCTCTGAACCACTTGAGGCTAGACATTTGAGAGGAACTCACACTCCTTCACCTGCCATCTATACCGGCTTTTCTTTATTGCTGCATGATTCGATAATTGAAACGTTTATCCAACACCAAATCACAGGCTGGGAATCATACCGAATAACTCTTTATGGAAAAAACGATGAAATCATCCCCAACTATTCTGGGATTTCTATTACAGGCAGATGCAGCCCAGTCGACTACCACCGCAGTGGAATTGTATACAAGGAATATCCCGGAGGAATCTTCCCTCGATTTAAGGGCAGCTATTTTAAGGATGATGTTTGGGATGGAACGGATATGTTCATGGAGAGCTCTGACGAACGAGGGTATGCCTTGACTCAGTATGTTTCAGAACGGGTAAAAAACATTTTTAATAACAATAAAATTAAAAATTTGCAATTAAACAATCTGACAGAGAGAGAAATTGATGTGAAGATGATTGCACCTGAAAGACTTCCAGAACACTTGAGATAATATTTGTAAACGGGTCTTGCGCTAACGGGACACGATAGTTCAATTCTGACACGACGGCAGCCGGCTTAATAAAGTTGCGAGGTGCTTATATGGCGGAAAACCCGAATCAGAATTCATTAAAAAGAATCATTACAACCGTTGCGATCATTATAGGGGTCGGGTTGATTGGAATCGCCATCCTCAAAATAAGCATTCATCACGACAAATACGATTTATATGACCCTTCTAAACTAGCCCCAGGAGACATTATTGATACAATTAGTGTTCCAGCTGAAATAGACAGCTTATTAGAGAAAACTCAGTCCAAGATGTTTGATCTAATATATCAAGAAAAAGTGGAAAAAGGATTGATAATCCTGTTTAAAGACGAATTCGGTTTTCGACATGCATTTTTCTCCAATAAAATGGAGGTATGGAATATTAGTGGGAACACCGAATTAAGCCCGAAAGAAGGGTTTACTTGGACAATGACTAATGATCCTAACATACCGATATTGACGTTTGCCGGGTTGATTACGGATAAGGATATTCAAACGGTGATCGTTAAACAAAAATCATCAACCAGTCAAGCAAAAATCATTACAACAACCCAAGGGAGATTTTGGTTTACCCATTTTGATTATTTGGAAGGAACTTCTGGACAATCAGACCCCTTAAAATTGAAGCTTTATCAGGTGATGGCAAGGTTATTTGGAAAGAAGGTATATATGATGGAACGTATTATCGAGGAAGAACTTAAGAGAATAGAAGACCTTAGATTTAAAACAGTTTCGCTAACAAAGAACGAAGCGCTTGAAAAGGACATTAGAGCTTACATCCATTTTTACAACTACGAACGGTTGCAGGCAAGATTAGACGGCCTCCGTCCGATGGAATTCAGGACCAAGGCCGCCTAGGTTTTTAATATTTGAACTGTCTACTTGACGGGGTGCAGTTCAATGAACTGTACCTCAATGTTTTTATATTATCTAACAAATAGAGGAGCAGTTTTTTGTCCTGCTGGGGTTAAGAGCATAATGGTGTTCTTAGGTGAAATGAAGTTGTTTCTTTCCTGCAAACGAGCGATAAGCCATCTTCAAGAGACAGCCCAAAAGATATTGACGCCCTAGAGGCAACTTGTTAATATAAATCCATATAATTCTATTGGAATTATAGAGTATCTACGAATCATTGTTGACCGGGCAACCGGAGATCCGCTAGATTCATTGGCAGAATCTTACTTTTGAGTAACAATAAGAGTAGGAAAATAATCCGTAGATCAAAATCGAACCGGTTCCATTATTGCATTTTTGTTTCAAAATTGTGCGTTATCTTAGCGGATGATCAAACGTATATCGAACGGCTTATTTTATTCATATGGAGGAATTGAAATGAAGAGATGGCTTCCGATTTCAATTGCGGCGGTAATGGCTATAGGGACGATTGCAGGTTGCGGGAAAGCGAACGATAATGTGAAAAACCCGGATAATTCGGGGAACACGAGTAACGTGGCGACGCCGTCCGAACCGACCGCCGATAAGGACGATCAATCGAAAAAGCTGGATATCGACATTCTGACCATTAGCTATGGCGGCGCCAATTGGTCTAATGACAGCGCGATTGCTCAATTCCTGAATAGGAAATTCAACGTCAATTTGAATTTCCAGGCGATTTCGCAGGACAATTACGAAGAGAAGTTGAACGTGCTGGCTGCGGCTGGCAACTTCCCCGACGCGTTCTTGGTTCAGAAGGCGGACTACCTGAAGTGGCGGGATAAAGGCGTGTTTTTGGATCTGGCACCCGTTATCGACCAGTACCCTAACCTGACGCAATATTTAGGCGGTAAAGAGTCGCTGCAGTACATGAATCCGCCAGGTAAGATTTATGGTCTTCCCTATTATCAAATTGAAACGCAAACTTCCTTTGGCATCCGCAAAGACTGGCTGGATAATCTCGGCTTGCAACTGCCGACAACGATTGACGAATTCTATAACGTAACCAAAGCCTTCGCTACCCAGGATCCGGATGGAGACGGCAAGGCAGACACTTACGGCTTCTCGGCTTCACTGGTTCAAAATAAGACGGATTTCAAGCATATCGATCCAATTAAAGCGGCGTTTGGCCTGGTGAATAACTGGGGCTTGAAGGATGGCCAGCTGATTAGTTGGCACACACAGACGCAAGAACTCAAGGATTTTGCGGCCTTCTTAAATAAAGCGTACAAGGAAGGCGTGCTGGACAAGGACTTCGCAATCAACAAAGTAAAGGATCCGCAGGACAAGTACGAGACGGCGGGCAATGTCGGCATCGATGATGTCGTGCCCAACAACTTCTATCAATCGATCGTACCGAAGCTGAAGAAAGTCAAGCCAAATGCGGAGACCGTGCAGCTGCTGCCGCCGAAGGGACCGACTGGCCTTCAGGGAACATCGACGAATTCCATCACTCAGAAGGTTGTCATCAACGCCAAGATCGATAAGGAGAAGCAGGCTCGTTTGCTTGATATGTTCAACTACTTCTTATCCGACGAAGGTGACGTTCTGACAAAAAGCGGCGTCGAAGGGACCGACTATAAGAAGGACGGCGACAAATATGTCAAGCTGGATGCCTTCGATCAGGACGGTGCCAATCAAATCTCCACGCTGCTGCTCCGTCGATTCGATCTGCATACTCAAATCCATCTATGGGACGATCCAACGACGGTTAGCAACGTCGATCAATGGTTCAAGAATAACGAACCGTTCAAGTGGGCAGATGCGGCGGCTGGGCTGGAATCGCCGACGGCGATCAAATCGGGGACGACGATTGACCAAAAGTTTATCGCAACTCTGATTAAAGTCATCATGGGCGATCAGCCGATCAGCGACATCGAGCAGGCGGTTGCGCAATGGAAAAAAGACGGCGGCGATCAGATTACGAAGGAATATAACGACGCTTATCAAGCCGCGCAGAAATAACGCCTCCGAGGAGGAACAACATGAGGATGGAAACGGAGGAAGGAGCAGTCGAGCAGACTGCTTCTTCATATGTCGCAAGATCCACAGCCTCCTCGGCTTGGATCCGCGGAATTCCCATTTATTTAATGATTTTGCCGGGATTTCTGTATTTCGTCATTTTCAGGTACATTCCGATGGGCGGTCTTGTGATCGCATTCCAAGAGTACGATCCCTTTCTCGGATTTGTGGATAGTCCATGGACCGGACTGGACAATTTTCATCGGTTGCTGACGGATCCGGACTTCGGGATGTTGTTGCGCAACACGCTGTTCTTGAGCGGGTTGAATTTGTTCTTGTTCTTTCCCGTACCCATTCTGCTCGCCATCCTGTTGAGCGAGGTAAGCAGGACCTGGTTCCGCAAAAGCGTGCAAACGATCATTTACATGCCGCACTTCCTGTCCTGGGTCATCGTCGTCAACATTACGGTCGTACTGCTCGCCACACAAGACGGCGGCATCAACAAGCTGTTTGAGAGCATTGGTTATCACCGAATCGAATTCTTGACGGATTCACGCTATTTCCGCGCCTTGTACGTATTGCAAAATATTTGGAAAGAGTCCGGCTGGAGCGCGATCATCTTTCTGGCGGCGCTGGCCGGCGTCAATCCGATGCTGTACGAAGCGGCTGTGGTCGACGGTGCCAGCCGCTGGCGACAAGTATGGCACATTACGCTTCCGGCGCTGAAGTCCACCGTGATCATCTTATTTATTCTCCGGCTCGGCCAGGTGCTGGATCTCGGTTTCGAGCATATTTTGCTGATTCAGAACCCGGTCAATCTGGGCGTAGCCGATGTCTTCGATACGTATGTGTATCGCAACGGCGTGCTGCAAGGCAATGTCAGCTATTCGACGACCGTAGGCGTATTCAAGTCGGTCATCGGGCTGGTGTTGATCATCCTGGCGAATCGATTGGCCAAAGTGTTCGGTCAAGAGGGGGTTTACTAGAATGGGAAGCTACAATGTCCGCGGCAGCCAACCGACCTTTACGGTACTTACAATCGGCATTCTGCTGATCGGCATGTTGGTCGTCCTGTTTCCCTTCCTATACGTCGTCACGACTTCGTTCGCCCCGAGTGAAGAGATACTGACACGGGGGTTCTTCATCCTTCCCCATCACTGGACGATCAACGCGTATGGATATCTCATAAGTAATCGCCAATTCATGACCTCGTTCCTGAATGCCGTTCACATCACGGTTGTCGGCACGATCGTCAACATGATGTTGACCTCGCTCATGGCTTACGGACTGTCTAAAAGGTGGCTGAAAGGCCGCAAAGCATTAAATATGATGGTGCTGTTTACGATGCTGTTCGGCGGCGGTATCATTCCTACCTATCTCGTCGTCAAGAGCCTGCATCTCATCGATAGTTACTGGGCGCTCTACCTGACCGGCGCGATCGCGCCGTTTCATCTGGTTGTAATGCGCAGCTTCTTCCAGAACATACCGTTGGAGCTGGAAGAGGCAGCGCGAATAGACGGTTGCGGCGAATGGCGGTTGTTCGGGCGCATCGGTTTGCCTCTCTCGATGCCGGCGGTCGCTACATTCACGCTGTTCTACGCCGTACAAAACTGGAATGCTTACTTTAATGCGGTACTGTATTTGAATGATTCCGCTAAATGGCCCTTGCAAGTGTTCCTGCGACAGATGATGAATGAAGCCAATGACAGCATGGAGAACGTATCCGGGGCCTTTGAATACAGTCCCGCCGTGAAAATGGCGGCGATCGTAATCGCAGCGCTGCCACTGATCGTGGTGTATCCGTTTCTTCAGAACTATTTCAACAAAGGAATGTTGATGGGATCGGTGAAGGGTTAGCGGCGCGAAACGAAGCGGGAATTTGCAGACGGGCAGATGATTCTGAATAAAGGAAGGTACATCTAATGGCCATTCAAGACGATTATATCGAGCGGGTATATGCGGGCTGGCTTGCCAAGGTGATTGGCGTCAGGCACGGGGGCAATATCGAGAATTGGACGTATGAGCGGATTGAACGAACGTTCGGCGAGATCAGCGGCTATTTGCACGATTTTAAAAATTTCGCTGCGGACGATGACACAAACGGACCGCTTTTTTTCTTGCGAGCGCTTGAGGATTACGTGTGCGGTACGGCGATTACGGCGGAACAGATGGGGCTAACCTGGCTAAACTACGCACCGGACGGGCATGGCTTCTATTGGTGGGGAGGCTATGGCAAATCCACGGAGCACACGGCCTACCTGAATTTGAAAAACGGCATTATGGCACCGCGCTCAGGCTCCATACAGCAGAACGGTGTCGCTGTTGCCGAGCAGATCGGCGGTCAGATCTTCATTGATACATGGGGGCTGATCGCCCCGGGAAGGCCGGAACTGGCGGCGCATTTCGCGGAGAAGTGCGCCTCCGTGTCGCATGATGGTAACGGCAAATACGGCGGCATGTTTATCGCCGCATGCATTGCCGCCGCCTTTACCGAACGAGACATCGCGCGAATCATCGAGTGTGCTCTTGCGGTCATCCCCGATGATTGCGAATATGCGCGTGTGACTCGCGCGGTAATCGGCTTCTACAAAGCGAATCCGGGTAACTGGCGGGATGCGTTCCATTTCATTAAGGAGCATTACGGTTACGATAAATATCCGGGGCACTGCCACATCATCCCGAACTCGGCCGTGATGATCTTATCGCTTTTGTATGGCGAGGGCGAATTCTCCCGAACGATCAACATTTGCAACATGTGCGGCTGGGATACAGACTGCAATGTAGGCAATGTGGCGACGATCATGGGGGTGCGTGGAGGCATCGACGCGATCGGCGATGCGTGGCGTCGCCCGATCAACGACTTTCTTTGCTGTTCAAGTGTCATTGGCTCGCTGAACATGCTCGATATCCCTTGGTGCGCAACCTATATCGCTCGAATCGGCTACAAACTTCAGGGCGAGCGTCCGCCTGGCAAATGGGCTGATATTCTCGCCGATCCAAGTACGAGATTTCACTTCGAATACCCCGGCTCTACGCACGCGTTCCGGCTTGAGCATAATGACCCGCTGCCCGTATCGGGGTGGATCGAGAACACGACGCAGGCGTCGGCTTCCGGCGACCGATCGCTAAAGGTCGCGTTCGATAGCGTGCAAGGCGGCTGCGCGTACCGGGTATTCCACCAAACGTACTACCGTCCGCACGACTTCAACGACAGCCGTTACGATCCGGGGTTCTCTCCCATTCTATACCCCGGTCAGACGATCGAAGCCAAGGTGCTGCTGCCAGGACCGGCCGGTCAGCGGGTTCAGGCCCGTCTTTATGTCAAAGACGGCAACGCGTGCGCCTATTATTACGGGGAAGCCGTGCAACTGACTGCCGATCGCTGGACGTCCTTGGACTTCTCCATTCCTTTCTTGAACGGCGTCTGTCTGGAGCAAGCAGGCGTCGAACTCACCCCGCTGGACGGCAAAGGCGCCCAAGGACCGAGTCTTGTCGTCTACATCGACGATGTCGCATTCGGAGGGGAGCCCAATTATGCAATTGACTTCTTCAGAGAACGACTGGAGAAGTGGAACGGACTGCACATCGAGGTCAGCCAGATGACGTATCTGCGGGGGATCTGGACGCTGGAGGATGGCGAGTTGAGCGGGAGTTACTTCGGAGAGCCGGCGGAATGCTATACCGGCCAATTGTCATGGGAGAATTATTCCTTTGAAGCCGTTGTCGAGCCGAAGCTAGGCGAACACCACCGAATTAACTTTCGCGTGCAGGGCGGTATCCGCTCTTATGCGGCCGGATTTGCACCGAACGGTAAACTTGCGCTCTACAAAAACGACAATGGCTATCGTGCATTAAGCGAGTGCGCCTTCGATTGGCAGACCGGGAGAGCCGCGACCATCGCGGTCCAGGCGGTGGGAAATCATTTTCAAATCGCTGTGGACGGTGAGCTTCTCTTAGCATATACCGACGTCGACCGTCCTTACTTGTCCGGCATGATCGGATTCTCAAATGCAGAAGGCAGCCATACGCATTATCGGAGCTTCTCGGTCTCCGGTCGATAATTTGCCATAGGAGGTCTATGACGATGAGCCAGTCTAAACAACCGAATATTGTTGTTATCTGCAGCGATCAGCATCATCCTCTTGTCAGCGGTTACCGCGAACATCCTTTTATTCAGACGCCGAATCTCGATGCGCTGGCCGCGGATGGCGCCTATTTCACGAGCGCGTACAGCAACTGTCCCGTCTGCACGCCGAGCCGAATGAGTTTCATCACGGGCAAATATCCGAATCAGATCGATAGCTGGTTTTTGGGCTGCCCGCTCGACCGCGAGGAAATGACGTGGTCGCGTAAACTAGATGAGGCGGGGATCACGTCTGCGATGTTCGGCAAGATGGATTTTTGCGGTGATTATCAGGACGGCGGCTTTAGTGAATACAAGATTATTAAGAAGCGGCCCGCGTTCAAGCCGTACCCACGGCAGACGCCGCTCTATTCGCGGTTGGAAGGGCATGTGCGCGCCGACAAGCGGCAGAACATTGTAAACGCAGGCGTGCGCGAGGATATCGTAACAGACGGAGACACAGGGTATAACAAGGATCTTGGCTTTTACGACCACGACCGGGTCGTCACCGATTGGGCGATTGACTTTATCAGGCGCAAGAGCGAAGGAGCGGGTGGCAATCAGAAGCCGTGGGCTATGTATGTCGGTCTCATGTTTCCGCACTGGCCATATAAAGTCCCGCAGCACTATTACGATCTGTATTACCCTGACAAGGTCGTCATGCCGCATGACGCGCTGTTCCCAAATGACGGCTTGCATCCGCAAGTACGCAACATGCAAGACGCGCTCGGTCTCGGGCATCTGACCGAACCTGAGCTTCGCAATGTCATCGCCGCCTACTACGGAATGATTACGGCGCTGGACGATAATATCGGCCGGATCATCGCCGAGCTGAAGAAGCAAGATCTATACGATAGTACGTATATCGTCTACATGTCGGATCACGGCGAAAACTTAGGCGAGCATGGTCTGTTCTACAAGCAGTGCAGCTACGACGGCTCGGTCGGCGTGCCGCTGATCGTTAAGGGGCCAGGACTGCCTGGCGGTCAGCGCATTGATCATCCCGTGACGCTTGTTGATCTCTATCCGACGATTATGGAAATCGCCGGGTTGGAGACAGAGGAGGATCGTCCGGGAAGCAGCTGGCTTCCGCTTCTCCAGGGCGTCGAGCAGCCGGGTCGTCCAGACTATGCCTTCTCCGAATATCATGGAAACTTTTTTAAACAGGACTGGTACTTGCTTGTCAAGGGTGGCTTCAAGTACACGTACTACGTTAATGACCGTCCGTCGCTGTTCAACCTTCGGGAAGATCCCAAGGAGATGCACGATCTGGCTGAAGACGAGCAGTATCACGACTTGCTAGACCGGATGGAGGCGCTGCTGCGGACCATCGTCGATCCGGAGGCGGTGTCGCTGCGAGCGAAGCATGATCTAGGCTTAATCGGCCCGAATGGCGAGGATTATACGCTGACAATGACTGATCCCGAATGCAAGGAATTGATTAAGCAAGGCGCGTTTGAAGACGAGTTGGAATTCCCCTATTGGGAAGGCGCGCCTGGTATTTGGTCAAAGGAGGAACGATAAGAGATGAACCGGAAACCGAATCTGATCCTTATTATGTGTGACCAATTGCGCTACGACGTGCTGGGTTGCTACGGCAGCGAGTTTGTAAAGACACCGAATATCGACCGGCTGGCTCGGATGGGGGTCGTCTTCGATCAGGCTTATAGCCAGACGCCTGTGTGCGTGCCTGCGCGGCACGGCTTGATCTCCGGGCTTAATCCGTTCGAAATCGGTCTACTTAAGAACGAAGGCTTGTCCAGGAAGATTGAAGCTCCGTTGCCGGAGCTGATCCGCCAGCAGGGCTACCACACGTGTGCGGTCGGGAAAATGCATTTTCACCCGGCGCGTCGGCATTACGGCTTTAATCGGATGCTGTTGTCGGAGGAGGTCCCATCTCACTTCGACGACGACGAATATCTGCAATTTCTACGGGCGCAAGGTTACGGTCATGTGCTCGAACCGCATGGCAAACGAAGCGAGCTTTATTACGTTCCGCAAATCTCTGAGCTGCCCGAGCATCTGCATACTAGCGCCTGGACGGCGGATACGACATGCCGCGTCATCCGGCAGAACCGCAACCGGCCGTTTTTCCTGTTCGCTTCGTTTATTAAGCCGCATCCGCCGTTCGACCCATGCGTGCCATACGATACGATGTACGCGCCGGATCAAGTGCCGCCGCCCAAGCGCCGGGAGCATGAACGGACGTCTGACGACGCCTGGATTGAAGTCATGAACGACTACAAGGTGAACGGAATCGACAGCCTCAGCCGCGAGGACGAGCTGAAGATGCGGGCCTATTATTACGGCTGCGTATCCCAGATGGATAAGCAGCTCGGTAAAATTCTGGATACGCTGGAGTCGTGCGGTCTGATCGACGACACGCTGATCGTGTTCACGGCGGATCACGGGGAAATGCTGGGCGATCATTATTCGTATGGCAAGCGTACCTATTATGAGATGTCGGCCAAGGTGCCGCTGATTGTCAGTTGGCCGCGGGCGCTTCCGCAAGGAGAGCGGCGGGATCAGTTTGCTTTGCTGCAGGATATTTACGCCACCTTCATCAGCGCCGCTGGGGGAGAGGTGCCGGCCGCTTCCTCGGGTGTGAATTTGCTGCCTGCGGCGGGATGGCCGGAACAACCTACTCGCGAGAAAATTTTCGCGGAGATCGGCAGAGGCCGGTTGTTTAAGACGATGCTGCGCTGGGATCGGTACAAATACATTTACCATGCCAACGGCGGTAAGGAGAACTTGTTCGATCTGCTGGAAGATCCGGACGAGTTCAACGACATCTCGGCGCAGTATCCGGAGCTGTGTCGCAGCTGCCGGGAGCAGTTAGAAGCGCATTACCGCGCTTACGGACTAGAGGAAGCGCTGAATAGCGACGGCCTGGTATACTATGAGGAGGCTGAACACGTGCCGCGAGGCTTTCTCGACCAATCACCTAAATGGCCATCGACGGTTATCGAGGAAAAGGAATAGTCGGTATCGGGAGAAGGTAAGCCTGGATCGGGTCAATTTGCATAACTATCGTATCCAAAACGTTGTAACCTTTTCGGTGGACTGTTATTGTTTCTGGTGTGGTAATATTAGGACGTCCTAGAGGCATCTTGAATCAAATTCGAATTTTGTCCGGAAAGGGGGCGGGGAAGCAATTGGAGACGAAATCTAAAGTAACCATCGATGACGTCGCTAGAAAGGCGGGGGTTTCCAAATCTACTGTTTCTCGAATTATTAATAATATTTCCGGTGTTAAACCTCATACCAAATTAAAGGTGAACCGGGTGATCGAAGAACTCGGCTTTACGCCCAATATCACGGCGCGAAGCTTAAAGACCAAACTGAGCCGGCAAATTGCGTTAGCCATTGACGATATCCGCAACCCGTATTACCCGGAGCTTGCTTGGGCCGCCGAACAAGTGGCGAAGGAAAATAATTTTCGGTTGGTTTTAATCAATCACTATGGGAATCCGTCCGAAGAGATTGCGGTCATTAAGGAAGCAAGCGATATGCGTGTGGATGGTATCGTGCTGCTTTCAATCAGCCATCCCAAAACGTTAGCAAAGGTGATAAAAGAATCAGCCGTCCCCGTTGCTTTAATTGGAAATTACGCAGAAGATATTTCTGCAGACTGGGTCGGACTTAGAGAAAACGAAGGCTATTTAGCGATGGATCATCTGATTCGCATCGGCAGAAGACGGATTGCGTATGCGGGTAACACAACGCTGCATCGCGGAGCGCGGTATTCGGCTTATGTGCAATCGCTAGCCTCTCATTTTATGGAGTTCGACAGTTCCTTCGTGTATAACGGCGAACGGCTGGCGATTGATACAGGCTTAGAAGCGGCTCGTTATTTCTACAATTTAAATGAAAAACCGGATGCGGTGTTCGCCGCCAATGATCTCGTGGCCATCGGAGTCGCTCAAGGTCTAATCAGTCTTGGTTTGCGCGTGCCCGAGGATGTGGCTGTAGTCGGCATCGACAATATCCCATGGTGTACGTTAACTACCCCAAAACTAAGTTCAGTTTCAAATCTAGTGGCGGAAATGGGTCGTATTGCAGTGGAGAAGCTGATACTTCGTATCGGTGATGAGTCAAAAGCCTTAGAAAGAATCGTCTTGGAACCTCGGTTGATTGTCAGAGAATCGACCGTTAAGCAGATGTAAAGGTACTATTTCGTTCTGGTCCCCGAGTTTTTTCCGAATTACTCTGGTTTATTTACGTTCAGGTAGATGGCATTCTTCAGGATGTTCCACTAAATCAAATGTCGGCTGGGTTGGTTATGCATTGAGATCGTACTGTTGCAAATTTGAGAGCGAACGGACATTAAAATCAAACGATCACAGGATGACAGCCGGACAGATGCGATCGTCTGTGGTTATTAACATACTCGAACGATGCCGCAACATTTGAACGAATACTATTTTTAACATCCTCGCCCCCGACGATGTGGTTTGCTGCGTGCCGGCATCAATCGCGAAAGCCGAAGGAACGTTCGTAAGGATCATGATCAATACCAGTAGGAAACTGACTACTGTCTTAAAAGACATTATTTTCCCTCCTCGATTATTCGCCCATCATCTGCGAATGCCCGCCCAATAGCGTCATAGCATCGGTCTGCAGGAAATTAAAAGTGCAGGCTTGTTTTGCAAAGGCCGGTTGGGCAAACGCTTTCATTTTATACCCCTCCTTTTCACGCTAGGACCGATCGCTGACTCCATTATCGAGGGAATGGAGAGCGATAATCTATCACAATATCTTTTGAATTCTATCGGAAAGTTGTAACGGCAGCATGATAGTAATTTTCGTGCCGCTTGCGACTTCACTGCGAATGGTTACCCCGTAGTTTTGTCCGTAAGCGAGCTGCACGCGTTCATGAACGTTTTTTATCCCATACCCGGCTTTCGATTTTTTGGATAACAGCGTTCTTACTTGATCGGGAGGCATACCGCAGCCATCGTCTTCGATTTCAAGCAAGAGCGTTGGAACGCCGGCATGTACGGACTGATACACCCGAATGGTAATGTTCAAGCAGGTATGATCTTCGTCTATGGCGTGATTAATGGCATTTTCCACAAAAGGCTGCAGCAACAATTTTAACGTTTCATGGGATGCCAAGTCGGGGTCGACTTCCCAGTGTTCGATAAAGCTGTCGTCAAAGCGCATATGCTGGATGGCCAGATAGTGTTTGGTAAGGGCAAGTTCTTTTTCGAGCGTAATGAATTGATGCCCCATATTCAGCGAGACTTGATAGAATCTTGCGAGATGGTTCACGATTTTGCTGACTTCCACATCGCTGTTTTGGATGGCCAGAGAGGAAATGCCCGACAGCGTATTATACAGAAAATGCGGATTGATCTGACTTTGCAGGGCATAAAGTTCCGCGTCACGCTTGGCGAGTTCCTTGACGTACAGCGTATCGATCAACTCCTTGAGACGGGCGCTCATCTTATTGAAAGCCGTGCCTAATTGACCGATTTCGTCCTTGCTAAAATCATCGGGCAAGATGATGAAATTTCCTTGCTCTACTTTCAAAGCTTGACGGTTTAACTTGCGCAGGCGGCGCGAAAAATAGTTGGCGATGACCACGATCATTAAGAGGGACAGGCCGAGACTAAAAAGCGCAATGACGACGATTTGCATGGCCGTCTTACGAGATGAACGCATGATTTCGTCGATTGGCGTGAGGGAAACCGTTTTCCAACCATGCTGCATGGTGTTATACACCAGCAAATTGGGCTGTCCGTTTATGGTGACGACTTTTTGATTGCTGGACAAGTCGGGGCCGATCGCTTCGCTGAACGGCAGGTTTAAGAGCGATTTATCGGATGCGGAGATGATTTGATTGTTTTCATTGAGCAAGTAGACGCTTTTGTTTTGCTCTTCTTTCTCGATTAACCGGTAAAGCAGTTCTTCGTTGAGACCGATCGTCAACATCCCGTAATGTTGGTTTTGATTGTTATAGTTGAGAATTCGCCCTAGATAAATCACGTTTTTTCCTTTTTTGTCCTGGATCACGTTGCTGAATATATTGTTGCCGTAGGTTTGTTGCAGTTGAACGAGATACTGAATCGGCAGATTCTCGGGGGTGATATGTTTGAGAAACAGACCATCCTCCGGAAGCGATTCATTGTATACATAAAGGTTGATGCTAGCGAGGTTGTTGTTCGCGGTCAGCATGCTGTATAAGAGGCCATCGATATATCGGTAGGCTTCCACGGTAGAATAATCGGACGTGTAGGTTTGCGTCAGATAAACCTGCAAAGGTTCATCCGTGTAAACGAGCGATGAAATTTGGCGAAGACTATCCAATTGCGCATTGACGTTGCTGTTGATTTGCTGGTTGCTGCTGGACATATTTTCGTAGGTCAATTCCAACAGCCGTTGCTCCGTACGATCGTAGAAGAACACCGTAATGAATAATAGAGGGGTTATCGTGACCGTAAGAAACATGAGCAGCAGCTTCTGCAACAGAGATAAATTTTGGAAAAGCCTTTTCGGCGTACTCATGGCTGGGATCCCTTTTTCGCGTGCGTACGGTATTGATTAGGCGTGAGCCCCGTGCGTTTGAAAAAGGTCGAGCCGAAATAAGAGGGGCTTTCGAAGCCGACTCGTTTGGCAATCTCATGAATCCTGATATTCGTTTCCTGCAGCAAGATGCAAGCGTTATCCATGCGGATCTGAGTGACGTATTCCAGCAAGGTTTTTCCGGTAATATCCTTGAAAATCGTGCGGAGGTAGTTAGGTGAAAGAAAGATAAGCTCCGCCAGCTCATCCACCGAAATAACCTGTCCATAATTTTTTCGAATGAGGCTGCACACTTCATTGACGATCTCGATATGCCGGTCGACGGGAGAGGCCTGCAGTTCGTCCATCATCAGGTTTAGGATTTGCCGCATATGCGTTTTCATGGATTGCATGCTTTCCATCAGGGAAAGGCGTCCGAGAAA
Source organism: Paenibacillus sp. UNC496MF (assembly GCF_900113915.1). Lineage (NCBI taxonomy): Bacteria > Bacillati > Bacillota > Bacilli > Caryophanales > Paenibacillaceae > Paenibacillus > Paenibacillus sp. UNC496MF. The sequence continues at coordinate 199,723 of NZ_FORE01000015.1, forward strand.
CTTGGCGTCTTTTTCGATCATTTCTTGCAAATGGCGGTTGTTGGCCCCCGTCGCCGACAGCACGGCGTCAAACACCGAAATGGTCTCTACAAAAACTTGGCTGACATTTCCGGGGGGCAGACCGCCATCGTAAAAATCATGGAGCCATGCTTCGACTTGGTCTCTGCGGTTTTGCTGTACGGCGGCAATCAGGTGCTTGGTTTGGGGAAAGGGTTCCTTGCGCCAGGTAACGTTCATGTTCTCCCAGCTGTCGTTCATCAATCCCGTGCCGTGGGTCGCAACCAGATAATTGCGTATTTTCAGCATATGTGGCCATTTTTTCGTAAAGGAAAGCAGGGTTTGCGGGGAGTTTGTCAGGAAAAGGGAGATCCAACGCCCGGCATGCTCGGACTGATTCCGCCAATGCGTAAACGCGGTACTGTCCGCCTCCTGCGTGACGAAGATCCATTGGCCGTCGCGCAGCTTGGTCAGCACGCCGGGAATACAGCTGGGCAAGCCGGCGATGAAAAATTCCAATCTTTCCGCGGTGGAAAAATCACCGGGAGGCGCATCGATAGCAAGCGGATTCTCGGCCAACAGCGCATGCTCGTCCATGCTGACAAATACGAAGTAGAAGGTTTTGTTCTCGGCGGGAAGATGTAGATAGCGGTTGTAGATAGACGTCACTTCATCCGCTAAGCCGGAGAGCAGATTGCCGCCGATCTGGAGAAGTTCGCGCATATATTCGCCAGCGGTGATCACGGTGGAGTTGAGACGGTTTTTCTGCTCTTCGCAACGTTGATGGACCATCTTCATCGTGGCAGCCAGTTCCTCGTTGTCGACCGGTTTCAGCAAATAGCCGCAGGCGCCATGCTGCAGCGCGGCGCAAGCGTATTCAAATTCATTGTATCCGCTGAGAAATACGATCTGAATCGCAGGAAAGCGAGCATGTACTTGTTTACAGAGCTCGATGCCGTCCATGACGGGCATTTTGATGTCGGTCATGAGAATATCCGGTTGGAGGGCTTCGATCTTATTCAATGCATCTCGTCCATTGTTCGCAGTAGCAATGACGCGGCAGGACATTCGTTCCCATTCGATATAATTGGCAAGGGTATCCAAGGTGAGCCGTTCGTCATCCACTATGATTATCGTGTACATGCATTGAGCCTCCGCGGATATAGTTTCGTTATCGCACGATAATTCCGATACTTAGAACAAAGTATAAATTCGCGTATATGGACTGTCAATTAGAATAGCTTCCGTCAAACGGACAAAACGAAAGTTCGTTTTTTTCAAATATAAATCGGAATATCGAGAGATAGCGAAAGCATGCGGGATACCCTAAGATGAACTCATAAACCTAATTTGGATATGAGGAGTCGGGAGAATGGAATGCGATGTCGATGGAAGCAACGAGAAAACACCGCTGCTGAAATATCCCACCATAAAAAGAATGCTTCGGCAGCGATTTTTGTTTTTGCTTTTGATTCCGGGCGTTATATGGGCCGTGTTGTTTGCTTATGCGCCTATGGCTGGTTTGTACATGGCGTTTATCGACTACAAACCTACCTTGGGGGATTTCTGGGGCTCTCTTTTTAAAGCGAAGTTCGTGGGATTTCAGTGGTTCGAGTACTTCTTCTCTGGGCAAGATTTCGTGCGCGTGATGCGCAATACGTTGGTATCGAGCGTGTTAACGCTGTCCATAGGATTTATGGTTCCGATCGTGATTGCCATCACGTTGAACGAAGTGAGAACAAATTGGTTCAAACGGACGGTACAAACAGCCTCCTATATGCCGTTTTTTATTTCATGGGTTGTTGCCGCGAGCATCGTCATTACTTTTTTGTCGGCTGAGGGGCCGATAAATCAATTGTTGATTAAACTCGGCTTCGTCGAACAAGGCGTTCTGTTCATGCAGGAAGGAAAGTTGTTCTGGATCGTCATTGCTTTGTCTAATGCGTGGAAAGAAATGGGATATAATTCCATTATGTATTTGGCGGCCATCGCGGCCATTCCGACGGAGCTATTCGAAGCGGCAAAAGTGGACGGCGCCGGTCGTTTGAAGCAAATCTGGCATGTTTTACTGCCGATGCTGCGGCCGACGATTATTATTCTTCTGATTTTAAACATCGGCAACTTGCTGAATACCGGATTCGATCAATATTTCTTACTGGGCAATTCGCTGAACAGGTCGTATTCCGACGTGATCGATACCTATGCGTTCCGGTACGGCATTCAGAATGGCATGTTCTCGTTTGCGACTGCCGTCAGCATGTTCAAATCGGTCGTAGCGTTTATCTTGGTGCTCTCGGTCAACAGTTTATCTAAAAAAATGAGCGGAACGCGACTGTTCTAGGCTGGATAGGCAGCAGGAAGGAGCAAGAGATGGAAAACGAAGTTGCACGGGTGAACAAGTCTAGCGCAATAAGTAACCGGTTACAACGTTATACGCCGGCGGCGATTGCGGGAAATCTATTCGTTTACGGATTTTTGATCTGCTTGTTTATCATTACGTTCTTTCCGTTCTGGCATATTTTCGTGTTATCCCTGAACGATGCGTCCGACCCTACGTACGGACGATTTATGCTGTGGCCGAATGAATTCAGTCTGGACAGTTACAAAACCGTTCTGAAGGATTCGGAAATTCTGAGTTCCATCCTGGTGACGGTCGGTCGAACGGTCATTGGCGTACCGCTTACGCTGGCTTGCATCTCGATGCTGGCTTATGCGCTTAGTAAGAGAGATCTCGTGGGCTGGCGCGGAATCAACTTGTTTTTTATATTCACGATGTACTTCGGCGGCGGGTTGATTCCCACCTATATGATCGTGCGCAGCTTTAATCTCATCGACAGCTTTTGGGTGTTCATTTTCCCCGGGGTGATAAGCGTGTTTTGGATGATATTGGTTCGTACCTACATGGAGGGCTTGCCCAAGGAAATGGAGGAGGCGGCACAAATGGAAGGCGCAAACGATATTCAGATTTTCGTGAAAGTCATTCTGCCCGTGTGCACGCCGGTGATCGCGACCATCGCCTTGTTTTCGGCCATTAGCCATTGGAATGCCTGGTACGACTCTTATATTTATACCTACGCCGCTTCTTTGAAGACATTGTCGGCCGTGTTGGTGAAAATTCTGAATCAGTACCAGACGAACGATATGTTGAACGAGGCGCAGCAGCTTGCCAATGAACAGCGGAAAATGCCGGTTTCCAGCGAGACGATCCGGATGGCCGTGACCATGGTAGCCACGCTGCCGATCATTCTTTTATATCCGTTGCTGCAAAAATATTTTCTAAAAGGGATGCTTATCGGGTCCGTGAAAGGCTAAGACGACGAATCCTAAAATGTATTTTCGCCATCTTTCCGAAGCTTCGTCCGGTCGGACGGTGGTTAAAATAAAGGCTATTTCATTCCATGAGGGGGATCTCAATGAAAAAAAGACTCATCTTGGCAGGGGTAATTGCAAGCGTTATGCTCTTGAGCGCGTGCAGTTCAGGAAACAAAAATGCGGTCAATAACGCATCCGAAGCCGAAAAATCGAACAAACCCGCGAACGAAGCAGCAAGCGAGCCAGTGAAAGAAACGCCGAAGAAGCCCATTACGTTGACCTTGTTCGACAAAAACGTGGGCGATCCGTTTACTAACCCCGTAGCGAAGGAGATCACGGAACGTACGGGCGTGTTTATCGAGATCCAGCAGCCCACCGGCAATCCGGACGAAAAACTGAATTTGATGCTGGTCAGCGGGGATTTGCCCGATATTGCCCTGATTGACAGACGCGAAGCTACCTTGAACAAATACATTGCCGGCGGAGCCTTGATTCCGCTGAACGATTTAATCGACAAGTATGCTCCGAATATCAAGAAGCGCTACGGCGACGTGCTATCCAAAAGCGTGTACGAGGATGGCAAGAATTATTATTTGAACAACTGGTACGGATTGGATCCGGATCCGAACTGGGCAATCAGCATGCGCATGGATGTCCTGGAAGAGTTCGGCTACGGCGAACGCGCCAAGGCCGGGGACTCCTTTACGCAGGAAGAATTCCTGGATCTGCTGAGAAAGTTCAAGGCGAAATACCCCGACGTAGACGGAAAACCTTCCATACCGATGACCGTGAACGCGGATCAAATGCCCGCCATTATCGGTTCATTCAAGGCGATGTACGGAATGAAAACGTATTATGAGCATGATGGCCGTCTTGAATTCATCGTCAGAGATCCCCGTTACTTGGAAATGATCAAATTCATGAACCAGCTCTACACGGAAGGCTTGCTCGACCGCGAGTGGGGAATCAATAAAGCGCAAAATTTCGAACAGAAAACGGCCAGCGGACGCGTTTTTGCAACGGGCGGCGGTATCGTGAACGAAGCCAACAGCGCATTCCGCACGCAATACGGCAAGGATACGAATCATCTGTTCTACGCGTTCAAAGTAACGGCTCCGGGCGTCGATCCGGACAAGACAACCTACGGGCCTCGTAGTTCTCTGGGTTGGGACGGCGTCGGCATTACGGTAGCGAATAAGCATCCGGAAGAAACGATCAAATTCTTGGACTTCCTGGCCAGCGAAGAAGGCCAATATTTGCTGATGTGGGGCAAAGAAGGCATGAACTGGAATATGGAGAACGGCGTTCATAAACCGACGCAGGAAGCGTTGGACGCGATTAGCAAGGATTGGGCGGAGTTCTCGAAAACGACGGGCGCGCGCAAGTGGACCTGGATGATTCGCAATGGATTGGGCGAAGACGGCACGCCTTATGACTTAATGTTCCGTTACAACAGGGATAACGTGAATCAGCATGCATTGAAATCCATGGCAGGTTCCACGTGGGATACCGCGCTATACGATGATCTCGGTCCAAAGAGCGGCACGCCTGACGCCTTGAGCGAGCAAAAAATCAAGGATATTATGGACAGCAGCTTCTCCGCGATGGTGTATGCAAAATCGAATGATGAAATCGATGGCATGTACAAAAAAATGATTGCCGAAATCGATGCGAACAGCGCAGTGAAAATCGAAGATATCTACTCGAATAACTATAAGACGCGTATGGAACTGTACAAGACTGCCGAAAGCAAATAAGCATCTCGCCATACCGAAGAACATCGCTTTTATGACGGGGCAGCGTGCGACAATTCGCACCCTGCCCCGTCATTCCGAGTGCGTGAAATTCTTTTCAAGGACAGGAGATCGTATCTATGTGGAAACTGTATTCGCCTCATCATGCTGTCTGCATCACGATTGTGGAAGATTCGGAAAAAGCGTTACGGTACGCCGTCGAGCGCAATGGCAAAGCCGTCATCGAGCAAAGCAAGCTCGGGTTCGAAAGCGATTTGGGCAATTTCACGAAAGGCTTTCGTTTCATAACGGAGACTCGCGCTACCGTGGACGAGACCTATTCGATACCCGCGGGGAAAAAAGCCGTTTACGGGAATCACGCGAATGAAATGACGTTATGGTTCGAATGCGGAGCGTATACGTTCGTGCTGGTTGCCCGCGCGTATGACGACGGGGCTGCTTTCCGCTATCAAGTACTGTCCGATGCAGAAGAACCTATGCAAGTCATGCGCGAGGCAACCGATTTTAATCTGGCGGAGACCTACGGCGATTTGTGGCTGCAGCAGTTGAATAGCAGCTATGAAGCAACGTATGACCATACCGGATGGGAAGACAAAGCGGGCAGGGACTACGGAATGCCGAGCTTGTTCCATGCCGACAACGGCGGTTGGGTCATGCTTACGGAAGCACAGGTGTATAACACGCACGGCAGCTATTGTTCTTGTCACTTGCGCGGAGCCGGAGAACGCAAGATGTCTTTGGAGTTCGCCCCGGAAGAACTGGGAAAGCCGCTCTCCTGCAAGCTGCCGTTCTTCTCTCCTTGGCGCGTCATCGTGGCGACGGACGATTTGAACGAATTGGTGAACACGACAATCAACTATAACTTGAATCCGCCTTCCGCAATGGAAGACACGAGCTGGATCAAACCGGGGCGTTGTTTATGGGGTTGGTGGGAATACATGAACAGCGCGCAGCTGTACACGGAGCAAAAACGTTACGTGGATTATGCGGCAGGGGTCGGATTCGAAGGACTCACCGTGGACGCGGACTGGGATATGACGTGGTTGAAACAGTTGTGCGATTATGCCCATTCGAAAGGGATCGTCGTATGGCTGTGGAGCGCCATGCAGTATATCGATACGCCCGAGAAAGCACGGGAGAAGATTCCGCTCTGGGCGAGCTGCGGGGTAGACGGACTCAAGGTGGACTTCTTCCAGAACGATTCCCAGCACACGATGTGGCAATACGAGATGATTGCCGATATGATGACCGAGCATCGGTTGATGATCAATTTCCATGGGGCAACCAAATGCATGGGCGAAGGACGCACGTGGCCGAATTTTCTGACGGCGGAAGGCATATTGGGACTTGAACACCATATGTGGAGCGACTTGCCGAACGCCGAGCACAATTGTACGGTTCCGTTTACGCGCAACGTGGTCGGTCCGATGGATTATACGCCGACCGGATTCTCGAACAAGAACCGCAATACGACGTTAGCGCATCAGATGGCGCTTTCGGTTGTATTTGAATCGGGCGCTGCGCACATTGCCGCTTCCATTTATTATCTGGAAGCGTGGCGAGGGACGGATTTCCTGCGCCGCATGAAGCCCGTCTACGATGAAGTCAAGGTGCTGTCCGGATTTCCGGGTCATCATGCCGCCATTATGCGCCGCTCGGGAGAAGAATGGCTGATCGGCTGCATCACGAACGAAGCGATGATCGTGCGCCTGCAAATGGATTTTCTGCCCGAGGGCGAATTCGCGGCCGAAGTTTACGAGGACGATTCCAGCGGCGAAATGATGAAAGTAAGACGCTGCCAAGTAACGCGCGACACCATGATCGAACTTCCGCTGAAGAAAAGCGGAGGCGCCGGGATTTATATCGCCCAAGAGATGTTGCCATTGCCAAGAGGGATTGAATCCGGCTATATGAGCGATGCAAGATCGGAGTATCCGGCGGTAGAGGCACAAACGCGGCAAGGGGCCGAACCTGTCGTCTATGAAAACGAACAGCAAGCCGTATTGCTGAATCGGAACGGCCGTCTCGTGTTCTCCGTGAAAACAACGGCCGAGCCGCAAACCATCAGGCTGTTCTACGCGTCCAAAGAACCTTGGAAGGTGCGGATTAGCGACGGAGTCAACCAAGTGGAAAAGGAAATGCCGCAAAGCGGGTCCGTGAAGATATTTAGGACGATAGACGTGGTATTTCCCTTCTCGGGCGGCGAGAACGCATTGTCCATCGAACGGATCGAAGGATCCGTGCCCGCGTTGGAAAAAATCCATCTTATCGCTAACAAACCGCCGCAAGAATTGTATGTTCCCGTTGGACAAGGCATCTTGAGCGGCGGCGCGGAATTCGTCGTGGATGCGTCGGGCGGAGAAAAGGTTACGGGCCTTGGCAATGGGGGCGAGATTAAATTCGACGCGATCCTGCTGCCGAAGGACGGCTATTATCTGATGCGCTTCGACTATTGCGCGGGGGAAAGCAGAGACCTCAGCGTCGAAGTGAACGGAGCCCATGCGTACAGAACGAATTTGCACACCACGGACGGCTGGGATTTCCCGACTTGGAGCATCATCGATCAGCGGGAGATCCGCATCCGGTTGCAGGCGGGCAGCAATGCATTGCGTCTATACAATGATGAAGGCCGGGCAGTCCATATCTACGGCTTTGCGCTTACGGCAGATGAATAAGAACGGATTCCGTTGAAAAGAAGGAGCTGTCGCTATCGCGATAAGCTCCTTTTTCATGCTGACCTTCGCCCCCCAAGGGATGGGAGTCGAATCCGATTGTAGTTGGTTGTAAACAGTGTTACGCTATCAACGGTGAACTTAAATCCATGCTCTGCAATACATTCGCCAATGGTCGCCATTTTAGCTCGTAAGAAAGGTCTGCTATGATAAAAGTCGATAAATTATCCTTCTCTTTTCCGCAAAAAGAACTCTATAGAAACATTAGCTTTACGTTAGAAGAGGCCCAGCATTGCGCTTTTATCGGAACAAGCGGCAGCGGGAAAAGCACGCTGATCGATATCCTGATGGATCCCGACAGCTATTTGTTCGAAGGCGTGCTGGAAATCGACCCGATTTGCAAAATCGGGCATGTCAGTCAATTCCCGCAGCTGGACAAAACGAAGGAAACCACCGTTTTTGAATATATCGCGGAAGCATTCATTAAGATTCAACATGAGATCACGGCGATTTGCACGGAAATGGAAACCGCATCGGATATGGATCCGTTATTGGAACAGTATCAACTGGCCTTAGACGCCTTGGATGCGATCGGCGGGGATGATTTTGAAAGCAGCCTGAACAAGAAGCTCAATCTGGCCAACCTTATGCGGCTGAAAGATCATCGGGTAGCCGACCTGAGCGGCGGGGAATTCAAGCTTGTTCAAGTAATGAAGGAAATGCTTCTCCGTCCGGACGTTCTGATCATGGACGAACCGGATGTCTTCCTGGACTTCGAAAACCTGAACGCGCTCAAAAAGCTGATTCATGCGCACAAAGGAATCCTGCTCGTCGTGACGCATAACCGCTATCTATTGAATCATTGCTTCAACAAAATTCTGCACCTGGAGAACACGGAGATCCAAGAGTTCGAGGGGCGCTATATCGATTATCATTTCTCCTTGCTTCAGACGAAGGTGGAGCTGCAGGAGCTCGCGGTCGCCGAGCAAGAAGAGAGCGAGCGAAACGAAAGAATTATCCATAACCTAAGAGTGATTGCAACGTATAATTCGGAAGCCTCCAGGGGGAAAGCGTTAAAAGCGAGAGTCAGGTTTCAAGAGCGATTGGAGGCGCGCAGGATCAAAGCGCCATTCGTTGCGATCAAGCAGCCGGCGATCCGTTTCGGGATGGATCATGAGATTGAGGACGGCACGGTTATCAAGGTCGGCGATTATAGCGTTGCCTTCGATGAACTGCTGTTGGAGAAGGTTGACTTTGAGCTAAAATCCACGGATAAAGTCGCCATTATCGGTCCGAACGGTACCGGCAAAACGACGTTGCTTCGAGATATCTTCACCAATCATCACGCTGCCATTACTATCCACGCCGATGCTAAAGTGGCCTATTTATCGCAGCTTCAGGGCGAAATGCTAACGGACTCCAATACCATTCTCGAAGAATTCATCGCTGCCGGGTTTAACGCGTATGATGAGATTCGATCGTACCTATTGCATTACGGCTTTGAAGGCGAAATCGTGGATCAGAAGATAGAATCGTTATCCGGCGGGGAAAAAAACATGCTGCAGTTGGCTAAAGTTTCGGCCAGCAAAGCAAACGTGTTGCTTCTCGATGAACCGACAAGCCACCTGGACACTTATTCGCAGCTCGCGCTGGAGAAAGCCGTCGCAGATTATAAAGGCGCGATTCTCATGATCTCGCATGATTTCTATTCGGTTGTAAACGGGATGGATTACGTCCTCATCATCGAAGAGAAGACGATCCGAAAAATGAGCATGCGAAAATTCAGGCAGATGATTTATGCCCGTCACTTCGATCAGGGTTATCTCGAAGCGGAACAACATAAAAAAACCGTTGAAATGAAAATCGAATTGGCTTTAAAAGAGACTGATTTCGAACGCGCAAAAACGTTGGTCGATGAGCTGGAAGCGCTGATTAAGCTGCTTTAACAGGAGATCGCATCCACGAAATCGATAAACAAAAAGAGCCTTCTTCGCCAAGCGAAGGAGGCTCTTCTCATTCATACGCGCGCATGCGCGCGATCAGGGCATCGAAATACGCGCCCATCTCGGTATCGTCTTCGTCCAACCATTTCTCGTAGAAAACCTGGTGCTTCATCGACTTGTAGAAGTCCATCAACGCCTGCTTCATCGTCATGTTCTGCAGCATGAGCCACTTCGGATCCATGAGCTTGCGGAAGACGAGGTCCACTTGGGTCAAATAAAGGCGCGACTTTTGTGAAGTAGTACGTTAAAGTATTAAAATAAATATTTATGCTGCTACTAAATCGGCTATTATTGGGATGTTTGATGTGTTAACGCAGGCGGGCATCAATGTAACGGTTCCGAATGTTCCATGTACCGAAGCATTCTTCCGAGCCTTGTCCGGAAGAAAGCTTTTTGCCGTTTACAGCGTTTTTTGATGATTTGGCTTTTTGGCCGATCGCGAATTTATATGACGACATACCTACTCGAAACCGAACACTTTAGGACTTTAACTTTTCAATTGATAGGTTAACACGATAGTGGCCATATTTTAAGATGCGGTTAAGAAGTAATTCCATTTCTTCATTTGAGGCACAGTGTGCGGTCAACAAAAAAGAGCATCCATCCCCACTGATCCGGTGTACTTCGGAAATCGCCTCTTCCGCATTGAAAAACGTATGAAATGCTGGATGATTGGCTGAATCCACAAAAACGTTAATAAATGCAGTCACAGGCTGTCCAAGTTTCGCCTTATTTGTCGCAATCGTATACTGTTCAATGATACCCAAATCCTCTAACCTTCGAATGCGATTTCCCACAGCCTGCCCGGTCATGTGTATTTCTTTACCAATATCCTTCCATTGTATTCTTGAGTTTTCCCTTAATAAAGCCAGTATCTTGAGATCCACATTATCAATCATAATTATTTAATCCTTTCATCGTGAAACTTGGAAGCAGAAAACCGTTTCATCAACTTATTCTGTTCATTAGTAATCGTCGCTATACTTAGTTATATCCTCTTACACCTACTTGTCGAGCAGCTATATTTATTTATAGCACAGAGGAGCAGGAATACAAAAGCGAGTTTAAATAAGTATCTTTGAGAAGAGGCATAAAAAGGAGGTTTGTTACATGGAAGCTATCTCTTTAATAAAAAGCAATTTTCAAGAGTATATTGATCAAGGAGTGACATTGGTCGAGTTCTGGGCACCTTCGTGTGAACACTGTAAGTTGCAATTGCCGATCATTGACGAATTGGCTGAAAAATTTAAGCATCAAGCTATAATCGCAAGGGTGAATGTCCATATTGAAAAGGAGTTGGAAGCCGAGTACGGTGTAACGAGTACCCCAACTTTGATCATATTCAAAGACGGATATCGTGTAGAGAAATTAGAAGGATTTCAAAGTCAGGACTTATTAATCCAAAAAATAAAGCTATATACATCTATAGGGGATACTTGTTAAAAATATCCTAAGACCTTCGTCGCTATACTTAGTTATTTCCTCTTACACTTAGTTGTCGAGCAGCTGCATGTAGAGAGCAAAGATATGTACCCTGTGAGGCAAAAAAATACCAAAAAAACGAAGGAGTGTAAGATATGGATTCAGCTGTTTCAAAGAAAGTAACGATTAATTCATATATCATTGCTTTTATATTTATTATCTCGATGATTACGGCTGCGGTGATGCTGAAAGATCACCAACTTATTTTGCCAGAAGCTGCTGCAATGGCGGTTGCTATGTGGGTGTATCGAGAAGCAGGATGGATCAGGCAACCTTCGAAGATTTTTCTTGCACCGTCTATCACTGGTGCCATCGGTTTCGTGGTGAATCAATTAAATATTCCTTATCTAGGAAAAGTCAGTCTGACCATCGTACTCTTGATGCTCTTTATGCGTATCATTCAATCGAACTTAGCACCGTCCATTGCAACGGGTTTACTTCCGTTGGTTGTGAATGCAAACGAATGGTCATTTATTATATCGGTTTTCATTGAAACCTTCATATTAATGCTCGGGGTTCTCGTATTTGGATTAAATAAAGGACTTGAGAAGAAAGTTAAGATACATTACAAGTATATGTTCGTTTTCTTAGTGCTGACTTTCGTGTGGATGGGGTTATGCTGGCTTGTTGGATACCAACAACTCGCAGTTATACCGCCTATTCTCGTTGTTGTGTATGAGTCACTTCAGAAGCCGATGTATAACGGAAAGATAGCTTTTAAGCAAGGGCTTGCGTTGACAATATCTGCGGCTGTCGGAACGCTATTGTACATTTCTATTGATTCGTGGATAGTGGTAACGCTGTTAGATATGATTTTGATGCTTATTCTGTTGCGTATTGTCGGCATGCGCATGCCAGCAGTGTACGGCTTTACACTGCTACCGTTTGTTTTCCCAAAAGATATTGTTACGACGTTACCATTAGTTTCATTGGTTGCATCTGTATTCCTGTTAGCTTCGGTGTTGGCGTATAAAAAATTTGAAATGAAGCGAAGGACAAAGGCAATTCAGATGCTTAATAACATGTAGTCATTCCACTTTACCCTAAATTGTTGCACAAATTCTGATACTGAATGATGGGCTTCCCATTTGGAAAGGATAAAAAAGTTCAAAATATAACCAAAGGGAAGGAATCCAAAATGAATATTATGGATGGGATGGATGCGGCAAGGTTTAAATCGGCCAACCCGCATGAAACCGAAGAGAACGATAACCCGGATAGAGGAGACGATACGACAACCTGGCGCTAGCGGTATCGGCCTTGTAGCAGCTATGCAATTACCTGCGAAAGGCGCAACAAATCGTAGGCTAGAATAAAAAAACCCTCGTTTCTCGCTGATATCGAGGGGATATCCTTTCTCTTATGAGCTTTAACTGTCAGAAATGCTTGGTCGTACGTGCTTCGCGTTTCTGAGCCTGTCGGCTTCCTGCATGCAGACAAGTCTGTGCAGCAGCGATCATGAAGAAATTATTATTCTGCAAATGAATAATCGCGTGCAGCGATATATGGTCGATAATGACACCTCCGATTCCGGCACCCGCCGCCATAGCGAACTGAAGTACGGAAGTATTCAAGCCAAGCATGATGCCAGATGCCTCCGGGGATAATGTAATCAGATAATATTGCTGGGTTGGAGCGGACGACCAGGAGAACCATATTAAGCAGCATCCCTCCGGTTAATGTCTTGCCACTCCCCATTTGTCCGTGCTGAATCCGCCTGCCTTAGAACCGATCAGACTAGCGATACCGTATGCAAACAGCGCAACGCTTACCCAGCGTTCGCTCATACCAGCAACTTCGAGCAGATAGGGGACAAAAGTAAGTAAAGGCGATGGCATAACCCAATATCCAAAAGAAGTTCTTGTCAAAACCAAATGCCAAGAACTTGATCCCATTTCCGAAATTGACAAGAACTTAATCTCATTCCCGACGGTTGGCAGGGATGACTGCAGCGATCCTAGGCAGCACAAGTGCGCCGGCCGCAATGATGAATGTCCAAGGACACAAAAGAGAGACATATTTGCGAAAAAACTTGAGAAATCAAACGTTTTTTTATTTTGCCTCTCCTCGATTACGCGCTCTCCCACGGCGTGGAGCTGAGTCCCCGTCCGTCGGAGATCCGGATGCAAGTGGGAAGACGGCCGGATGTTGCTGACGATCCGCGACAACGGCCCGGGGCATCGATCCGAAAGCGGCTGAACGGCGATGCGTACCGGATAATCCAAAGACGACAGGAAGGTTCCGTTGGCAGCATAACGGTTTTACTAAGCTTTAGTTAATCGTCCATTACGATTTTCATTTTGTAACTCAAGATGACGAAATCTGGTTTGATGGTTAAAATTACGTTTCTTTGCTAAAAATAAATTCTAGAGCTGTTCTGTTTATATTTAGCTGAAGAGGTGGATTTGTTCATGCGCGACATTCATTTGGTTCCGGTTTCCTATTTCCCATCAGAAAATCTTGAATTCCCCATGGTTGCTCACCTCCAAACCCTTACACCGAATCCATTATTTTACGTAAGAAATCATTTTGAATACCCGACAATCGATATGAACACCTGGTACCTTTCAATTGAAGAATTAGTGGATCAACCAATTAAATTTACGTATGATGATTT
>NZ_FORE01000036.1:0-1710 GCF_900113915.1 Paenibacillus sp. UNC496MF
GTTAGACGACAATTCTCCAACTAAAAATGACATCAAGGACGCGAAGGTTATTGCACAGCTGGTCAAAGATGGGAGATACGCCGTACCAAGCCTTCCTCAGGGCATTTATGCGGAACTGAGGGAAGCAATGAAGATTCGCGATCACCTAACAACTGACCTTTGTGTGATCCAAGCACGTGTCCATAACTGGCTAGATCGTGACTTTCCAGAGTTTCTAACGGTATTTAAGGATTGGGAATGCAAATCTGCCATCCAAATGCTGAGCCTATATTTACTGCCGCACGAGCTTGTTCAAGTGCCGGAAGAAGCATTGCTACAGCACCTGAGAGAGGCTGCAAAGCGAGGGCTTGGTCTAGGTCGGATTATTGCTCTGAAGGAAGCAGCAAGCCGCTCAGTCGGCGTAAGAACGGGCTCGGAGTTAGCGAAAATGGAACTTAAGCTCTTGCTTACCCAGTACGAATGGCTTCATAAGAAGTTCGAAGAGCTGAAAGTAAGATTGGATGAACTACTCATACAGATTCCACATGTGCCGCAATTGCTTGCTATGAAAGGGATTGGAAGAGACACCATCGCAGGATTCCTTGCCGAGGTAGGCGACATTAGCCAGTACCGTCATCCCAAACAGATTTCGAAGCTTGCTGGTTTGAATTTGAAAACAAACTCATCTGGTACACATACAGGACAGACCAAGATTACAAAGAGAGGCCGAAAACGGCTTCGTGCCTTGCTCTTTCGAGTGATGATGCCGTTGGTCGCTAAAAACGTAGCCTTCCGGGCTTTACACGAGTATTACACCAAACGGCCGATAAATCCGCTCAAAAAGATGCAATCTCTCATCGCGTTGTGTAACAAACTCATACGGATCCTGTTCTCGGTAGTTTTGTTGAGCTCCCTCGAAATGATTCGCTTACCTCACTCAAGCTCATGAATTCGCAGGATTTCATCCTTGGATGAGAATGAAAGAAGAAGATAGGCTGGAGCTTGTTGCTGGGAAGGAGCGAAAGGGCGTGCGTAAATAAAGGTGAGCAAGCTTCACCCATATTGTTCCATTTACGCACGTCTCCACTTTGCCTTAGCGATTCTCGCTCCCATGTCTCAACGGGTCATAGCCCTTTCATTCCTTCGTCGCATCTAACTAAGGGGTGGAGCTCGGTTTTTCTAACGGAACGGGTCCGAGCCCTTTTGCGTAACGTCTCCCGATACTCCGTGCTTCTTGTCATCCTGCGAATGCGTGAGCTGGTGAGGTTAGAGCGGTTTTAGGCTGCCTGAGGGAACAAGCGAGCGGAATCGTAGGCCTCATTGCTCTTAGCCAGGCCGACTAGCAAACGCGCTACTTTGCTACATAACTTCATGATGGATTTCATCTTCTTCACGTTCTTTTACTCCACATTGTAACGGTGCAAAGCCCGGATCTCTGAGTTCGTCATGACCATACACATCGTCATGAGATAGAGGAAATGACGCAAGCGTGGCCGACCTCGTTTACTGAGCACCATCTTTCCTCGCCACTTCCCAGAACTGGCCTCAGCTAGATTTAACCCGGCATGCCGCAGCAGCGCATTTCCGTGCGAATAGCCGCTTAAATCGCCGGCCTCACCAAGTACACCAGCTAGACTCGTTGCACGGATGCCTCGGATTTCAAGCAGCTTCCGCGCGTAGGGAATTTGTTCAAGAATGAGATGAAGCTCGCGTTCGATCTGTTCGAGCTGT